>PLNF01000022.1:0-79651 GCA_003141715.1 Bacteroidales bacterium | reverse complement strand
ATGATAATGTGTGAGTATGCTCATGCAATGGGCAATTCAACAGGTAATCTCCAGGATTATTGGGATGTCATAGAAAAATATCCAAAATTGCAGGGTGGATTTATATGGGATTGGGTTGACCAGGGATTTCTTAAGACGAATGAAAATGGTGAAAAATACTGGACATATGGTGGTGATTATGGTGAGGAAGGTATCCCCAGCGATGGGAACTTTAACATTAACGGCCTCGTATGGCCCGACAGAACGCCACATCCTGGTCTGTTTGAAGTAAATAAGGTTTATCAGTATATTGGTTTTGAGCCGGTTGACCTCAAAACAGGGATGATAAAAATTAAGAATAAATATGATTTTACTAACTTGTCAGAGTTTAATTTTGATTGGGATGTTGTATCAGACGGGAAAGTAGTGCAATCCGGAAAAATTCCGCTTCCTGACTTCAGGCCTAAAGTAGAAATAGCTTTCCTGTTACCTCTTAAAAAGATAGATCCTATTCCGGGAGCTGAGTATTTTCTTAATATGAGGTTTTCAAGGAGTGATGAATGGAATTATGTGCCGGAAGATCATGTTTATGCTACTGCACAGTTTAAATTGCCTGTAGAAGGGAAGCCTGTTATTACGAAAGAGGATAAACTTGCTGTTCTCCAAACGAAGACTATTGATAAGAAACTGGAAGTAAGCGGAGTTGACATGAAGATAATTTTTGATCTGGGTACCGGTAGATTGACATCATTCAATTACAAAGGGAAAGAAATTATCAAAAAAGGTCCGGAACCTGATTTCTGGAGACCACCTACTGATAACGACTATGGTTACGACATGGATAAGTTGCTTGGGGTTTGGAAAAAGGCCGGTGAAAGAACAGTTGTGACTAAAGCGAATATCAGTCAGCCTGAATTAGGAAAGGTAGTGGCTACTTTTAATTATGACATTCCGGATGAGAGTGGGAAGAAGATAGGTGGGTATGCAACAACATTCACCATTTATGGATCGGCTGATGTAGTGATTAAAAATCAGTTCTCAAAATTATCCGACAACATTCCGGAGATTCCGAGAATGGGAATGCAGATGCAGCTTCCTGAGGAGTTTACCAATCTGAAATGGCTCGGACGTGGACCTCATGAGAATTATGTTGACAGGAAGACTTCAGCTGATGTTGGTCTCTATGAAAGCACTGTTGCCGACCAGTATACTCCTTATATCAGGCCTCAGGAAAATGGTTACAAGACCGAAACAAGATGGCTTACCCTGACAAACGACAATGGAAGTGGGATCCTTGTTAGCGGAGATCCTTTAATCTGTTTTGCTGCTCTCAATAATATTCATGATGATTTTGAATCTCCGGGAAAACTATCACAATACAGGAAAGATGCGAAAACCGCAAATACTCATACTATTGATGTTAAGCCACGCGACCTGGTAAACCTGAATGTTGATTTGGGGCAGATGGGTGTAGGAGGTGATAATTCATGGGGTGCACTAATTCATCCAAAATACCGGTTGCTTGATAAAAAATATGAATACTCTTTCAGAATCAAACCTATTGTTAAAGAGGATGATATACTGAAACTGGCAAAAGAGATTTTAAAATAGGACTCAACTATTCAACCTTTCAACTTAGTTCTTCATAAAAGTTTGCCTCTTTTTTATCCAGATCATCCCAGGTGTAGATCTTTTTATCTCTGTTCAGATAGTACAAATTTAGTAATGCAAAATCGCCTGCACACATTGTTGCATGGGCGAACAGGAAGAGCGAAAGACTCCATTTCCATAAACCGGGCAGAAGTAAGATAAGAAGTGTCAGCCCTGAACTTATGATAAGGAAAGGTGTCCATGCCACAATCCGGAACTGAAGTGATGTGGCAACATACCTGTGAGCTGTCACATAAAAGAGATACTGTTTAAGATCCATTCCAACTCTGATATTTTTTGCTCCGGAAAAGTAATAAGGTATAACATGCAATAGTTCATGCAACGGAATGCAGATTAACGGCAGAATTATCAGCCCGATCACAGAGTGAAATAGAATGTGAGTTATCGGGAAGTTTCCTGCAACTTTTATCCTTATAAAAATTGTAATGCACAGAAATAAAAGACAAAGAATCCAGAAGAGAAACATAAGTCCTGATTTTTTCTTCAAATACTCAAATACAAACTGAATCAGGTTCTTGTAAGGAATAGTCAGAAATAATCTGAATCGTTTCTGATCGTCGAGATCTTCCACTGAGAATGCCATAAAAATACTTTTAACAAAAGTACTTTTTAAAAGGTGCAATACAAACCGGAATTAAGGTTTTCCTGATTTTCTGATCCATAAAAGCACCTCAATGGATAATAAGATGTGGCCCGGAATTTGATACATTTGCAGAAAATTTGTTCGTGAGATTAATATCCGCAATACTGGTATTCTTTCTTTATGTCGCTGATTCCACGGGACAGATTGATTCATTAAAACAGAGGAATGATACTCTGCAGGGAAGATCTTACCTGCTGCAGAACGTGAAAAGAAATGGTGTGACATTGCCGGAAGTTGAAATAAAAGAAGTGACTGTCTATGCCCACGCCAAATTCCCTAAAAAAAGCGATTTTCGTAAATACGATAGACTTGTCTATAACCTGAAGAAAGTTTATCCTTATGCATTAATAGTGAGGAACAGGTTAGCCAAGATAAACGAGGATATGAATAATATCAAAAGTGATAAGGAACGTAAAAATTATTTGAAAAAGGTGGAAAAGGATGTTTTTGCAGATTATGAAGGCGACATACGGGATATGACAATCACTCAGGGTCGCTTGCTTATTAAACTGATTGACAGGGAGACGCAGAATACATCATATATGCTTATAAAAGATTACCATGGAAAGCTTGCCGCCGCTTTCTGGCAGGGGATTGCCCGTATTTTCGGGACAAACCTTAAAGAAGAATATGATCCATACGGTGATGATGCGCTTATCGAATCAATCATCCTGGAAATTGATGCAGGAAGGCTATAAGTAAAATCCGTGAACAGAATTGATAAAATGAAACGCATTTTTATCGCATTGAAAGTTGAGGCTGGAGAGACTCTTTTAAAGATGATCTCGTCACTTAAATCTGGTCTGAGTAAAGACATAATTAAATGGACAAGTCCCGACAATATCCATATTACTCTTGCCTTCCTGGGCGATACAGAGGAGAAAATGATAAAAGCTATCAGTTCAATGTTGAAGGAAAAATGCAATGGAACCGGGAGATTTGAACTAATTCTCAATGGTTCGGGTATTTTCAGAAATCTGAGCGATCCACGTATTATCTGGACCGGTATTGAACCATCTGAAAAATTGATGCATCTTAATGAAATTATTATGAATGGACTGAAGGAATTGAACATTAAGCTGGAGGAGCGTCCTTTTAATCCTCATCTGACAATCGGACGAATAAAACATCTTAATGACAAGCAGACACTTAAAGCCTTAATTGAACAATATCAAAATTCTGAAATACAAATAATCCCGGTAACCGAGGTTATCCTTTACGAAAGCATCCTCCTTCAATCAGGACCGGTGTATAAACCCATAGCAAGATTTAATCTGGAGTAATATTAAAAGCTCATTGGGGTTACTTAAGAAATGAGTACAACTTCAGACGGTTACTGTCCTCATTTTTTATATTTTTGTCGGAAATAAAATATTGATCCGGAAGATCATATGACTGATACATTTGAAGCAAAAGGAAAGCGAAAAAAACTTGTGGCAGAGCTCCGGCAGAAAGGGATTTCGGATGAAGAGGTACTGAGAGCCATTGATACGGTTCCACGGCATCTCTTTATGGACCCTGCATTTCTCATTCATGCGTATGTTGATAAAGCTTTCCCAATTACATCGGGTCAGACAATATCACAGCCTTATACAGTTGCTGTGCAATCTTCTTTGCTAAGAGTGAAAAGAAGGGATAAAATTCTTGAAATTGGGACCGGGTCGGGTTATCAGGCAGCGATACTTGCCGAGATGGGAGCAAAAGTTTATACTATCGAGCGTTTCAGAGAGCTTTTTGTAAAAGCTCAGAGTATTTTTACTTCACTAGGCTATTCTGCAGATTTTTTTTATGGTGATGGATATGACGGTATGCCCCAGTATGGCCCATTTGATGGTATTATTATCACTGCCGCTGTCGCTGAGGTCCCTGAGGTACTCCTTCAACAACTTAAAACCGGAGGACGGCTGGTTGTACCTCTTGGTGATTCCAATTCGCAGGTTATGACTGTTGTGGAACGTACCGGACCTGATGGTTTCGAGCAGTCCGAACATGGAAATTTTGTTTTTGTACCTATGCTTAAAGGAACTGTAAATGGAAAATAATTTATTATGAAAATTTATAATCTTGTTTTTTCCCCAATTGAGGTAAACACCTATATACTAGTTGATGACTCGGGTGATTGTGCAATAATTGATTGCGGCTGCTACGATAAGCAGGAATATGAAAGACTTGAAGATTTCATAAAGGATAAAAGTATTAATCCGGTGTTACTATTAAATACACATTGCCACCTTGATCACGTTTTTGGAAACAGGTTTGTTCTCGAAAAGTATGGTCTGAGAACTTTTTCAAGTGAATTTGATGAGATGAACAGAAAAAATGCAAGCCAGCACGCTATGTTTTTTGGCCTGACAATGGATAATCCGCCCGAACCTGCTGGCTTCATAGCAGATAATCAGATGGTTACTTTCGGAACGACAGAACTTGTTGCACTTCATGTCCCTGGTCATACTTCCGGAAGCCTTGCCTTCTACAGTGAAAAAAACAATTGTGTTTTTACAGGTGATGCTCTCTTCGCCGGAAGTATTGGAAGAACCGACCTTCCTGATGGTGATTATGACACACTTATAGGAAGCATAAGGAACAAATTATTTGTTCTTCCTCCTTCAACTATCGTATATCCTGGTCATGGAAATGAAACAACAATCGAACGGGAAATGAATTCCAACCCATATTTTACGTGATTAATATCCTGTTAATTTTGTAATCAAATTCTTATAATTATCATTCTTAATTTCTCACTTCTTACTAATATTATTTTGATCAATTAAAACAGAATATATGACATCAGATAAATTTGTTAACCGACATAATGGACCACGCGATCATGAATTGCCACAGATGTTGAAGACTATAGGCGTTAATTCACTTGAAGAGCTGATTGAAAAAACCGTTCCCCGATCTATCATGCTCAAAATGCCGCTAAGACTTCCGGAAGCAATGAGTGAATTTGAATATCTTAATCATATTAAATCTCTCGGTCAGAAAAACAAAATGTTCCGTTCATTCATCGGTCAGGGGTATTATGGTGTTGCTCTTCTGTCGGTAATTATCAGGAATGTTCTTGAAAATCCTTCGTGGTACACATCTTACACTCCTTATCAGGCTGAAATCTCGCAAGGTCGTCTCGAAGCATTACTGAATTTTCAGACTATGATCATTGAACTCACCGGTATGGAGATTGCCAATGCCTCATTGCTCGATGAGTCAACAGCAGCTGCAGAAGCTATGATAATGATGTTTAATGCCCGGTCGAGAGCTTCAGTGAAGGCCGGTGCTAATAAATTTTTTGTTGATGACGATATTTTCCCTCAAACTTTAGATGTGATAAAAACACGTTCAAAGCCACTTGGAATTGAGCTTGTTACAGGAAAATACACTACAGTTACTTTTGATGAATCTTACTTCGGGTCTTTTGTACAATATCCAGCCGCTTCAGGTGAGTTAAGAGACTATAAATCATTTACTAATCTGGCTCATACAGCAGGAGCTCTTGTAGGAGTGGCAGCTGATCTGATGAGCCTTGTTCTTCTGACTCCTCCGGGAGAGTGGGGTGCTGATATTGTTGTTGGTTCAAGTCAAAGGATGGGCCTTCCTATGAGTTTCGGAGGTCCGCATGCAGGATATTTTGCTACAAAAGACGAGCTTAAAAGAAGTATGCCCGGCAGAATTATCGGAGTATCGGTTGATGCCCAGGGAAACAGTGCATTAAGGATGGCATTGCAGACACGTGAACAGCATATAAAAAGAGAGAGGGCTACTTCAAATATCTGTACTGCTCAGGCTCTTCTTGCCACAATGTCGGGCATGTACGCTCAGTACCATGGCCCGGAAGGATTGAAAAATATTGCACAACATATCCATAATGCGGCATGTACAATAAATTACAACCTCAAAGAGCTGGGATTCAGGCAACTGAATTCTGTATTCTTTGATACCTTAAAAATAATCCCTGGTGTTGGCGTTTCAATAGAAACTATTAAAAAGCTCGCACTTGAAGCAGAAATGAACTTCTATTATTCTGGCGATAATTCTGTGGTTATAAGCACTGATGAAATAACAACAATAAAAGAAATAGATACTATCGTAAACATTTTTGTGAAGGCAGCAGGTAAGGAAAAGGTCAGGATCAACTCTTATTGCCATTGTGAAATTCTTGAAGAGAAGTTTTTGAGAAAGTCATCTTTCCTGGAGGGGGGAGCTTTTAACAGGTACCATAGCGAGACTGAGATGATGAGGTATATCAAAATGCTCGAAAGAAAAGATTTTTCACTTACTCACTGTATGATTTCCCTCGGTTCCTGCACTATGAAGCTTAATCCTGCAAGTTCAATGTTTGCGATGAGCTGGCCGGAATTTGGAAATATTCATCCTTTCGTTCCAAAAGACCAGGCACAGGGCTATTATCAGATTATGGATGAATTAGGAGAGGCGCTTAAAGAAATAACGGGTTTTTCAGCAATCTCATTTCAGCCAAACTCAGGAGCTGCCGGAGAATATACCGGACTAATGGTAATTCGAGAGTATCATCTTACTAAGGGAGAAGGAAACAGAAATATAGTTTTGATACCCTCTTCTGCTCATGGAACAAACCCTGCAAGTGCCGCTATGGCCGGTATGCAGATAATTGTTGTGGAATGTGATGAAAAGGGTAATATAAGTGTGGAGGATCTGAAGAAAAAAGCTGAGGAGCATAAAGATAATCTTGCCGGTTTTATGATTACATATCCTTCGACACATGGTGTGTTTGAAGCAGCAGTAGTAGAAATGTCAGATATCATCCATGAAAATGGCGGACTTGTTTACATGGATGGCGCAAATATGAATGCACAGGTCGGGCTTACAAATCCCGGACGTATCGGCGCAGATATCTGTCATCTTAACCTTCATAAGACTTTTGCCATACCTCATGGAGGTGGCGGCCCGGGGATGGGTCCGATACTTACGAATG
This sequence comes from Bacteroidales bacterium, assembly GCA_003141715.1. GTDB lineage: Bacteria > Bacteroidota > Bacteroidia > Bacteroidales > VadinHA17 > LD21. The sequence goes on along the minus strand of PLNF01000022.1, from coordinate 72,407 downwards.
ACAAACTTGCGGAGTTCCTTCCATCCCACCACTTTGTTAAAACAGGAGGAAGTCATGGTACAACTGCTGTGGCAGGTGCACCATTCGGAAGCGGGCATATACTTACTATTTCTCATGCCTACGTGATGATGATGGGTTCATACGGGTTGACTCAGGCTACAAAATATGCGATACTAAATGCCAATTATATAGCAACATCACTAAAGGGATGGTTTAAGACTTTATATTCCGGAACTGAAGGGTTTGTTGCACATGAGATGATACTTGATTGCAGGAATTTTAAAACAGAAGCAGGGATAACCGAAGCAGATATAGCTAAGAGGTTGATGGATTATGGATTTCATGCACCGACTCTTTCATTTCCGGTTCATGGAACCCTGATGGTGGAACCCACTGAATCAGAGTCACTTCAGGAACTCGATAAATTTATCAGTGCCATGAAATCAATATGGAATGAAATAGAGGAGATAAAGAATGGTAAAGTAGATAAAGAGGATAATGTTTTGCATAACTCACCACATACCGTAAGGGTTGTTACGGCAAATGACTGGAATCATAGCTATGATCGCCAGAAAGCTGCCTTTCCTCTTAATTGGGTTGTGGAGAATAAGTTATGGCCTGCTGTCGGACGTATCGACGATGGTTTTGGCGATCGTAATCTGGTTTGTACATGCGATCCGATTGATTTGTACAGGCAGGAGGCACTAAAGAAAAGGGGGTGAGTACATAAGTCGATTAATTGAAACTTTTAAACAATGAAAAGACTAATTATATTTTTATTTTCCATAATGATTATTACTTCCTGTGGAACAAGTGGCACCAGGAAACAACCAATCAAATCAGATTCTTCAATGGAAAAAACTTATAAGGTAAAATTGATCACAGTGGATCCGGGACATTTTCATGCCGCCCTTGTCCAGAAAATCATGTACGATCTGATTTCTCCAGAAGTGCATGTTTATGCACCACAGGGACCTGATTATTTGCAGCATCTCAGCAGGATCAAATCGTATAACGGCAGAGCAGTTAATCCCACGTCATGGAATGAAATAGTATATACCGGTCCTGATTTCTTTGAAAAAATGCTTACTGAAAAAGCAGGCAATGTTGTGGTTTTATCGGGGAATAACAGGAAAAAGGCCGAATATATTACGAAATCGATCAGTGCCGGTCTCAATGTGCTGGCAGATAAGCCTATGATAATCCACCTGGAAGATTTTCCCGCTCTGGAAGCTGCTTTTAAAACAGCAAGGGAAAAGGGAGTTCTCTTATACGATATTATGACAGAGAGATATGAGGTGACTACAATTCTTCAGAAATTGCTTTCACAAAATGCTAAAGTTTTTGGTGTATTAACTACGGGAAGTAAAGAAGAACCCGCTGTAACCAAAATAAGTGTGCATCATTTCTCCAAGGTTGTTTCAGGAAGTCCCGTACTTCGCCCTGAATGGTATTTCGATGTTCAGCAACAGGGTGAGGGGATTGTCGATGTGACAACACATCTTGTTGACCTTGTTCAATGGGAATGTTTCCCCGAACAAATTCTGAATCCCTCAGACATAAAGATGGTAAGTGCAAAAAGATGGCCAACCCTTATCTCAAAAGAAGAGTTTAAAGGAGTTACCGGGTTTGATGATTTTCCCGGTTATCTTCAGAAGGATATTAAAGACGGAAAGCTGAATGTTTTTGCAAACGGAGAAATGGTCTATCAGATAAAAGGGATTTTTGCAAAGGTTTCTGTTGAGTGGAAATATCAGGCTCCTCCGGGAGGCGATGATACGCACTATTCAGTCATGCACGGAACTAAATGCGATCTGATCATCAGGCAGGGTGCCGAGGAAAAATTTCTGCCGACACTGTATATCGAAAATATAAAAGGATTAACAATGAATGACTTCGCTTCAGAATTAAAAGAAGTTGTTAAAACATTGCCTTATGATAGTCTTCAGATAGTAGCCGTTAACACTACCACCTTCAAGATTAATGTTCCTGAAAAGTACAGGGTAAGTCATGAAGAGCATTTTGGTCAGGTAACCGCCAAATTTCTTGAATATCTGAAAGCAGGCAAATTGCCGGAATGGGAGGTACCAGCGATGATTACGAAGTACTATACAACCACCACGGCCCTAAAACTAGCGAAGGAAAATTAGTCAAACATATTCTCAACAGCCATAGAGTATAATTTTTCAAGTGATATCCCGGCAGCTGCGGCCTGTTTCGGAACAAGACTTCCTTTAGTCATACCCGGTATAGTATTTATCTCAATAAAAAAGGGCTTTTCTCCTATAACTATAAAATCAACCCTGACAATTCCCTTACATCCAAGGAGATCATAAACAAACTTACTTATTCTTTGTATCTCGTTTGTTACTTCCAAAGGCATATCAGCCGGGGTAATTTCATCAGATTTCCCCGGAGTATATTTTGCCTCATAATCAAAAAATTCATTTTTACTGATAATCTCAGTAACAGGAAGAACGATCGTTTTGCTTTTTGTTTTAACAACACCACAGGCAACTTCCCGACCGTTCATGAAAGCTTCGATAAGCACCTCATCGCTCTCTTTAAATGCGGTATCAATTGCAGACAACAAATCCTCTTTCTTTTTCACCTTGGTGACACCAAAGCTGGAACCACTGTCATTTGGTTTAACAAAACATGGAAGACCTGTCTGGTTGATCAGGTTTACAGGATCAAAAGTCTCTCCTTTTCTTATCAGAACAGCATTAGCCATAGTGATCCCAAATTCTTTAAGAAAGAGTTTGCATGCCTGTTTATTAAAAGTAAGGGCAGAGCAGAATGCACCACAGCTTGAGTACGGAATACTCATCATGTCGAAGTACCCCTGAAGCAGACCATTCTCCCCGGGTGTACCATGAATTGCAATGAATACTCCATCGAATTTTATCCTGTAGTCGTTATATGCCAGACTAAAATCGTTCTTATCAATATTATGATAACGACCCTTCTGATCTTCCCAGTACCAGTTGGTTCCCCGGATTATGATAATATAAACTATATATCTGGAGGATAAGATTTTGCCAACTTCCTCAGCACTCTTTACAGATATCTCAAACTCAGAGGAGTCACCGCCAGCAGCTATTGCGATAGTCTTCATATTTTGTTTAATTTTTCATCTCAAAAATAATCTAATTTATAGACATTAAATAACCTGCAGATATATTACCTTTGGTGGAAATTTTAAAAATCAATAAAAATGAAAAAAGGTTGTCTTATTTCGATTATAGTAGTTGCTTTTCTGGCACTCATTGTTTTAGCCGTAGTACTTTGGGGCACAAAAGTTTACAATGGTATGGTTACCATGCAGGAGTCTGTTACCAGTCAATGGGGCAATGTTGAAACTGCCTATCAGCGCAGATCTGATCTCATACCAAATTTTGTCAATACTGTCAAGGGTGCTGCCAATTTTGAACAAACTACACTTACTCAGGTAATTGAAGCCAGATCGAAAGCTACATCCGTCACAATTGATCCGACCAAGATGACAGCCGCAAACATGCAACAGTTCCAGCAGGCACAGGGGCAGCTGTCTTCCGCATTGTCAAGACTGATGGTTGTTGTTGAACAGTATCCCCAACTTAAAGCTACACAGAATTTCAGGGATCTTCAGGTAGAACTTGAAGGAACCGAGAACAGGATTTCAGTTGAAAGAAAAAAATTCAATGATATTGCTTTAACCTATAATACTTATATCAGGAAGTTTCCTCAAAATTTTCTTGCAGGAATGTTTTCATTCCAGATAAAGCCATATTTTGAGGCTGAAAAAGGTGCTGAAAAAGCTCCGGAAGTTAAATTCTAATATTTATTCATACATTATATAATGAAAGCTTCATCGTTCTTTTCGAAAGAACAACAGGCTCAGATTCTTGCATCTGTCAGGGAGGCTGAGTTGGAAACTTCGGGCGAAATCAGAGTGCACATCGAATCTACATTAAAGGGTGATGTTCTCGACAGAGCTGCATGGCTTTTCAAAAAGCTGGGTATGCATAAAACCGCTGAACGCAATGGTGTTTTGTTTTATCTTGCTGTAAAAGACAGAAAATTCGCGATCATTGGGGACTCCGGGATAAATGCAAAAGTTCATGACGGTTTCTGGGATGATATAAGCGAATTGCTTAAAAAGAATTTCAAAGAGGGGAAGTTCACAGAAGGCCTTTCAGAAGGAATTTTACTCGCCGGGAAACACCTTAAAATTCATTTTCCTCACAGAAAGGATGATGTAAACGAATTGCCCGATGAAATTTCATTCAATAAATAAAGGGGAGTAAAAAAATGATAAAGAAAAGTTTGTATTTGCTGGCCTTTACGGTTTTATTTTGCACAATTTCTAATGACGGGTTATTTGCACAGAGTATTCCAGAACGACCGGTTCCACCAAGGTTAGTAAACGATTTTGCCGGGATGCTAAAAGTGGAAGAAGCAGGTATGCTCGAACAAAAGCTTGTTACTTTCAACGATTCCACTTCTACTCAGATCGCTATAGTTATTGTTCCTTCACTCGGGGGATATGATAAAGCGGATTATGCACAGCGGCTGGCGGAGAAATGGGGTATCGGCCGGAAAGGGCTGAATAATGGTGTACTTGTACTGGTCAAACCAAAAACTGCTGATTCTAACGGCCAGGTACAAATTGCACCGGGTTATGGTCTTGAGGGAGCGATTCCCGATTTAACATGCAGCGAAATAGTTGATCGCGAGATTCTCCCTGCTTTCAGAAATGGAGATTATTATGGTGGGTTAAACAAAGCCACAAGTACCCTTATGTCATTGGCAAGAGGGGAATTTTCAGCTGCTCAGTATGGTCAGAAGGCGAAAAGAAGTACAGGTAAAAACATTCCCTTTGGACTTATATTATTTATTGTTTTCATCATCATCATCATGGTTTCCAGGGGTTCGGGTGGATCTAATAATAAACATATAAGTACCCGAGGATTACCATTCTGGATGCTCTTAGGCATGATGAATTCTGGAAGAGGTGGTTCCAGCGGAAGCTGGGGCGGATTCTCAGGCGGCGGTGGTGGAGGAGGCGGATTCGGTGGATTCGGCGGCGGCAGCTTTGGTGGAGGTGGCGCCGGCGGAAGCTGGTAAATTTTTGCGCAGAGCACAGAGCTCAGAGCGCTGTGCCCCACGTCCTGTGCCCTGTACAATATGCAATGTATATTATTTTTCAGTATCCCTTCCGGAGATATACTTGCGCCATTTTTCAATTACCTGTATCATATCATCTGGCAGACTGGAATCAAAGAAGAGTCTTTTACCGGTTACCGGATGATTGAATGCCAGCGATTTTGCATGCAATGCCTGACGTGGCAGTATCTTAAAACAATTTTTAATAAACTGTTGATATTTTGTGAATGTTGTACCTTTAAGTATTTGATTTCCACCATACTCCACATCATTAAATAAAGGATGTTTTATATGACTGAAATGAACCCGGATCTGATGCGTACGTCCGGTTTCAAGTTTGCATTCAATCAGTGAAATATAACCAAGATCCTCAATAACCTTATAATGAGTTATTGCAGTCTTCCCCTCAGTATCATCCTTAAAGACCTGCATAATCTTCCTGTCTTTTATACTCCTGCCGACATTCCCGGTAATAGTTCCTTCCTGAGGATCGGGAATACCCCATATAAGCGCATTATATCTCCTATCGGTGGTACGGTCATAAAACTGTTTTGAGAGCCTGTTAAGTGCATATTCATTCTTTGCAATAACAAGGATCCCGGAAGTGTTTTTATCCAGCCTGTGAACCAGACCAGGCCTGCTCTCACCGGTATTAAAAAGAGGCAGGTCCCTGAAGTGCCACATCAGAGCATTCACGAGTGTTCCGGTATAGTTGCCATAAGCAGGATGAACAACCATACCCGGTTCTTTATTAACAACCAGGATATCATCATCTTCATAAACAATATTCAAAGGGATATTTTCGGGAATAAGTTCAATTTCTCTTGGAGGTGTCGGCAAAACAACCTGTACAATATCTCCCGGTTTAATCTTATAGTTTGGTTTAACCGTATTATTATTTACCAGAATATTCCCGGCATTGGCGGCATTCTGAATACGTGTCCTCGAGGAATTCTCCAGCCTGTCAGACAGGAATTTATCAATCCTCAGGTGTGATTGTCCTGGATCTGCCTTAAACCTGTAATGTTCAAAGAGTTCTTGCTGATCGACTAATTCTTCTTCTGTCATTTTTTGTGATTACCTTGATTTAATAAACCGGTTATATCCAACAGGTCTGCCATTGATATTTATAACTAAAAAGTACATGCCATCATGTAGTGAAGAGATATCGACCTTATCACTGAAAAGAACTTTTATAAGTTCGTGTCCATTCAGGTCGGTTATGGTTATATATGATGATCCGGACAATTGCAATTCCCCCGGGTCAATATTGATATAATCCTTTGCCGGGTTTGGCCATATTTTCATGAGGTTCTTATTCTTAATATAGGTGTCATGAACAGATGTAATTAAAAGTGGAGAACCTACAACAGGTCTTATCATTATACTGCCCGGAACCTGTGACTTACTCCATTCACCGTTTAACCAGTAGAACTGTTTGCCGGCATTAGGAGTATTAACATCATAACCCACGTTAAGAAATGACTCGGAGCGCTGCCTCCATCCGACATAAAATATATTATTTACCGCAACACCTTCAGGAATAGTGTAATTATAAAAACCATTTATCGCCTCACCCTGTTCAACCATGACATCTTCCCTGGTATAAAGTATGTTATCGGGAATCCCATTGTTATCGTCCCAGACAACAAGATCAAATTCTCTTTGATTAGCGTGCTGATAGCTGTCGTTGAAGCATATTTGTATTGCTCTAAGAGTGTCCTGCATGTATGAGACGAATTTGTAAGCTACCATAGCATTTCTGGAGCCAAGTCCGTTTATACCATATCCGCCTTCAGATGTACCATCGTCGAATGCAAAATAGTTTTTAAAAACCTGATAATAGACTAATGTGTCGTTTCCCTTAGGATCAAAATTATCTGTCTTAAGAGAGGCTGTAATCCTGAAAAGAGCTGAATCATTATTGCTTGTGTTGAACGTATAGACAAGGTTAGCGTTATAATCAATACTAGTTAAAGGCGCGATGTTCGTTGCTCCTGCAGAGAAAGAGTAGGCCTGAGAATTATTATAAACATCCCATATTTCAAAATTACGGGTTATATTTCGTGTTATTGTATCATTATTCCGATAATGAACAAGTATTGAAGAGCCCATTTCCTGCAGATAGACCTGCAAGAATTGTTTCCAAGGCATTGCTTCATGACTCTTGAGCAATGAGCGGATCGGAAGTGTGAATGCCACATCGGCAAATATCGTATCTCCGGCGTTTCTGTTTTTGTCAAGAAGAACATAATCGACATTCCATATATCACAATTTCCAACCATCGACGGGTCACTGAGGTTTGGGCTGAGGCTGGCATAATTAACGAACCGTAACTGGAAACCTTTTTGAAGGAAACGGTCTTCATCAATCCTGATAATGGCTGGTTTAAATCTTTGATCAAGGCTGCCTCCAACTTTCCATACCGAGTACCATTTTTGTTCATCGGGCGAAAAGAACTGAAGAGTCAGACTGTCATTCGCTTCAGGTGGGTCACCAAGACCACCTGCCTGATAAAAGAAGCTCAGCCAGATATTATCAGATGCGGTATAATTCAGATTTATAGGCTGAGATGTAAGATGATCAGCTTCAAATCCCGATGAAGAAGCATCCGCGTACATTCTACCGGAATTGTCTAATGCATCGAAAGTGGCTATTCCGGCTGTGATTTGCCGGTCGGAGTATGTATTATTGATATATACATAGTTGTCTGTCCATTTCTTATTGTCGGGGAATATTGAATGCCCTGAGAAATCATCAAAAAACGGAAGGACCAGCGTGTCAGTAGAAGTCAATTCTTTATTTCCCTTACGTTTTTCGGAGTTATGTATGATACTGTAATTTGATTGGAGACCGGTGACTACTTCCTGTGCAGGAGTATTAACCATGCATGCATTGAGAAATATTATATATAGGATTATCCTTTTTAACATCCGGGTTAGTTAGACTTTTTGTCTGAAATTGTTATTGCCGGGATTGTATCTGAAACAATTTTGGTTGAATCAACTTTAAGTTTTGCTGAATCAACTGTGAGCCAAAGGTATATTGCAGATCCGAGTTGAAGAGTTGCGTCGTTTTTAAATTCCGGAATCTGTTTATAGACAAAAGCATTAATGGTATCTGCACCTTTTTTTATAGTATTGTCATAAACAAAAGAGCCCAGGTTAAGTGATGAAATAAGAATTTTATTTTTTGCCGGATCAAGTTTCATACCCAACAGATCAGGAACAGAAGTACGCTGGTTACTTAATCCTTTCCCCAATATCAGGTCGATCACTGAACCTTTCTGCAGTGAATCTCCTTCGTGGATATTCTTCCCGTTATATTGTTGATCGATAACAACATCTATAGAGAGATCGGGTCTGTATTTTAAGAGTCCGATTTCAAGACCGGAACTTTCAACAAGCAAGATTGCCTGTCTTTTTGGAAGATCAATAAGATTTGGCATTGCTACCATTTCCGGATGAAATGCATTGATTGTAAGGACGACATTCCTCCATTTTTTCACTTTGAATCCTGGTTTAGGATTCTGTTCAGCAATACAGCCACGAGGAACGGCTGTTGTGTAAATTGAATCAATTACCTGATACCGGAGCCTGCTATTTTTTGCAAGTTTCGTAGTCTGCTCCATTGTAAGTCCTACGAAATCGGGAACAGGCCGCGCCTGCCCATGTCTTGTATAAAAGTTCATCCAGATAAGCAATATCATTACTGCTCCAACGACAATGATAATGGCAAATCCCAGATTCTTAAGAAATAGTTTGCTCAGGATAAAGTTTTTTAAGCTCATACAACCAGATTGAACATTAGTAATAACGCAAAGGTACTGATAAAATTATAAGATAAGATGTTGGGATTTTAAACTGATGAGGTTGGGGAGTAAATGGGTGTATAAAGTGAATCTCTTTCTACCGGAATGAATCCTGACTGGCGAATCATCGTACATATCTCATCGGAGCTCATCGCCGGATTTCCCTCTTCTGACCCTGCCATCGAATAGATTCTTGTTGTATCGTCAATTGTTCCATCCATATCATCCGTACCAAAAGAGAGAGACATCTGCGCACATTCCTTACCAGTCATTGGCCAGTATGCCTTGATATGAGGGAAGTTCTCAAGATAAATCCTTGAGACTGCATAGTTTCGCAGATCTTCAATTGTATTCACTTCACCCAGATATGACATACTGTTGTTCGACTTCTTATACTTTAATGGGATAAAGGCATTAAATCCATGTGTTTTATCCTGAAGAATACGAAGTCTTTCCATGTGATCAATGCGGTGAGAGTATGTTTCTATATGGCCATACAGCATAGTAGCGTTTGATGTAATTCCAAGTCTGTGTGCTGTTTCATGGATTCTCAGCCATAGCTCAGACGATGATTTTTCATTGCAGATTTTCTTTCTGAGTTCTTCATCGAATATTTCAGCACCACCTCCCGGAATAGAATCAAGACCATATCCTTTTAAAAGTGTCAATCCTTCTTCAATTGAGCATCCTGTAAGTGAAATCATATGATCAAGTTCAATTGCTGAAAAAGCCTTTATATGGAGGGCAGGCCGGTACTCTTTAATTTCTTTTATTAACGATCCCCAATAATGAAGGTCGTATGAAGGATGTACACCACCAACGATATGAACTTCAGTAACGGCCTTATTGTCAAAACGTTTCACAATGTCAAGCATCTCTTTATGACTGTATTCCCAGCTTTCAGGATCACCCTCAGGTTTGTGGTAAGAACAGAACCTGCAATTATAAATACATTTATTAGTTGGTTCAATATGAAAATTACGGTTGAAATATGCAAGATTTCCGTTGTGCCTTCTTCTGACAATACCGGCAAGCAGACCGAGAAGAGACAGATCAGCTTTTTTAAAAAGGAACAAACCTTCTTCAGGAGTTATACGGATATTGCCTGTTATCTTATCAGCAATCACCCGGAGATCCTTATCGTTTATATGGGTAAGAAGGTCGGACATATTATTATTTAAAAATCCTGTAAATGTAAGAATAATAGGAAAGATTAAGAGTTTTTTGCGCAAAGATAGATATGTTCATAATATTTATGGAACCACTCCGTGGTTCACAAATGCACATGCATTCCATATCTATTATTGATGGAATCCCTCCGGGATTTTCACGCATTCCTGAGTATTTATCAAATTAACCGCGGAGCGGTTCCATCAAAATATATCAAACAAAAAAGGCGCCCTTTAGAAGACACCTTTAATCAAATATTGTAAAATGTATGTTATCCTTTTAATTTAAGCTCAGGCGAAACTGAGAGTTTCTTCCTGCCTTTTGCTCTGCGTGAAGCAAGAACTCTTCTACCGTTAGGAGTCGACATCCTTTCCCTGAAACCGTGCTTATTTACTCTCTTCCTTCTTGATGGTTGATATGTCCTTTTCATCTTTTCAATAATATTTGTTAACTAACTTCTGATTTGAGACTGCAAATGTAGTACTTTTTTGAAATATAAAAACCGGGAAGATGTTTTTTTTTAAAAAATCAAACTGGCAGATATACAATCACTTTAGTTTCAAAAAAAGATTCATCAAAAAAATCCTTAATTTGCCACACTGTTACTTTTTTCTTAATCTGTGATAACTCAACTGTCAGATCGCCTCCCTTGAGATAAAATATTCCATTATTCAGTCTATTGGTTCCATGGCGGCTGATATTTTTTGCAGTAAGAGTTACAAATTCGGGGAATCCTGTCACTGCCCTGCTTATAACGAACTGAAACTTACCATTCTCTTCTTCAATTCGTTTACGAACCGCGACCACATTTTCTAATCCAAGTTCATCTGAAACTGCTCTAACCACTTTGATTTTTTTTTCAATTGAGTCAAGAAGGGTGAATTCAGAATCGGGAAACAGGATAGCCAGTGGTATTCCCGGGAAACCACCTCCCGTCCCGACATCAAGGATGCTGGTGCCTGGTAAAAAGTTAATGACCTTTGCTATTGATAGTGAATGAAGAACATGATGAACAAAAAAATTGTCCATATCCTTGCGTGATATTACATTAATTATGCTGTTCCATCTGTCGTATATCACCTTTAACTTCGACAGCTTATCTTTCTGAATATCTGACAAAAACGGGAAATACCTGAAAATGCATTCTGACACTATCTGTGACCTGTTTTGATTAATATATTATATAACAAAGTTTTAGCCCTGAATAATTGTGCTTTTACGGTACCGATTGGAAGATTGAGCTCTGATGAGATCTCTTCATAAGAGTATTCCTTATAGTAACGAAGCTCTATCAGTGACTTATATCTTGGTTTTAGCTGGTTCACTATATCTTTAAGCGCTGCTATCTTCTGGTGATTAATTAGTGACTCTTCGGGATCGGGCAAGTCTGATTGAATGTTTACAGTAACATTTTCTAAATTATCCTGCAGATGATCAAACGGGGTAGGAGAGAGTCGTTTTTTTCGTATGAAATCAACACAGTTGTTTGTTGCAATTTTAAAAAGCCATGTACTAAAGGCGAATTTAGGTGTATATGAATCAATGCTCCTGAAAGCTTTTCCAAAAGCCTCAATAGTAAGGTCTTCGGCGTCAGATGCATTATTCACCATTTTAAGAAGCATATAATAAATGGAATCCCTGTAGCGGTTCATCAGGCTGGCAAAAGCTTTTTCATTTCCCTTCTTTGCTTCTTCAACAAGTAACAGATCGCCTTTGGCTTTGTCCGATAATTCGTGACCTATTTCCATTTGTTTTTGCCTGATATGCTCCGGATATTACTTAAAAATATAACGCTGTTGATGACAGGTGAAAAAATATCGAAAAATAACAAATAAGCTAATAATCCAGGTTCATTCAACTTCTTCTGAACAAGAGTAAAAACAATAATCTGGGTTATTAATCTTAGCCCAAAAACAGCTAATACCCAGGGCCAGAGAAAAATGAAGGATAGTAGTGCAATGAATGATGTGTAGAAAAGCATTCTTGTTAATGGCTCAGCTATTAAGAGGAATTTATCTCTGAATTTGTAATATGGAGCAGTTGTCAGATGTCTTTTTTTCTGATTTATCCATTCATTAATGTCAGAGCATGGAATCGACCTGGTATGAGTTCCCATTCTGAACTCAACTGATGTATTCTTACCTGTAGCAATGGTATTAACTAACAGGTCATCGTCACCTGATATAACATGGTTATGCGAGCCAAAGCCTTTGTTCATGAAAAAAACCGACCTCTTGTATGCGAGATTCCTTCCGACACCCATGTAGGGTAAACCGAGTATAGCCATACCCAGGTACTGCATCGCGATAGTCATACTGTCGTATCGGATATACTTGTTCAGCAAACCATTCTCTCTGAGGTATCCACCATATCCAAGCACAAAATTAATTTTCTCATCAAAATGTGATGTCATACCTTCAAGCCATTTATCTGATTCTGGCTGACAATCAGCATCAGTAAAGAGTAAAATTTCATTCTTTGCTGCTTTTATTCCGATGAACTGGGCGAATTTTTTATTGTGTGTAAATTTGGGATCTTTGTTTACTGTGGAGATTCTAAGATGTGGATATTGTGTCAGATATTTTCCAAGTATTTCATAGGAATTGTCTTCAGAACAATCGTTTACAACAATCACTTCATAATCGGGATAGTCCTGTTCCAGTACTGTAGGTAAAAAGTTCCATAGATTTTCTGCTTCGTTCCTGGCGCAAATTATTATAGAAACCGGCTCTCTGGTCCTTTTCGTTTCAGGAAGTCTTTTTAAATAAACTGAGAGATAAAAGAAAAGATAATAGAATAACTGTACAACAGCAGTTGATGAAAAGATACAGAAAATAACTAAAAGCAAAGTATTTTTGTGGTCGGCCATCTGACTTCCAAATATGTCAGCAATATTAATAAGATTAACGGAAAGGCAAAAAATAAATTACAACAATAATTCCTTATAATTTTATAAGCCGTATGGAAAAATTACCTTTGAGCTTCGGGAAAAGAAGTTTTACTATATGTTTGTAATTGAGAGCAGGGATACGGAATCAAAGGCGCGTACAGGCATTCTGAAAACGCCGCATGGAGATATCCCTACTCCGATATTCATGCCTGTGGGGACAGGTGGCACGGTAAAAGGTATTTTGCAGCGTGATCTGACAGAGGATATTAATGCAAAAATTATACTTGGGAATACATATCACCTTTATCTGCGTCCAGGAACTGAGATACTTAAGGCAGTAGGGGGGCTTCATCATTTTATGTCATGGGAGCGTCCGATCCTGACTGACAGCGGAGGCTATCAGGTCTTCTCGTTAACGGGGAACAGAAAGCTAACTGATGAAGGAGCAATGTTCAGATCACATATTGATGGATCGAAGCATCTCTTTACTCCTGAAAATACAGTTGACATTCAACGTATTATAGGTGCAGATATAATGATGGCGTTCGATGAGTGTGCTCCATGGCCATGTTCCTATAACTATGCCAAAAAATCAGTTGCACTTACACATCACTGGCTCGACAGGGCAGTTGTAAGGTATAATGAAACGGACCCTTTATGGGGTAACGAACAGTTACTCTTTCCGATCGTTCAGGGGGGAACATTTGATGATCTGAGAAAAGAATCAGCTGAAAAAACAGCTTCTGCAGGACTGGGCGGAAATGCAATCGGAGGGTTGTCTGTCGGAGAACCTGCGGATGAGATGTACAGGATTATAGAGATTGTAAATGAGATACTTCCTGATGAGAAACCACGTTATCTTATGGGAGTCGGTACTCCGGTCAATATCCTTGAATCGATAGAAAGAGGCATTGACATGTTCGATTGTGTTATGCCAACACGCAACGGAAGAAACGGAATGCTGTTTACCGGTGAGGGGACTATCAATATAAGGAACAGAAAATGGATGGATGATTTCAGTCCGATAGATTCTGATGGCCCGTCAGCAGTAAGTCTATGTTATTCGAAGGCATATCTCAGGCACCTTGTTATGTCAGGTGAAAACCTCGGAGCTCAGATTGCAAGTATTCATAACCTGGCCTTTTATCTGAAGCTGGTTGATGAAGCACGAAAAAAAATTGCAGAAGGTAATTTTAAAAAATGGAAATACTTGATGATAAAAAAGCTTTCAGAGAGGCTATAGGTTTTCTGAAGCCCAAACTTATAGATACTTATATTATCAGGAAGTTTCTTGGTACCTTCTTCTTTTGTCTTATATTGATATTGACAATTGCTGTTGTATTTGATTTCGCAGAAAAAATCGATAACTTCATGGAGAAGCAGGCTCCTGTGAAGGCGATTATATTTGACTATTACATGAATTTCATTCCATATTTCGCTATGCTTTTTGCACCGTTGTTTGTCTTCATTGCCGTTATTTTCTTCACTTCTAAAATGGCGGTAAGCATGGAGATAATTGCGATTCTGAACAGTGGAATGAGTTTCCGGAGGATAATGTGGCCGTATTTTCTTTCAGCTTTTATCATAGCGACATTTACTTTCGTTCTTACTAATTTTGTTATCCCCAAATCGAACCTCATAAGGATGGATTTTGAAGATAAGTACTATCATTCATCCAGCAAAAGAGTAACAGTAGAAAATATTCATAGGCAGGTTTTTAAAGATATTTTAGTCTATATGGGAACCTTCAATCCTCTGAGTCAGAGAGGACAGAATTTCACAATAGAGAAAATTGATAGTGGAAAACTCATATCGAAACTATCAGCCACTTCAGTAATTTATGATACTGTCAAACATAAGTGGACTGCACTTAATTATTATATCCGCGAAATAAAAGGAAATGAGGAGATTATCACGAAGGGTAAGCAGATTGATACTTCTCTGACGATAAAACCCGGTGATTTTTCCAGGGACCCCAGTTTTGTGGGAACCATGACGTCACGTGAGCTCGATAATTATATCAAACTCCTACGGCTCCAGGGATCGGATGAACTTAAGCTTTTCCTTATTGAAAAATACAGACGGTTTGCTAATCCCTTTGCTGTTTTTGTACTTACACTTATCGGTGTCACCTTATCATCGAGAAAGATAAGGGGAGGCATCGGTATGAATATCGGAATTGGTCTTGGACTTAGTTTTTCCTATATTCTTTTTTTACAGTTTGCTTCACAATTCTGTCTCAAAGGTAACCTTGGCCCAATGCTGGCGATGTGGATCCCAAACATCATTTATTCAGTAATAGGTCTTGTGCTTTATAAATTGGCCCCGAAATAGGTTATAACTCGTACAATTTCCTTAAAATTGTACCCGGAAATTGAGCTCTCATAATAGAAAAAGATTCATAACGGATAATTAAAACCGATTTATATGCCAGTCAATAAAAAGATACGTGAACTACAGGAAAAACGTGAGAAGATTCTTCTTGGCGGAGGAGAACAGGCTATTGAGAAGCAGAAAGCTATGGGGAAACGAACGGCCCGAGAACGCATTATGGCATTACTTGACGAAAATTCCTTCAATGAGTATGACTTATTTGTTGAGCACGATGCACGTGATTTTGATATGGATAAGAAGTCGCTGCCAAGCGATGGTGTAATTATCGGTTCCGGGACTATTTATGGTGCTCCTGTTGCCATTTTTGCTCAGGATTTTACAGTTGCCGGAGGGTCACTGGGATTGATGCATTCGCGAAAGATTACCAAAATTATGGATCACGCCCTTAAGATGAGAATGCCACTTATCGGGATTAACGATTCAGGCGGTGCTCGGATCCAGGAAGGCGTTAACTCGCTTGCCGGTTATGGTGAAATTTTCTTCCGTAACACTATATCCAGTGGTGTCATTCCACAACTTTCGGTTATCCTCGGACCGTGTGCCGGTGGTGCCGTTTATTCACCTGCTCTTACCGATTTTGTATTTGTAGTTGACAATATTTCAAAAATGTTTATCACCGGACCCGAGGTGATAAAAACTGTCCTTGGAGAAGAAATCTCGATGGAAGATCTCGGAGGTGCCAGAGTGCATAGTGAAATAACAGGTAATGCTCACTTCTTTGCTTTGAGCGAGGAGGAGTGTTTTGATCAGATCAAAAAACTTATCACTTTTATACCCTGGAATAATGGGCAGAAAGCCAGAATGTTTGAACCCGGTGAACCGAAACCTGAATATGATATTAATAAGATTGTCCCCGAGGATCCGACTCTGCCTTATGATGTCAAAGATGTGATAAGGGCAATTGTGGACAATTCGGATTTCTTTGAGATAATGGAGCTTTATGCAAAAAACATTGTGATCGGGTTTGGCAGAATGGGAGGACGAACAACGGGGTTTGTTGCTAACCAACCTCTCGAAATGGCAGGTGTGCTTGATGTTGATTCTTCCGACAAAGCAGCACGATTCATCCGTTATTGTGATGCTTTTAACATTCCTATTATTACACTGGTCGACCTGCCGGGGTATATGCCTGGTGTGGATCAGGAACATGCAGGTGTGATACGGCATGGAGCTAAAGTTCTTTACGCATATAGTGAAGCTACTGTTCCCAAGCTAACTGTTATCCTCAGAAAAGCATACGGCGGAGGATATATTGCCATGAGCTCGCGACATCTCCGCGCTGATTTTGTTTTTGCATGGCCATCTGCTGAAATTGCTGTTATGGGACCGGAAGGAGCCGCGAACATTATATTCAGGAAAGAGATTTTATCCTCTGCAGATCCTGATGGAATGAGAAAACAAAAGGTTGAAGAGTATAAAACCAAGTTTGCCAACCCTTATGTGGCTGCTTCACGAGGGTATGTCGATGCTGTTATTGAACCTTCCGAAACAAGGAAATTCCTGATGCATTCTATTGAGGTATCTGAGAATAAGGATGTTTCAATGCCACACAAGAAACACGGTCTCCCACCTTTTTAGTCAAATGAACCCCAAAATATGAATGGAACAATCATGAATAAAAATGATAAGTTAGGATTCCTCAATATAGACACTAGTTTATATCAGACGAGGATCAGCAATAAGTTTCAAAACAGGAAACCTTACCAGCCTGCTGACCCCCGGATTATACTGAGCTTTATACCCGGTACTGTTCTCGATATACTTGTAAAACCAGGGCAGAATGTTTCAAGGGGTGATGATCTGATGATACTCGATGCCATGAAGATGCAGAATAAACTGAAATGCAATATGGATGGCAAAGTAAAATCAATAGCAGTTAAAAAAGGAGATAAAGTATCAAAAGGAACTGTTCTATTGGAACTTGAGTGAAAATCATATCACTCCTTCCCAAATCACATATTCTGTGAGTTCCATGGGAAGTTTTGGCTTCTCTGAAAATATCCCATAAACACTTGATCCGCTTCCTGACATCAGACTAAAAAGAGCACTGGATCTATACAATTCCTCTTTTATGTCGCCTATTAGTGGATGTTTTTTAAATGCAAAATCTTCAAAGTCGTTTACTATAAGCCCTTTCCATTCGATAACCGGACGTTCAACTAATTCTATAAGACTTGTTGAAGGAACTCCGGGCCGGCAGTTTTGATATGCTTCAACTGTATTTATTCCGACTCCGGGGTTAATGATAACAAGATAATAGCCTGACAATACCGGTTTGACAGGTGTTAATATCTCACCCCTGCCTGAAGCCAATGAAGGAATGCAATCCACAAAGAAAGGACAATCACTTCCCAGTTCCAATGAAAGCGCCTTAAGGTCAGAGTTGTCAATATTGAGTCTAAAATGTCTGTTAATTACCTTTAACAGGCATGCTGCATCCGAAGAACCTCCACCTAATCCTGCACCTACAGGTATCACTTTATGCAAATGAATTTTCAGATAGGGGAAGGAACTCTTTCCACGAAGTTTGAGAAGCGTTTTTATAACCAGGTTGTCATCGGGTATTCTTCCGGTATCAATACCCGTAACTTTAAGAATATCTTTAATAATTGTTTGATCAGGAACAACAAATTCAAGAGCATCACTGAGCCTTACAGGATAAAATATCGTTTCAATGTCATGATAGCCATCGGGACGCCTACCTGTAATCCGTAATCCAATATTTATTTTAGCATTTGGGAAAACAACCATCTTCCTCTGTTTGATGTAAAAATACCATATGGTTTTGAATTTCTTACTAATGATCCTTTCAATAGCTTTTCAACAAGTTTTTAACATCTCTTTGTTTGTAACAATAGCCTGCTCTTTTAAGCTACTAAGTATGGTTATTCATACCTTTGAAACTAAGCGGGTGAATATACTTTCTTCTCTCTAAACGATTATAAATCAGAAATATAGTATTAATGGCAAAACAAAGAAATAGCCCAAGGCCGACTATAACGACTTTACCTGATTTTGGTAAGGTGCCGCCACAGGCAAACGATATGGAGGAGGCTGTTCTTGGCGCAGTTATGCTCGAAAAAGAAGCAGTTATTACAATTCTTGATATTCTTAAACCAGAGAGTTTCTACAGAGAAGCGCATCAGAAAATATTTAAAGCGATATCCGATCTTTCTTCGAGGGAGTTTCCTATAGATCTCTACACAGTTACAGAAGAACTACGGTCTCACCATGAGTTAGACAGCGTAGGCGGCCCTGTCTATCTTACCCAGCTTACATCAAAAGTTGTATCAGCAGCAAATGTTGATTATCATGCAAGGATTGTAGCGCAAAAATATATCCAGCGCGAACTTATAAGAGTATCTACAGAAATCCAGACAAGGTCTTTTGATGACACATATGATGTAACCGAGCTTCTCGATTATTCGGAAAATGCTCTTTTTCAGATTGCTGAAGGTAACATCAAAAGAGAAGTAGCTCCCATCAATGTGGTTATTAAGGAGGCAATAAGGGAGATCGAGGAAGCAGGGAAGAGGGAAGATGCCCTGGTTGGGACGCCATCCGGATTCACCAAACTTGACAGACTTACA
Organism: Bacteroidales bacterium; assembly: GCA_003141715.1. Lineage (GTDB taxonomy): Bacteria > Bacteroidota > Bacteroidia > Bacteroidales > VadinHA17 > LD21. The sequence continues at coordinate 53,403 of PLNF01000022.1, read as the reverse complement.
TCAGGATGGCAGAAATCTGAATTGATAATTATTGCAGCACGCCCCTCAATGGGAAAAACTGCATTTGCCCTTTCAATGGCAAGGAACATGTCTATCGACCATGGGAAAAAAGTGGCAATATTCTCATGCGAAATGTCATCTATTCAGTTGGTTAACAGGTTAATAATAGCCGAAACCGACATCCCTGGTGATAAGATAAAAAACGGACGTCTCACTGAAGAGGAATGGAAGCAACTTGATACAAGGATAAAAAAGCTGGTACAGGCTCCGATATTTATTGATGATACTCCTGCAATTTCAATATTTGAACTCAGGGCCAAATGCAGGCGACTGATGGCTCAACACAAACTCGATATTGTGATAGTTGATTATCTTCAGCTTATGTCGGGACCTGAAAATGCCGGAAGCCGAGAACAGGAAGTAAGTAATATTTCGCGTTCGCTTAAGAGTATTGCCAAAGAACTTAATGTTCCTATACTCGCTCTTTCCCAGCTTAACCGTTCAGTTGAAATGAGGGGAGGTACAAAAAGACCGCTTCTCTCTGACCTTCGTGAATCAGGAGCAATAGAACAGGATGCAGATATGGTTGTCTTTATTCACAGGCAGGATAAATTTGGTATTCCAACGTTCGAGGATGGATCTTCCACCAAAGGGATCGCTGAAATCATTCTTGCAAAGAACAGGAATGGTCCGGTCGACGATGTACGACTGAGATTCCGTGAGGAGAAAGCTCAGTTTGTGGATATTGATGATTTTGATATGGATGGCAACCCGGATATGAGCGGAGCCCAGAGCATCACACTCGGATCCAAGATGAATCATGATAACCTGAGAAAACTTGGAGGAGGATTCGATAACGAATCAGATATCCATGATGAACCACCTTTTGCCTGATTAATCCTTTTTCCCGGCTACAATGATAACTATTTCTCCTTTTGGTGGTTTATTCGTATAGTATTCTGACAGGTATGATAAAGTACCTCTGTTATTCTCCTCAAATATCTTGCTTAACTCTCTCGAAACGCAGGCGTTGCGATCTGGACCAAGATGAATGGCCAATTCATTCAGCGTTTTTACCAGGCGGAAAGGTGATTCATAGAAAACCATGGTTCTTGTTTCGTCAGTTAATCCGGTCATTCTTTTATTTCTGCCTTTTTTGGGAGGAAGGAATCCCTCAAAACAGAACCTGTCACATGGCAGTCCTGAATTTACCAGCGCAGGTATAAGAGCAGTCGGGCCAGGCAGAGTTTCTACAGGAATCTCTTTTTCAACGCATGTTCTGACCAGTAAAAACCCGGGATCAGAAATGCCGGGAGTCCCTGCATCTGAGACAAGTGCAATTGTCTGTCCGTCAAGAATCTTTGAACAGATCGATTCTACACTTTTGTGTTCATTGAACATGTGATGCGACTGAAGTGGTGTAGAAATATTATAATGATTAAGCAACTTTTTTGTCTGACGTGTATCTTCGGCAAGAATCAGATCGACACTTCCAAGAATTTCTACAGCCCTGAAGGTAATATCCTTTAGATTACCGATAGGGGTAGGTATCAGAAAAAGTTTACTCATTTGAAGGAAGTTTGAGTTTTACCAGATCAAGAAGTTGTATGACAGCTTCATTTTCAGGCTTTTCATCCATATAACTCATAATTATGGCCATAGCATCCTGAAGACTTTCAGCTTTGTCGAGCCGTGAAATTGCCTGTGTATATGCATCTTTATTGCCATCGAATATTTCACCCATGAAGAGGAACTTGTCGCTGATACCTATTGCCTCAGTTAAACTGGTTATCGGTTTAGCCTTCAGGTGATCTGATAAATCTTTCTCAGTTTTAATGCTTCCTGTCTGCTCAGTGTAAAGGTCGGAAGTATGGCTGAATTTATCTGCAACTATAGAGGTTTCAGTTACTTTCTTCACCGGGTCCCTTGTTTCCACTTTCTTCTCAGCAGGAGGAGAAGGAATTCCAAAAGTGTTTAATTCTTTTTTCTTCTCTTCAGATGTTTTATTTACACTGGCCGTTTGTTTCGCTACTACTGTTTTGTACTCTGATTGATCGAGATGTTTTTCAAGAACAGATCCATCACTGACAGGTATTGTGTCACCAATACTTTTGAGCAGAGCAATTACATCACCTGCACTTCTGCATTTCGATTTTGCCAGTTCTACCTGCAGAGCCGGGACACCAGGGTATTTTTTCAGATCATCAATAATTTCAGATGCTTCGTTGAGATCTTTAATAATTAAATCGATGGTTGAGTTGAAATCCATACATTTTGATGTTAATATAACAAACCATTTTCTTTATTTTGTAAAAGTAACGATTATTCAGCAAGTCATCGATGAATAAAACTACAATTTAAGTTTTGACAACAGACATTGATTACAGATGGACTTTCTTGAAAATTCAGTAAGGGTAACCGGGGAAAAAGGATCTATTGAGGTAATAACAGGTTCCATGTTTTCAGGTAAAACTGAAGAATTGATCAGACGGTTAAGAAGGGCACAGTTTGCAGGATTAAAGGTGGAAATCTTTAAACCTTCACTCGATAAGAGATACTCTGAAACCAGAGTCGTTTCGCATGACGACAAATCGATCGTTTCAACTCCGGTCGATAATGCCTCTGCAATTTTGCTTTTAGCGGGCAATGTTGATGTTATCGGAATCGATGAAGCGCAGTTTTTTGATGATTCTATCATTGAGGTTTGTAACACGCTGGCTGATAATGGTATCCGGATAGTGATTGCAGGTCTGGATATGGACTTTATGGGAAAACCTTTTGGCCCATTGCCTGCACTTCTTGCTGTTGCAGAATATGTTACAAAAGTTCATGCAATATGTATGCGCTGCGGGAATCTTGCACAATATTCCTTTAGAAAATCAGAAGATGCACAGGTTGTGCTCCTCGGTGAAAAAAACCTTTATGAACCTCTTTGCAGGAATTGTTATAATGAAGCTTTGAAAAAATAAATATTGAAACTCAGTTCATCAGATATTGCCAAAATTATAAAAGGTAAGCTCACGGGACCTGCTGACCTTTTTGTTACAGAAATAGTGACAGACACCCGTCAGTTAAGTATAACAGATGGTGTTCTTTTTTTTGCATTAAAAGGAAAGAATCACGATGGTCACAATTTTATTGACAGCCTGTACCAGAAAGGCATCAGGATTTTTGTTGTGGAAAAGCTTCCCGAAGAGATCGAAAGATATAATGAAGCAGCGTTCATAGTTACTGTTAATACGGTTGAAGCATTACAATTATTAGCTTCTTTCAGAAGAAAATCCTTTCATTCACCTGTAATAGCAGTCACGGGAAGTGCAGGTAAAACCGTTGTTAAAGAATGGCTGGCAGATATCCTTGGCGTTACAACTTCTGTTATCAGAAGCCCGAAAAGTTATAATTCACAGATAGGAGTACCACTTTCAGTCCTGAAACTGGAAGACAAATATAAACTGGGAATATTTGAGGCAGGTATATCATTACCGGGTGAGATGACTAGACTTCAGAAGGTCATCGATCCAGATATTGGTGTAATAACAAATATCGGCGATGCTCACCGGGAGAATTTCCCAGATAATAAAATGAAAGCAGAGGAGAAACTTAAGCTGTTTGTAAATTCCTCTTTAATAATATATTGCAGAGATCATGAGATTATTCATAAAGCAATCCTGAATAACGAAAAATTAAAATCGAAGAAGCTGGTGGACTGGTCATGTGAGAATGCAGGGGCAAAGATTTTTGTTAAAAAGAATTCTTTGACAGTAGGTCGTACCGGTATCCGGATGACCTATAATGTTAATAATTACGATTTTGAGATTCCATTCTCTGACAGGGCATCAGTTGAAAACGCTATTACCGTTGCTTCGGTATGTCTTGCTTTGGAAACGCCAGCTGAAGTTATTTCCAGAGGGATTGCAGGACTTGTCTCAATAGCTATGAGGATGGAACTAAAGAGTGGTATTAATAATTGTCAGCTTATCGAAGATTATTATAATTCAGATCCGGGGTCGCTAGGAATGGCTCTTGAGTATCTTAAATCGCAGGATGGCAGGGAGACTACCTTAATACTTTCTGATTTTGTTCAGAGTGGCAGAGATGAAAAGGATTTATATGGTGAGGTCGCAGGTCTTATAAGGAAAACAGGTATTAAAAAGTTTATAGGGATTGGAAATGCACTTGTAAGAAATAGCACTTTATTTGCTGATGGAGCAAGATTTTTCTATACAACTGATGAGTTTATCAATAGTTTAAATATTACTGAGTTCAGAAATGAGATAATACTTCTTAAGGGAGCAAGGATATATGAGTTTGAGAAAATAGGCAAACTGCTTGAACAACAGATTCATCAGACAGTTCTTGAGGTAAACCTGGATTCCATATCTCACAATCTTAATGAATTCCGCCGGCATCTTAATCCGGATACAAAGATTATGGCAATGGTCAAAGCATTTGCTTATGGGGCGGGACCAGCTGAGATATCAGCATTGCTTGAGTACCAGAGAGTAAGTTATCTGGCAGTAGCCTATGTCGATGAAGGAGTAGAGTTGAGAAACTCGGGTGTAACATTACCCATCATGGTTATGAATCCTGATCCTTCGGCATCAGAATTGATGATAAAATATTCTCTTGAGCCTGAAATATTTAGTCTTTTATCTCTTGAACAATTTGTAGCGGTGGCTTCCAGACACGGATTGATCAGCTATCCTGTACATATTAAAGTTGATTCAGGAATGCACAGGCTGGGCTTTATGCCGGAAGACGTTAATACCCTGGCTAAAAGAATTAAAGAGCAAGGAATGTTTAAGAAGTCGTTTCGGTTTTCTCACATCTGGCAGGAAGTGAAGACCCTGCATCTGGATCATTTTAGTCACCATCAGGTGAAAGTTTTTTTAAGGGCTGTTGAACAGATCCGTGAGAGCAATAGGATACGCATTTCTTCGTCATATTCTAAATTCCTCAGGTATTGCACGTTTTCCTCAATATCAGTTTGAAATGGTGCGACCAGGCATTGGGATGTATGGTGTCGGGCATTTTGAAGGTTTTGATCTTAAAACAGCCGGACGTTTCAAGACAAGGATTTCACAGATCAAGAGAATCAGAGCTGGCGAACCGGTAGGTTATGGTTGTGCAGATGTGTCTGAAAATGAAAGGATTATTGCTATATTACCTGTTGGTTATGCAGATGGTTTAAACCGGAAATTAGGTAACAGAAACGGGTACCTGTTTATTAAAGGTTCAAGAGTTTCAATAATTGGGAATGTTTGTATGGACATGTGTATGGCGGATATTACCGGGCTGAATGCTGAAACAGGTGATGAAGCTGAAATTTTCGGAGAAAGAATTTCAATAGATGAGATTGCTGAAAAATGTCAGACTATTCCTTATGAGATCCTAACTTCAATTCCCAGGCGTGTGAAGAGAGTCTTTTTCAGGGAGTAGTCAGAACAGGTTTCAACAAATTACTTGTCAGCCCTGTTCACTTATATATTCAAGTTGGTTGCCGTCGAGAATACTTATCCTTCTTCCTGTAATTTCAATGATTCCTTCAGAGGCCATGTTAGAGAGTGTTCGGATAGCATTTGAAGTAGTCATGTTTGACAGGTTGGCGATATCTTCCCGTGACAATGAAACCCGGATTGTTTTGCCGTCTGCTTCATAACCATATGTATCACGCAGTATCAATAGCGATTCAGCAACACGTCCTCTGATATGTTTCTGGGTAAGCGAAACAGTCCTGTTGTTCGAAAACCATAATTCGTCAGCAATTACCTTCATAAATTTCATTGAAAGGTCAGGATTTTTCTTCAGGGTCCTCACAAAGGAACTTTTCTCAAAAATACATATTGCAGAGTCTTCAATTGCTATGGCTGAAACTGACCACGGAATATCAGAAAATAATGCTTTATAGCCAATAAATCCCTGCTGGCGCACCATCCTGAGTATCTGCCCTCTTCCACCAACTCCCTCCTTAAAAACTTTTACTTTACCTGAAGCCAGGCAGATCAATCCATGTGGCTTTTCTCCTTCTTTGAATAAAAACCGGCCCTTTTTAATAATTTCCAGGGTATGTTGTTGGACAAGAGTTTCTTTGTCTTTCTGATTTAATCCTTTAAAAATGGAAGAAGATCCTTCCAGGCACAACTCTATATACGGATTAAGATATTGCATGAAATGACCATGTTTAAATTAGTACCTTGCAACAAGAGGCATTCTTCTACCTGCTCCGAAGGCCTTTGATGAGATTCTTAAAACTGGTGGTGCCTGATATCTTTTGTACTCATTGAAGTCGATCATCCTTATAACTTTTAAAACTGTATCTCTTTCTGCACCTTCACTTATGATACGACTGGCAGGCTTCTGTAATTCGATATACTGGTACAAAATTAAATCAAGTATGTTGTAATCGGGAAGTGAATCAGTGTCAAACTGGTCAGGTCTTAATTCTGCAGAAGGCAATTTCCTGATTATGTTTTCAGGAATGATTTCGCTTTCCCTGTTAATGAAACCTGCAAGCCGGTAAACATCAGTTTTATATACATCACCTATTACAGACAAACCACCGGCCATATCTCCATAGAGAGTACCATATCCAACTGCGGCTTCGCTCTTGTTAGATGTATTCAATACAATGCATCCGTATTTATTTGAGACAGCCATCAGCAGAATAGCTCTGATGCGGGCCTGAATATTTTCTTCAGTTACATCGCGGTTCATCCCTTTGAAAACAGGTGCAAGATCTTCCTCGAAAGCACGGAATGGCTTTTCAATATTTACAATATCATAATGCACTTTGAGAGAATCGGCAAGTGTTATGGCATCCCTTACAGAATGATCAGATGAGTATCGGGATGGCATAAGCAATGCCCTCACGTTTTCATTCCCCAGTGCGTCCACTGCAAGACAAAGGCAAATAGCAGAATCTATACCTCCTGAAAGTCCGATAATACTGCTTTTTAAACCTGTTTTAGTAAAATAATCGCGCAACCCTGTCACCAGAGCTTTGTGTATAAGAGAAATAGAGTCAGTTTTTGTATCTCTCTTAGCAATTGAACCTGATTTAATGTTCTCAAATGTGTAGGTCTCAACTGCTTCTTCGAAAAAGGGGAGTTGATTAAATACCTCACCCTTTTCGTTGACCACGATTGAGGCACCATCGAAGATAAGTTCAGTATTTGCACCTGTCTGGTTAACTGATATTACAGGTATTTTGTATTTGATGGCTTTAGATATGAAGATGTTTTCCTTTGCTTCAATTTTGGAATATGAAAATGGCGAAGCAGCAATATTGATTATTATATCCGGATTTTGCCTTGCAAGTTCTTCCATTGGGGAGACTGTGTAAAGTCTCGTCTTTTCGAATTCGTTGTCGAATGGCTGTTCGTCCCAGAGATCCTCACAGATTGTAATCGCAAGCTTTATACCTTTGAATAAAAAAACCGAGAACTGTTTCTCAGGTTCAAAGTACCTGTATTCATCAAAGATGTCATAAGTAGGCAGCAATGCTTTATTTGCAGAAAAAATAACTTTTCCCTCCGATAACAAAAGTGCCGAATTATAGAGTTTTTTGCCTTCATGCTTTTTGTTAATGGTAGGAGAGCCCACAATAGCTGCAATTCCGGTACATTCTTTGGCAATCTCTTTAACGGTATGGTCGCATTTTTCGATAAAATCAAGTCGGTCAAGCAGATCAAGCGGAGGGTATCCTGGTATACAGAGTTCAGAAAAAATAATAAGATCCGATCCCGCTGCTTTTGCTTTTCTGATTGCCTTGCAGATTAAATCCTTATTACCGGTAAAATTTCCGATATGATAATTCAATTGTGCAACGGTAAATTTCATCAGTGTTATGTTAAAAGTTAACTCCGAACCTGAAGCTCAGCATCTTATGCGACACTTTATCAGTAGGCTGATTCCCATTATCCTTGGTAATGTCAAGAAAATTATTATCAAAACTCAAACCAAATACCAGCGCAGTTGTACCACCCAGAGAATATTCAATACCGGCTGTAACATGGTAAGAAAGGTTAAACATCCTTAATTCATTTGTAGCATTTTCGTCTGTGATATTAAGAGATGGAATATCAGCGCTTCTGCTTATTACAATTTTAGGATCGAGTCCTAAATCGGAGAAATAAGTAACGTATCCGATCTGGTTTGTTTGAAGTTTTAACCCGAGAGGGAATACCAGGTATTGAATTTTATATACAACAGGGTTGCCGGGTAAAACAGTTGATTTTGAATTTGTAAACTCCAAAACTGTCGTATCAGTGCTAACCAGCCTGCCTCCGGCTCTCATCAGACTTATTCCGGTTGAAAAGGAATAGTTTGGTGTGAAATACTTATTAAATGTTAATCCAAAGTTGAAACCTGCTCTTGCACCATCATTTTGTACTTCCTTAATATCGGTTGAAAACCAGCTGATAATAGGATCGGCATGTATTCCGAAACTAATTCTTTGCTGGGCATATGAAATGACCGGGAAAATAATCAATAAGAAGATGAGAGTAATTTTTTGTGCTCCTGATTTAAAACTTTGAAAATATCTTACTAGTATCATGATGTCCATATTTTACTTAGATTTAATGATTCTTATTTGCCACCATGGCACGAAGGCGCAAAGAATCACCAAGTTAAAACTTCAGATCTCGAGGTTCTTGGTGTAACTTTGTGTCCTGGCGTCTTTGTGGCAAAAAAAGATCATACCAATTTTTAATTTCAATTCTTTTGTAAAAATAACAAATAATAAGAGAAGTAATTATATCGTTTATTTTAGTAGCCTTGTAATGCGAAAAGTATGTATTTTAGACTGCCAAAAAAGAACATTATGAGAATCCGGTTTATGACTTTTGTGTTTTTATTGTTGATTGCAGCAGCAGCCCCTTCTTGCAAAAAAAATCATTACAAGGTTAATACATCATCAATCAAAGTAAATATTAAAATAATGAGACTCGAGAAAGATCTTTTCACCTTGAATCCCGATGAAATTATACCTATGGTTCCTACTCTCAAAAAGAAATATAACAGTTTCCTTCAGCTATTCAGTTTAGTGATAAATACGGGTGATATTAATGAAACATCATTTGGCGATCTACTTCTCCGGTTTTGTTCTGATAAACAGAATAATGATGTTTTTGCCCTTACGATGAAAAAATTTCCCGATATAGAGTCAATTGAAAAGGGGCTTCAGGGAGCTTTCAGTCACTATCTGTATTATTTCCCGGAGAGAGAGGTGCCAGCTGTATTTACTTGTATCACAGGATTTAATAACAGCATCATCACAGGAGATTCGTTACTTGGTATAGGTCTTGACAGGTACCTCGGAGCCGATTGTGAATATTATCCAAGGCTTAATATTTACAATTATATTGCTGCCAGGATGACTCCTGAAAATATTGTTCCTGACTGTATGTATGGGTGGTGTGCTTCTGAATGGGATTTTTCAACACTTAAATATCCGGCTGACAATGTACTGGCAGAAATTATTCACAGCGGCAAGCTTAAATACTTTGAAAAGTGCATGTTGCCGGAAACATCCGATGAAATTATTTTTGGTTTCACACCCGATCAGATGAAATTCTGCAGGAACAATGAAAGTCAGATGTGGCAATATCTTGTTGAGAATAATCTTCTGTTCAGCAGTGATCAGTTTAATATACGTAAACTTACCGGGGAAGCTCCATTTACAAGTTATTTTACAAAGGAATCACCGGGACGGGCAGCCATTTGGCTGGGTTTCAGGATTGTCGAATCATATATGATGAAAAATTCCGGAATAAAAATTGAGGAGATGATTAAAAATACGGATGTTCAGGGGATTCTGGAAAAGGCTAAATACAGCCCCCAGTAGAAATAATAAGGGACATACCATGGCATGTCCCTATTTTAATTTCATAAATTGTAATACTATTCCGGATGAATAGCCTCAACAGGGCAAACATCAGAACAAGCACCACAGTCAGTGCATACATCCGGATCAATTTTATAGATGTCGCCTTCTGATATTGCTTCAACAGGACACTCATCGATACATGTTCCGCAAGCAGTACACTCATCATTAATTTTGTAAGCCATTTCGATTATTTTTTGATTAACTAATTACAATTGCGAACAAAACTAGCTTATTTTTTTTAATTGAAAAAGAAACGTGATAAATATATGTTGATAATACTCCTTAATCAGCTAACCTTCAGATATTAAAAAATTGTACACGAGCCAACTCAGGTGTGGCATAAATATTTTGTATGAACGAATTAAAAATCGAGACTAAAAGACAAATAGAAAATTCTTGGAAGAATGTAGCTGTTCTCGATACCCCAAGCCCAGTCAGCCCTGACGAAATAGCCAAGAATCTGAGCTCTAAGTCCTGCACCAACGCCTTCAACAATAGGGTCCCTGTTTGAATCAAGAGTAACTGATACCGGGCCGTTGGTAATCTTTTCGGTATCGTAACCATTAGTTCCCGACCATGGGGATTTTCCCGACCAGGCTGTTCCCACATCACCGAATCCAATAATCTGCAAACTGTTCAGGAAGTTGGATCGCAGAGGATGACCGGCAAGATACCTCACTACCGGCCATCTTAATTCACTGTTTATGAGGGCGAAGCTATTTCCGTTTCTTACATTTTGTGAGAAGCCCCTCATATTTGTTGCAAGTGCTTGGAAACCATAGTTTACATTTGGAGTCACCGGTATGGTATTATCGAACATCGGGACTTTATTAAACAGATATCCCATCCAGTTATCGACACCTCCAAGGTAGTATAGTAGTTTCGTAGGGCCAAAGGATGTACTGGCCGCAAACCTGTTTGCCCAAATCAGTTCTCTGTGTATTTGTATATATTTTCTGAAATCCACTCCCAGAACAATCATATCTGATTTTTTACTGGTCAGTTCTCTGTAATATTCGCCGAATATCTTAAACCTCGTGCCGAAGTAAATATTAATAAGTCTCTTGCGTGTATTATCAAAAATTATTTCTCCTTTAAGGCTTGCCCATTGTTGTGAAATGTTCGGATAGTTAAGAGTAGCCATATCAGTAGCCTGAAAGACACGCCGATCGTACCTGTATGAAATTGTTCCCTTCAGTGCTAAAACAGGTGTAATGGGTTTGGAAAGAGAAAAATGTATATCCTGTGAGTAAATTTTGAAATATGTTGAATCAGAACTGGAATAGGTCTCTCTGTGATAGATTAACTGCTTGTCAAATGTCCCTTTAAGATTCTCGATACTGAGTAAGTACTCATTGCTGTCAAAATTCCCTGCGAACCTGAACCCTCCTGTGATCCTATAGTCCTCTAACAAATCAACAGTTCCGATTTGGGTCAAAAGGCTTACTCCCGGGTTAAAATAGGGAGCCCCTCCGCTATAAACCTGGTAGGAATTATTAAGAAAACTAAAGTCGATCTGGGTAGCAATATAATTATTATAAAAAGAAGTCTCATAAATTCTTATCAGAGGAAGGTTAATATGCCCTGTATCAAGGTCGATATCCATATATTTTTTCCGCCATAATTGATTATAGTAGTTTTGTTTCTCTTTTTCAAATATGTAATGATTTATGTCAATGGGTTCATTCTTGATATAATACTCATAGAGTGGTTTAGTAAGTGTATCCCTTCTTTTTTTATCTTCCGCAACAAGCCACTGCCTTAACTGTTCTATGCTGTCTGCTTTATGGTAATATTGATTTTTCTCGTCCCGAAGTTTAGTGTTCACCATCTCCCCCGGAAGTACAGGATTTGATTGGCTCTGAAGTCCTTTTCTTAAAACAAACTGCCTGTTGGTGAAAAGGACTTCACCGAATGGATCAGTTCCGTTCATAACAGAATAGTTCCGAATGTTCCTGTCATAATTAGTAAGAGGCTGGGAATTAATATAATATCTATAGTGAGCAATTGTATCAATAAAACTGATCGAGCTGTCGAATTTTGCTGTGTACCTGTTAAATATCCCGTTCTGGTTGCCTATGTATGTAAATTTATTTTTTGCGACCTCTGATGACTGAAACCTGTCAGTGTATTTACCTTCAGAAAGCCTTGCCAGGATATTGTTTTTTCTTGTTAAGTCGTATGTAAAAAGGTCGAATGTTTGTGACACTTTTTCAAAAGGATCTGCCGTATTTGTAAGGGTATCAGATAATCTGTTTGATGAAAAAATTATTTCGTCAGGGGAATCTTTCATGAATGAAGGATTAAGATCATCTGCTATATCCCTGGTGATCTGCTCATTAGTTCCGGAAGCGATAGTATGAATATATATATCCGTTATGCCATCTTTTACTGCAGAAAATACAAGACGTGATCCTTCCGGAGAATATGAAAAATCCAGGACCTTATCAAAATAAAGAAGGATTCTTTTTGTCGTTGTTTTTTCATCGACCCTGTAAAAATACATCTCAAGGTCTGATTTTTCATCATTAATAAAAGTCAGAATTTTCCCACTCGGGTGCCAGGCAATTACAGGATAAGTATTATCAACAACCTGCTCGAATTTTGGCTCTTTCCTGAAAATAATTTTTCGTTTCCCCGTTGCCTGGTTGTACAGCCAGACTCGCTTTCTTCCCCAATCATTTGTAACATAGGCGATATAATTGCCTCCCGGACTGACTTTTACCTGCTGGTAGATCTGTTCTTTTTTTGATTTTCTGATAGTGTTCATATCTTCAGGAGGAAGGTTTTTATCACCGGAAAACTCTTCCTTGTAATAATTTTTCCATTCCTTCAGAAGGTCTCTGAGTTTCTGCCCTATTACATAAAGTAAACCATCATCAATATTTTTATAAACTTTCGTAAGGTAGATTATATTTGGGATGAGAGCATTGCCGTATTTTTTACCGATGAATCTCCAGAAAGACTCACCTGCATCTATTGCATCATCGTATTCAAGATGGTTGATGTTTTTGAATTTACCCGATTTGAATCCATCTTTTACCCTGTTTTCCGCTTCATAATCCCAGCTGCCTCCCACATAACCAATGAGTCCCTTGATGTACCAGTCTGGCATGCTGATTAATGAGGAGCTTGATACTCTGTCTTTTATATCGGCATTGTATAACATTTCATTGATTATCACTTCGGTAATGGAAGCTGCAATCTGGCGCTTATATGCTTCATGGTCGCCTTCATAATAAAGCATTACTTTATTTTTAATAATCCTGTTGAAGCCGCCTGTATTATAGCTGTCCTCATCAAAAGTGACTAGTCCGATATTAGATTGTTTGTACTCGGAATTTTTATTGTATATGATGAATATAATCCTTTTCTCCAGTGCATAATCAAAAAAATCCTCGATTTCAGCCAGCTTCTTTGTAGCATAATCTGCAGTGAACTGCGCCAGATCTCGTCCATATTCATTAAAATAGCAATCAAAATTATCGAACCTGTAGAACTGCCAGTAGAAATCGTAGTACTGTACTCTGTTTTTACCGAAAGACATCTGAAGGCCATTATAAAACTGACCATATGCATTTGAATAAAAAACGCACACTATAAAAATAATAATCAGCTTTTTGATATTTATTTTTTTCAAGGCGTTCATGAGCTAACCGGATTTTAAATTAACAAATTTTGTTCCAAAAAATCCTGGTTAGACAGCAAAACTAATGATAATCTGTTTTAAACTATCTAAAAATCTCAAACTTTATTATTTTTACATCACATTATATGGTTAAATTCTTCAGCCTGATTTTTGCAACATACCATGCAACCAAATAATTCTGGGAATGGTCATATGAGGGAATTTGATTTTTCATTTTGTATATTTGTAAAAAACTTAATAATAATTCTTCAATTACTAAAATAACAGATTGATATGAAACGATTATTCTTTATTTTTTCATTACTGATTTTCACGATTTCAGTAAAATCGCAAATAGCATCAACAAAAATGCAACTATCCGCGACCGAACACGATTTTGGAACATTTAAAGAAGAGGCAGGGAGGCAGACTTTTGATTTTATTGTCACAAATACAGGTACTGAGCCATTGGTAATTCAAAACGTTGTCGCATCATGTGGCTGCACAACACCGGATTGGACAAAACAGCCTATTCCGGCAGGAGCTAAAGGTAAGGTTACAGCAATATATGATCCGAAGGACAGGCCAGGCCCGTTCAATAAGACACTTTCAGTATATTCTAATACAAAACCTGAAGTTGTTGTTCTTGTAATTAAAGGTGAAGTCATTCCTCATGAAAAAACTGTTGAAGAGTTATTTACATTCGCAGTCGGAGCTGTAAGGTTCGAAAGTAACCACCTTGCATTCACCAATGTTAAGAAAACCGAAAAGAAGATGAGGGTGATGCAATTGATAAATACTACTGCCGAACCAGTTAAAGTTGAATTTGATGCTGTACCGGCACATCTTACTCTGAAATCTAATCCTGAAACCCTTAAACCAGGACAAAAAGGGATGGTTGAAGGAACATACGATGCAACAAAAAATGCAGGGTGGGGAAATGTCAGCGATATGGTAAAAATAAAACTGAATGGAGTGATCCAGGAAAATTTATATTATTATGTATCGGCAAACCTTGTTGAAGATTTTTCTTCATTATCAAAGGAAGAACTGGAAAACGCTCCCGTATTCAAAGTCGAATCGACAACTGTTGACCTTGGTAAAATAAAGGGCTCAACACAAAACGAAGTCGAGTTCAAATTTAAAAATGAAGGTAAAAGTGACCTGTTGATCAGGTTTATAAGATCTACATGCGGTTGTACAGCAGTACAGCAGGGAAATCAGGGTGTAGGCATTAAGCCGGGAGAATCCAGTAGTATCAAAGCGGTATTTAACTCAGGCAGTTATTCCGGGAAAGTTACGAAGGCAATCTATGTTTACACAAATGATCCTAAAAATTCAGAAGTTGTGCTCATGCTTACTGCCGATGTTGAACAACCAGCCCCGGTAAAATAATTAATGAATAAGAAAAGAGAATTTAAAAGCTCACTAAAGGTACATGTAGGGATTCCGCAACCGCCAAGTATTAATCCTGACGTTCTGACAAAATCGGGGCGGAAGAAACGAAAGAAATATTCAGCAGATGAATTTGTTTCAGGGATACTCTCAGGGAACAGAACAATCTTAAGTCAGGCTATTACTCTGGTTGAAAGTTCCCTGACAGAGCACTATGAAACAGCACAGGCTATCATCGAGAAATGTCTCCCTTTCAGTTCCAGATCGGTCAGGATTGGAATAACAGGTGTTCCGGGAGCCGGCAAGAGTACATTCATTGAGACCTTTGGATTACATATTTTAGAGGAGGGACGAAAACTTGCCGTGCTTACAATTGACCCGAGCAGCAAACAGACCAAAGGAAGTATTCTTGGTGACAAGACAAGAATGGAACAACTCAGTATCCATCCGGGAGCTTTTATAAGGCCATCACCCACGACAGGTACTCTTGGAGGTGTTGCACGAAAAACCAGAGAAACAATAATACTTTGCGAGGCAGCAGGATTCGATACAATTCTGGTTGAGACAGTCGGTGTCGGGCAATCGGAAACATCAGTCCACTCGATGGTCGATTTTTTCCTTCTTCTGATGCTTGCCGGTGCCGGTGATGAGCTTCAGGGAATCAAACGGGGAATAATGGAGATGGCAGATCTTATCGCTATTACAAAAGTCGATGGAGCCAATAAACTGATCGCTGAGAATGCCCGTGTTTCTTTTCAGAACGCTCTTCACCTGTTTCCAAAAAAGGCATCGGAATGGATACCTCAGGTTCACACTTGTTCTGCATTGACCAACACAGGCATAAAAGAACTATGGGATATAATAATGGAATACTTTTCTTTTACAAAGAAATCAGGATATTTTGACACATTCAGAAAAGAGCAGGCAATTATCAGAATGCATAGTACAATTATAGAGTGTCTGAATAACTCGTTCTATAATAATAAGGAGGTGAAATTGCTGGTTCCGAAGATTGAACGACAGTTGCACAAAGGAACGATAACCTCCTTTAAAGCAGCCATACTGTTGCTCGATAAATATTTCAAAAGGCAAACTGAATTATAATTCATACCTTTGCTGGCTCAAATAAAAATAAATCAGTTACATATTCAAAACCAATGTATATGAAAAAAGTTATTTATCTTTTTGTAATAGGTGTTATATTGTCTTCATGTTCTTCAAAACCTCATTATACAATTAAGGGGAAAATTGATGGATCCGACAGCATTACTTTTTATCTTCAGAAAAGAGAAGCCGGCAAGACTGTTTCAATTGATTCTGCAGTTTCAAGGAAAGGAACTTTTACCATGAAAGGCGGAGCAGTTGATTATCCGCAGATAATTCAGCTTGTTGCCGGGAATACAAGGAAACGGACATCATTTTACCTTGAGAACTCAGAAATGAATATTAAAGGAAGCCTTGATTCTCTTTTTAAAGCAGATATCACCGGATCAAAAACACAGGATGAATACAAAGGTTATTTCAATTCTATTAAGCCATTGGGTGATAGCTATTCAAGATTCGTTATTAGATATCAGTCCGCAAGTCAGTCTGGAGATGCAGCTTCATCAGCCAAACTTGAAAAGCAGCTTGATTCTATTCAGACTGAAATGACCACTCTTCAAAAAAACTTTGTTAAGACCAACCCGCACTCCTATGTCTCTCCTTCAATCCTGTTAAGTCTTAGTGTTGAGATAGAAGCAGATGAGATCGAATCAATGGTCAATGGACTTGATACTTCAATTGCCGCCTTACCTCCGATTAAAAGTTTGAAAGAGAGAGTTGCCGTCATGAAATCGGTAGCCGTTGGTCAGAAAGCCCCCGATTTTACCCTGAGTGATGTTAATGGTAATCCGGTAGCCCTTTCATCAAAGATAGGTTCCAAATTACTATTGATCGATTTTTGGGCATCGTGGTGCAATCCTTGCCGCCAGGAAAACCCAAACGTAGTGAAAGTTTTCAGTGAATTTCACAAAAAAGGATTTGATGTTATTGGTGTTTCTCTCGACCAGAAAAAAGAGCCGTGGGTTAAAGCAATAGCTGATGACAAACTTTCATGGACCCATGTTTCTGATCTCCAATACTGGAATAATGCAGCCGCCAAATTATATGCCGTGAATTCAATTCCAGCTAATTTTCTTCTTGATGAGACCGGGAAAATAATTGGCAAAAACCTGAGGGGAGAAGCTTTGTATAATAAAGTAAATGAGGTTCTTGGAGCTAAGAAATAATAAGGAATGAGTAATGAGGTGTGAGTGGTGAGAAAACCTCACGCCTCACTCACTGCTCACCTCTTTTTTTTGCTCCTCCTTCTTGATCTCTTCAAGTATAAATCCGGTACCTCTTACTGTACGAATATCTATGTTTTTATCCTCTGAAACATATTTCCTAAGTCGGCTGATAAATACATCCATGCTTCTTCCAAGAAAGTAATCATCCTCACCCCATATCTCTGTCAGAATATCTTCTCTCGCAAGTATTTTGTTCTTGTTGATAATGAAATACTTCAATAACTGAGCCTCTTTGAGCGTAAGCTTTTCTTTTTTATTTCCGCAGATTAGCTCAAGCATGTTATATTTCAGGACTGTCTGGGATACTTTAAATTCATCATTCGTTGATGCGTAGGCTCTTTTAAGGATGTTATTTATACGCAGGATAAGAACTTCAGGATCAAACGGCTTGGTTATATAATCATCTGCCCCGATCTTAAGACCTCTAACAATATCTTCCTTAAGACTCTTAGCCGTCAGAAAAATTACGGGTACATCGGGGTGAGCCTCCTTCACTTTTTCAGCCAGGGTGAATCCGTCCATTTCAGGCATCATCACGTCAAATACACAGATGTCCGGTTTGTCCTGGTTAAACAATTCCCATGCCTCTTTTCCATCCCGGCCCAGCTTGACTTCGAAACCGCTTATTGATATATATTGAGTCAATATATTTCCAAAATCTCTGTCATCTTCAGCAACTAAAACTTTCATTTCCAGAATATTTTAATTAGAATGGTATTGTCACAGTAAATATACTACCTTTTCCCGGTTTACTGCTCACAGTTACATCTCCGCCATGAGCTTCCGCGATTTTTTTAACATAATACAGGCCAAGCCCCAGACCTTTGACTTTATGAATATTTCCTGTCGAAGCCCTGTAAAACTTATCGAAAATATGTTTCTGATCGATCTTATTTATCCCGATGCCATTATCAGCAACTTTAATATATACATTATTGTTCTGAGTGAAACCTTCAATATCAATTACAGGTTGTTTATCTGAATATTTCACTGCGTTGGAAAGCAGATTATTTAGAAGTGTTGTAAAATATACAGCGTCAAGATCAACTTTTGCATCATTGAAATTATATTTCTGATTTATGGAAGCACCGTCACCGCCGCCGGATTTAAAACTGTCGACGACATCATTCATAATCTCCTCAATCTCAATCGTTTTTTTATCCAGCTGGAATTGTGTTCTTTCCCACATGCTTATCTCAAGAATCATATTGATAAGCTGATTCAGATGAACACTTTGTTTCCCTATAAGTTTTGCTGTTTCCAGAATCTTGGAGTCATTATTTCTTATCTGTGGCATTTCCAGTGTTTTACCTGCGACTGTAATTGTAGATAACGGTGTCTTTAACTCATGGGTCATATTGTTTATAAAATCTGTCTTAAGATCAGAGAGCCTCTTTTCCTCCATAAGGTTCCTGAAGGCAATAATAAATATCATAACCACAACGATTATACTGAAGCCACTTAATGCAAGTGAGGTAAAAGTTTCTTTTAGAATTGTCTTTTGCTTATTTGTGAAATCGATATAACACTCAATATCAAGTCTGAAATTGTTTCGTTCAAAACGGTCACCTTTGACAAGAATTTCAGAAGTGTTTTTTTTAATTAAAGAAGGAGGTGCACTACCTGGAGTCGGAGGAGTTCGATCAGCAAATTCTTCACTTACGTATATCGGAATCCTGGTGTCATTATCTATCAGTTCAAAACGATTTATTACAATCTTAAAATTAAAATTCTTTTCAATTCCCTGTCTTCCAAAATAATTTCTAAGATAATCTGAAAGGTCTTCTTCCTGCTTTAGCGCTTTTTGGACAAAGGTTAAGATTTCCTTTTTTTTTGCAGCTAAGGCCGAATCGTTCTTAATGGCAGATAATTCTATTATTGCCTGTTCAGAGTATCCGTTTAAAATAAAACGCACAGTATCAAAACCATCTGTTGACAACCTCCGATTCATGCTTGAAATTGCATCTTGTGAAAACAATCTGTAACGGAGATTGAACATTTCATCTTTCTGCTGCCACACACCTTTTATAATTATTATTTGTACTGAAATCAATATAATAATTGATACAATACCAAAAAGAAGAACAGTATTTCTCTTTTTCAACATAATCAACTATTTTATAATTGCATAATGTAACTCCCTTCTACTTGTCTGACCCCGTTTCATTTTTTATACTTTACTTTCTCAAAATTATTCAAATTATTAATACTTCAGAATGATAAGACAAACATTAACCCGGTATTAACCCGGTGTTAACATAATTACAATATAGCAGGACGTATCTTTACATTGTCAAACATAAAAAAAAGTAATTATGAAAAAGTTCAGTGTATTTTTAATAGTTATTCTCCTTGTCTCAATTGGTTCTTCTTTTCAGCAGGTAACTGCCCAGGAAAAGACAAAAGAAGAGCAGGAAGCTGACCTGAAGATTCAGCAGAAAATCGACGAGCAGAAAAAAGCAATGACCGAACAAAAGAAAGCCCAGACTGATGCAGAACAAAGCCTGGAAAAGCAACAAGCCGAAATTGATAAAAAAACGTTTGATGTACAGGTTAATGTTGAAAACGCAGATAGAGACAGTGAAAGAATCTTTAGGAACTTGCCAAGAGGGAACAGGTCATTCTATTTTAATGATCCTTTCGAATTCTCCGGTCAGGATATGCAGGGATTCTTCGAACATTCAATGGGTGGCGATTCTGAAAGGACGACATGGGACTTTTCCAAGACGGTAAAAGACAACACATTCTCGGGAGATTACACCTTTGATGTGGAGAAATCGGCAAAGTCGGTTGTAATGTCGGTGATGGGCGATTGTAAATCGGGTGAAATCCGAATCAAGATCATTATGCCCAATGGCAAAAACTATTCAGATATCTTGATCGACGAATCTGGCAATCTCAACTGGCGAAAGTCATTCACACTATCTGAAACAGAGAATCAGGATAAAACCGGAGATTGGAAATTTCAGATTTCATCCTCCAAAGCCACTGGGTTTTTCAAGATCTCACTTCAGACTTATTAATTTTCATTCCCGATAAAAAGAAGACCGGCATAGGGGTCCGGTCTCCTTTTTTCTATTTTCTGCCTGTATATCCTGATTTTTTACCTGAAGATCTTACCTGGCAGTTATTAAAGAACGGATCCCAATTCCTGTTCTGATAAAACTCCGATGTTTTGATGTTAAAATATCCAAGGATATGTTTGGGCGACAGCGTGTACATCAACTCATCATTATCTCCCCAATATGGATCGGTAACAGTCAGCACTTCTTCGATACCAACATCTTTTTTGTTGGAAACACCTGTATACATTTCATAAATAACTTTAGGTATTGCAATAATAATAGTGAATGAACCATAATCTTTCCTCTGAAATAGAAAGTAACTAACTTCAACAGGCTCGTTTGGATTTACCCGGTCGGTAGAATGAGCCAACTGACTTTCGAAGATAAACCCTTCATTCATAATGTTTTCAACGATATCGAACTCCTTAGTGTTATGGAGGAAGAAATAGCAGTCTTTAAAATTTTTCAATATTGATGCAAGTATCTCTCCTTTATTCTTCATCCGGCAGGAAGTAGATTTTCCATTAATCTTATCCAAAAATAGCGTATATTATTTTATTTGCAACACTTAAACCATTTGTTCTGTTATATGTTAAATTTGTAGTGGTCGATCACTTTTCCAGATAATGAGAAAAATATGCTTTCTTCTGATAACCTGTTTTGCTATATCCTGTGGCCGCGATGGTGCTGATTCCGGCAACAAAATAATTACTGTCAGTATTGCACCTTTCAAATACTTTGTTGAAGAGATTGCAGGGAATGACTTTACGGTTAACATTATGGTTCCTGCCGGAGCTGATCCTCATACTTACGAGCCTTTTCCTGAACAAGTTAACAAACTCAGGAAATCAGTCGCCTATATAAGCAATGGTTATCTGGGTTTTGAAATGAACTGGCTGGACCGTTTTTATGAGACAAACAGGACAATGAAGAGGTTATCGTTAGGAGATAAGATTGATCCTATTACATCAGGTCATCACCATGAAGGAGGGCACGTCGAAGGTGCAGATCCTCATTATTGGGTATCACCCACATGTGCTTTAATAATGGCATACTCTGTAAAAGGATTACTGTGTGAGCTCAATCCGTCACAAAAACAGAAATATGAAACAAATTATCAGCTTCTTATTTCAAAAATTCAGGAAGTGGATAATAAAGCCAGGGAACTTTTTTCAGATGTGCCGAACAAATGTTTTATGATATATCATCCGAACCTTGCATATGTTGCAAGAGACTATGGTCTTGAAGAGATCCCTGTAGAATTTGAGGGCAAAGAACCGCCACCGTCAAGAATGAGAGAACTTATTGATCTTGCCAGGAAAGATAACCTCAAGACAATATTTGTTCAAAGGGAATATGATACCAAAAATGCGAAAACTATAGCCGGAGAAATAGGTGCTAAGGTAATATTGATAGATCCTTTGTCGGAAGACTGGCAAAAGTCAACTACGGATATTATTGATGCCCTGCATAAAAGTTTACTTGAAAGCTCAAAATAGTCACGATTTATGGCGTATTTATTCGAAATGTATTCTTTGTCAGCTTCTTATGGTGCAAATATGGTTTTGCAGGATGTGGATTTCAAAGTAAATGAGAATGATTTTATTGGCGTCATTGGTCCGAATGGAGGCGGAAAGACAACACTTTTAAGAGTAATTCTGGGTTTGGTGAAACCGGTTAAAGGTAAAATGGTTTTCAATAACGAACTTTTAGATGGAAACAGTATCGGCTATCTTCCCCAGATGTCAACAGGAGACATTAACTACCCTGTCACAGTTACTGACATAATTCTTTCAGGCCTGATGATCCGGAAAGGGATCATATCCAGAATGTCCGCTTCTGACAAGAAAAAGGCAGATACCGTGATTGATGAGCTTGGATTGGCAGGGATGTCTAAATCCACCTTAAATGAATTGTCCGGCGGACAGATGCAAAGAGTATTCCTGGGTAGGGCGATTATCGGAAACCCCAGATTACTTTTACTTGATGAACCTGGAAATTTCGTTGATACAACTTTTGAAAACGATTTTTATGAAAAATTGAAAGACCTTAACAGCCGTATGGCAATACTCATGGTTTCACACGATGTAGGAACCATTTCATCACATATTAAATCGTTTGCCTGTGTAAACAGGAGTCTTCACTATCATCCTTCACATGAGATCACAAATGAAGATCTGCTTGCATACGGATGTCCGATTCAGCTTGTTGCACATGGCGATGTTCCACATACAGTACTTAAATACCATAAATAGTGGAAACCAGTATATTTCAATACGGATTTATAATTAAAGGACTTCTTGGAGCTGTCTTTGCCAGCATAACTGCCGGGTTAGCAGGAACATACGTTGTGTCGAAAAGGATGGTTTTTTTAAGCGGAGGTATAACACATGCCTCATTTGGCGGTATTGGCATTGGCTATTTCCTGGGTATCAACCCTGTAGTTGGAGCTGCTGTTTTTGGTATCCTGTCAGCCCTGGGTGTTGAGTATCTTTCTGTTAAGCAGAGAATAAGAGAAGACTCTGCAATAGGAATATTGTGGGCTTTTGGAATGGCTATTGGAATAATCTTCATCTACCTGACACCCGGATATACGCCTAACCTGATGAGTTATCTCTTCGGGAGTATTCTCACCGTTTCACGTGCCGATATAATTGCATTGGGAACAATGTCAGTAATATTGATACTTTACTTTGGAATATTCTACAGGACAATACTTTATATCTCTTTCGATGAAGTATTTGCAAGGACTTACTCCTCATATGTTAATGTATTTAAATATATTACAACTTCATTGATAGCATTGACAATAGTTTTGAATATAAGGATGGCCGGGGTAGTTCTGGTTATCTCATTGCTGACTATCCCGCCAAACATAGCAATGTTATTTACCAGGGTCTATTTTAAAATAGTTGTTTGGTCTATTCTTGCCGGATTTGTAGGAACAGCAACAGGTTATGCGATTTCATATTATGCAGGAATTCCTGTAGGCGCAACAATAATCTTTACTCTTGTTATAATCTGGGTTCTGGTAAAAGGCACTATCCAATTAATAGCACAAATATCTAAGTTTATTAACTCTAGGCACTTTAGTCACTCCAACCTTTAGTCACTACAAAATCCAAGCACTTATTAATATTGAATGACAAAATAATAAAAGAGTATTTATAATATAAAATACGATTACGATGGATTACGATCTAATAATAATTGGCAGCGGACCCGGCGGTTATGTTGCTGCAATAAGGGCATCACAGTTGAAAATGAAAGTAGCAGTAGTTGAAAGAGCTGAACTCGGAGGAATCTGTCTCAACTGGGGATGCATACCCACAAAATCGCTCTTGAAAAGCGCCCAGGTCTTTGATTATTTGACTCATTCATCTGATTATGGGATTACTATTTCGGGTGAAGTAAAACCGGATTTTAGTGCAATTGTTTCCAGAAGCAGAAATGTGGCCAACGGTATGAGTAAAGGAGTTCAGTTCCTTTTTAAAAAAAATAATATTGAGCACATCAAAGGATATGGTCGTCTTCTAGGGAAAAATAATGTTGAGGTGGAGGATCTTGACGGGAATAAAAAAAAATATACTGCGCCGAATATAATTTTAGCGACTGGTGCAAGATCGAAGGAGTTGCCAAATCTGAAACAGGATGGGAAGAAGATAATCGGCTACCGTGAGGCTATGACACTTGAAAAGCAACCGGGTTCAATGGTTGTTGTGGGATCTGGGGCAATCGGTAGTGAATTTGCTAATTTCTATCAGTCTCTGGGAACAAACGTGACTCTTGTAGAGTTTTTACCAAGGATTGTCCCTGTTGAAGATGAGGAAGTCTCAAAACAACTTGAGAGATCGTTTAAGAAAATTAAAATGAAAGTAATGACCGATTCCTCGGTTGAGTCTGTTGATACTTCAAAAGAAAAGTGCCAGGTGACTATAAAAACACCAAAGGGGAATGAGGTCGTTGAAGCTGATATTGTCTTATCAGCTGTTGGAATAACTACAAACATTGAAGATATTGGTCTCGAAAGCGCTGGTGTTAAAACTGATAAGGGTAAAGTCGTTGTAGATGATTATTACCAGACTTCGATTGAGGGCATTTTTGCTATCGGTGATATTGTTCATGGGCCGGCACTTGCACATGTGGCTTCTGCAGAGGGGATAATTTGTGTCGAAAAGATTGCAGGATTATCAATCGAACCTCTTGATTATAAGAATATTCCCGGATGTACATACACAACTCCTGAGATAGCATCATGTGGTCTTACAGAATCTGCTGCCAGGGAAGCCGGCTATGATATCAAAGTTGGAAAATTCCCGTTTACAGCTTCAGGAAAAGCAAGTGCTTCAGGTGCAAAAGATGGTTTTGTTAAACTTATATTTGATGCAGCATATGGAGAACTGCTTGGTGCACATATGATCGGAGCTAATGTTACCGAAATGATTGCAGAAATAGTTGTTGCCAGAAAACTTGAAACTACGGCACACGAAATAATTAAGTCGGTACATCCGCATCCTACAATGTCAGAGGCTATAATGGAGGCAGCAGCAGCGGCTTACGGGGAGGTGATACATCTTTAACCTCCTGAACGCAACCTTTCTTTAAAAAAATCCATCAATCTTTATAGAATTACTGGCATTTAAGATAATTATTTTATATTTTTATGTTCTCAATCAGGTAAAAAAACCTTGTCGGAGATAAAAAAAATAATAAAAGGTTGTCTTGCCGGTAACAGAAGGGACCAGGAACTTCTGTACAGAAGACATTCTGCGAAGTTATATGCAGTGTGCCTTCAGTATTCGGGTAATGAAGAAGAGGCAAGAGATATTTTGCAGGAAGGATTTATTAAGATCTTTGAAAACCTTGATCATTATAAACATGAAGGTTCATTCGAGGGTTGGATGCGCCGGATTACAGTAAATACAGCGCTTGAAAAATTCCGCAGCAGACATAACCTCTATCGTGTCGATGATATAGATATGATACAGGAGCCAGATGCAGAACCTGATAATCAGGATTATGCTGGTCTTGAAGCTAATGATCTGCTCGAAATTATCAGGGAATTGCCCACGAAATACAGAATGGTGTTTAACCTTTACGCAATTGAAGGATATTCACATAAAGAGATTAGTACTATGGTGAATATTTCAGAGGGAACTTCAAAATCAAATCTTTCCCGTGCAAGGGTTATCCTTCAGAGAAGAGTAGGATCATATACCGGAATTAAGAAGAACGTCGCAAATGAATGAAAAAGGGGCAAATATAGATCTTCTCTTTAGAAACGGACTTAAAGATTTCGAAGTACTTCCGCCACCCGGGGTTTGTGATAGTATTCTCTCGGCAGTCAAAATTAAATCAAGGCCATATATATTTCTGAGGATTGCTGCTTTGATTACTATTCTGCTGACACTAAGTTTTTTAACTTACAGATGGAGCCGGGAATTGTCAGTCGGGCCCTCATCTCCTGTAATTGCTTTTAATGTACCGGTTTCCCTTCCGGTTATTTATAACCCCATTGATAATCCACAGTATTTACGAGAGGAGAAATTTGTTCCGTTTAAAAACTCTTCTGATATCCTGACAGTGACCGATGATCAGGCTACAATTCAGAAGGAAATTGAAACGACCTCTTCTCCTGATCAGATTATGAATATTCTGAAAACTAAGAGCCTGTTTATAACTAATAATGAAGCAACTGATGGACTTTCCCTGACACCGCTGATTACATCTAAGGAAAATCCTATAAAAATTAACCTTCCTGATTTTCAGTATTTTCCGGAGAATATAATCACTAAACCGGAGAAAAGGTGGTCTATAGCTGCTATGGCTTCTCCAACCTATTATTCGAGTTTTAATTCAGGGAGTGATGCACTGTCAAAACAACTAGTGGCATCGGAACAGCCTCTTGTTTCATATTCAGGGGGCGTCGCATTTTCTTATAAAATCAGTAAAAGATTCAGTATACAATCCGGGCTTTACTATTCCTCTTTAGGACAAAAGGTAGATGGTATAAATTCCTTCAGCGGATTTCAGAAATATGATTATACTAAAGGAGGTACTAACTTTGAGGTGCTTACCACAAATGGTACTGTTTATGCAAATAATCCTGATGTTTTTCTCAGCTCTGACGGTACAAACAGAGTACTTACAGCTTACACAAATGATGTATTTGACCCTAAAAAAGCAAGTCTTCAGCCTATCAACAATTCACTGGACCAGAATTTCAGTTACCTGGAATTACCGGTCATCTTGAGATATAAAATTGTGGATAAAATGATTGGTATCAATCTTATAGGTGGATTATCATATAATCTATTGGTCAATAATTCAGTATATACTACGATTGATGGCAACAGATATTCAATAGGAAAGACTGAAGGACTAAATCCTCTTACTTTAAGCAGTTCTCTGGGGATGGGAATGGAATATAATCTATCTGGTAAATTATCTCTCAATCTCGAACCAACTTTCAGATATTACCTGAATCCGTTCAGTGTTACAACAGGTTCATTCATTCATCCCTATTCTTTCGGGATCTTCTCCGGAGTTTCATATAAATTCTAGACCTGTCATCCCTTTTCCTCCTTTAATTTTTCCCCGGCCACATCTTTTATTGGTTTTTTCGGTATCTATTCAATGATTAATTTACCCTTACCGAAATTATTTTTCAGGCGCAAAAATGTTACCTTTGCACTTTATTTTTTACTACTTCAATTATTATGATATATACAAAAAGGAAAACGGTGCTTACTGCTTTTGTTCTGACTGGAACAATTATTATCATTCTTTCAATCGCCCAGAACTTTAAAGGATTTAGCAACACTCCAGCAGGGGTGCATCAGCCAATAGATACAGTTTATAATATCAAATCATTTAAATTACCTGATGAAGTGACATTTTCAGGTGAGACAATGCCTCTCGACAACTTTGATACAAGGGAGAGTCTTGAACGTGAAATCCTGACAAGTGCATACCGACACTCCTCAACGATTCTGATTATAAAGAGAGCGAACAGGTATCTTCCCCTTATAGAAAAAATTCTTAAAAAGAATAATATTCCTGATGATTTCAAATATCTGGTAGCTGCCGAAAGTGAATATAGTAATATGGTTTCTCCGGCAGGAGCTACAGGCTTCTGGCAGATAATGCCTGAAACAGGAAAGGAAGAAGGATTGGAGATCAACACTGTTGTTGACGAAAGATACGATGTTGAAAAGTCAACACAGTTCGCATGCGATTATTTTATAAAATCCTATGAAAAATATGGCAACTGGACACTTGCTGCCGCTTCATACGATGGCGGACGAGCCGCAATAGATGAACAGATAGAAATACAGCATCAGCATAATTATTACGATCTTCTGTTAAGCGATGAAACAGCAAGATATATATTCAGAGCAGTGGCATATAAACTTATAATTAGTGATCCGGAGAATTATGGATTTAAGATCTCAAAAACGGATTTATATCCGGAACTAAAATACGCTGAATTAAAAGTTGACAGTGCTATTACCGATTTTTCAGCTTTTGCTGAAAAGTTCGGGACAAATTATAAGATGTTAAAAATTCTGAATCCCTGGCTCAGGAAACCATTCCTGACACCAAAATCAAATAAAGAATATATGATTAAGATTCCTTCAGAGGGGATGCGAAACATCGAAAAAACAGAAAACGGAGAACTGACCTTTTGATGAGGAGAAGTGAAGATGAATGAGGAGATTAAAGTCCTTGGCGCAAGGGTACATAACTTACAAAACATAGATGTTACTATACCGCGAAACAGTCTTGTAGTAATCACCGGATTAAGCGGAAGCGGAAAATCATCTCTTGCCTTTGATACCATATATGCCGAGGGTCAGAGGCGCTACATGGAGACTCTTTCAGCCTATGCCCGACAGTTTCTGGGGGGAATGGAACGCCCTGATGTTGATAAGATAACTGGCTTAAGTCCGGTTATATCTATCGAACAAAAGACCACCAATAAAAACCCGCGCTCAACTGTCGGAACTATTACTGAGATTTATGATTTTCTCAGGCTATTATATGCCAGGGCATCCGAAGCATATTCATATGCATCCGGTGAAAAAATGGTTAAATATTCAGATACACAGATACTTGATCTTGTTAAAAACCGTTTCTCAGGAAAGAAAGTTTTTTTTCTTGCGCCGATAGTTAAAGGCAGGAAAGGGCATTATAAAGAGTTATTTGAACAGCTTAGAAGAAAAGGTTTCCTTAATGTTCGTATTAACAACGAAATCAGGGAACTTGCTCCGGGAATGAAGCTCGACAGGTATAAGACCCATTTTATTGAGTTAGTTGTCGATAAGTTCAAAGTTGGCGATACTTCCGATAAAAGACTCAATGATTCAATCCTTATGTCACTCGATCAGGGTGACGGAGTGATGATGGTTCTGGATAACGAAAATAACGAACCGAGGTATTTCAGCCGGCACCTGATGTGTCCAACCACCGGGTTATCATATAATGACCCCGCACCTCATACTTTTTCTTTTAATTCACCACAGGGGGCTTGTCCCCACTGTAACGGACTGGGCGAGATTTCAAGCATTGATGAGGAGAAACTTATTCCTGACAAAGAACTCAGCATCAGAAAAGGAGGGATCGAACCTCTTGGAAAGTACAGGAATACCTGGATTTTCTGGCAGATCGAAGCAATAGCTGAAAAAAATGGTTTCACTCTGGATACACCAATAAAAGAGATTCCTGAGGATGCCCTCAACAAGGTGCTTTATGGGTCGGAAGAAGTGCTCAAGTTGTCAAATACTCCTTTGGGAATGACTTCCAACTATTTCTTGACTTTTGAAGGTGTTGTGAATTTTGTAGGGAATGTTGAAACAATAAACGGCAAGAAGAACGGAACAAAAATTAAGGATCAGTATGTGCAATATAATGTTTGCCCCGAATGTCAGGGTACACGGCTGAAGAAAGAGTCATTATATTTCAGGATAGCTGATAAGAATATCGGAGAACTCTCCGCCATGGATATCAAAGAGTTATCTATCTTCCTGTCCAATATAGAGGAGAAGATGACCGGGAAGCAAAAATTAATCGCGGCAGAAATTCTAAAGGAGATAAGAGCAAAACTTGGTTTTCTGCTTGAGGTTGGACTCGAGTATCTCTCGATGAACAGAGGTGCAAGAACACTCTCCGGAGGAGAAAGTCAAAGGATCAGACTGGCTACTCAGATTGGCTCAAGACTGGTCAATGTACTCTATATTCTTGATGAACCGAGCATTGGGCTGCATCAGAGGGATAACCGGCGACTGATAGCCGCATTAAAACAACTCAGGGATGCCGGTAACTCTGTCATTGTGGTAGAACACGACAGAGAAATGATCTTGTCGGCAGATCATGTGATTGATATGGGACCGGGAGCAGGACGTCATGGTGGCCTTGTTGTTGCTTATGGAAATCCGAAGGAACTGATGAAACAGGATACACTTACTTCTTCATATCTTAATAATAAAAAGAAGTTCCACATTCCTGAAGAGAGAAGGAAAGGGAATGGTAAATTTCTGTTTCTTTCAGGTGCTTCGGGGCATAACCTTAATAATGTGGATGTTGCACTGCCTCTTGGTACATTTATTTGCGTAACAGGAGTATCAGGAAGCGGCAAATCATCACTCATTAACCAGACTCTTCATCCAGCCCTGGCAAAGAAATTTCATAATTCCGGTAAGTCGCCATTGCCGTACAGAGAAATTACCGGACTCGAACATCTCGATAAAGTTATTGAGGTAAGCCAATCACCTATAGGTAAAACTCCACGATCAAATCCTGCAACTTATACTGGTGTCTTCACCGATATACGAAAGCTTTTTGAACAGACAACTGAAGCAAAGATACGTGGATTCGGCGCCGGAAGATTCTCTTTTAATGTTAAAGGCGGGCGATGTGAGGGATGCGAAGGCGCAGGAATGAAAACCATCGAAATGAATTTTCTGCCCGATGTTTATGTTCATTGCACTGAATGTAACGGGAAACGTTATAACCGCGAAACACTTGAAGTCAAGTATAAAGGTCAGTCAATAAGTGACGTCCTGGAAATGACTATTAATATGGCAGTTGAATATTTTGCTAACATACCATCAATTTATCATAAAATAAAAACACTTCAGGATGTAGGGCTTGGATACATCAAGCTGGGACAACAGTCAACAACTCTTTCAGGGGGTGAGGCGCAACGCGTCAAACTGGCCACTGAACTGGCAAGGCGTGATACCGGTAAAACACTTTATATCCTTGATGAACCAACTACAGGATTACATTTTGAGGATGTCAGAGTTTTACTGGATGTGCTAAATAAGCTCGTTGACAGGGGTAATACCATTATCGTAATTGAACATAACCTGGATGTGGTTAAGATGGCTGATTATATAATAGATCTTGGCAGAGAAGGTGGAAAAGCCGGCGGTAATATTATATTCTCAGGATCGCCAGAACAACTTGCTGAATGTTCAGACAGTTATACGGGGAAATACCTTAAAGCAGAACTTACGGCTTAAGAATTTAATTATATTTGAATCGATTAATTATTATTGAAACCAAAATGGAGAAACCTGCTGATCTTATAAAAGATGCCTTTGAACAGAAAACATGGCATGAAATTCATACTACAGATTCATGGCGAGTGTTTAAAATTATCTCTGAGTTAGTCGAGGGATTTGAAAAACTTGCCCGAATTGGCCCATGCGTTTCAGTTTTTGGTTCTGCACGCACCTCGGTTAATAATAAGTATTATATTCTTGCGGAGGATATTGCTTTCAAGCTTACACAGAACGGATATGGTGTTATTACCGGAGGCGGACCCGGCATTATGGAAGCAGCTAATAAAGGAGCAAAAAGGGGAAAGGGCAAATCAGTAGGTATAAATATTGATCTTCCTTTTGAACAACATCCAAATCCATATATCGATTCTGATAAACTGATAACTTTTGATCATTTTTTTGTCAGGAAAGTCATGTTTATGAAATATGCTCAGGGTTTTATTGTCCTTCCGGGTGGATTCGGAACATTCGATGAGCTTTTTGAGGCAATAACCCTTATCCAGACCAGGAAGATCGGAAAGTTTCCAATAATACTGGTTGGGAGAAAATACTGGAGTGGTTTAATAGTCTGGATTAAAGAGGAAATGCTTGCTGAAGAACATAATATTTCACCTGAGAATCTGGATATATTTACCCTTGTAGATACAGCTGATGAAGCTGTAGATTATATCGTTAAGTTCTATTCAAGATATCTTCTTAGTCCAAACTTCTGATCAGACCTTTCTCATTCGATCCATCTCTCTCGTTGCATCTTTGCGTTTGAGGGTTTCACGTTTGTCATATTCTTTCTTGCCTTTGGAAATCGCTATTTCGGCTTTTGCCAATCCCCGGTTGTTGATAAAGACTTTAATGACAATGATTGTCAGTCCGCTTTCTTTTATTTTTCTTTCAATTTTTCTTAATTCACGGGCAGTAAGCAGCAATTTTCTTTCCCTGAGCGGATCATGATTATTAAGATTTCCCCACCAGTATTCAGCAATGTGCATTCCCTTAATAAAAAGCTCTCCATTGTTGAAAAAACAATAAGAGTCGGCAAGAGTGGCTTTCCCAAGTCTGATCGATTTTATCTCGGTTCCCGAGAGTATAATCCCCGCCACAAATTTTTCGATGAACTCATAATCATGAGAAGCCTTTTTATTCTTAATGACGATATTGCCGGCGCCACCTTTCATAATCTTTAATAAAAAAGTCAGTTTTGAATGTCTGGCAAAATTAAATAAATATATGGTATATTGCTTTACCAACAGGAATGATTAAAAATGTGACCGTGGAGTTGAATTCTATCTACGATTTATTAGTTGTTATCGGGCCTACTGCATCAGGTAAAACTGCCCTGGCTGCGGCCATTGCTCTGAGGGTAGGAGGTGAGATTATCAGTGCAGATTCACGACAGGTTTACAGGGGTATGAATCTGGGTACAGGGAAGGACTATGATGATTACCATGTCAATGGCACTAACATTCCTTGTTATTTGATTGATATTGCTGATCCCGGTTATAAATATAATGTATTTGAATATCAGCGCGATTTTAACAAAGTTTATTCCGATCTGAAAAAACGAAAAATATTCCCGGTTGTTTGTGGAGGATCAGGAATGTATGCAGATAGTATAATAACAGGATACAAAATGTTTGAGGTGCCTCCTGACAGCGGACTGAGAATTGAACTTGAGAAAAAATCGATGGAGGAACTCAAAGAGATCTTATCAACGTTCAAAAACCTTCATAACACAACGGATACAGATACCAGGAAGCGGGTTATCAGGGCAATTGAAATAGAACATTCCGGCAGGAACAAGGGAAATCATTGCAGTGAGTTTCCAAAAGTCAGAGCCCTTGTTACCGGTATTACGTTTGATAGAGATACCAGACGAAAAAGGATTTCAGAAAGACTTAAACAACGTCTCGATTCTGGTATGGTAGATGAAGTGAAGAATCTGATTGATATGGGTATAAACACGGAAACATTGATTTATTATGGACTTGAATATAAGTTTATTACGTTATATCTGACCGGAAAAATTTCTTGCCAGGAAATGGTCAGGGATCTTGAAATAGCTATTCACCAGTTTGCCAAAAGGCAGATGACATGGTTCAGAGGGATGGAACGGAGGGGCATTAAGATAAACTGGATCGATGGTCAATTGCCAATGGAGGAAAAAGTGGAGAAAGTAATGGAATTACTTAAAGGATAGCCTCATTCGGTTTGCCCCTTTACATATGATATGGAGAGGTCAATTTTATTTAAGGTACGTATCAAGCCACTCAAAAAATTCACGTTGCCAGATCACGGAATTCTGTGGTTTTGTAACCCAATGACATTCATCCTCGAAGAAAAGAAGCTTGCTTGGAACGCCATTTAACTGGGCAGCCTGAAATGCCTCCATGGCTTGAGTATACGGTATCCTGAAATCATTCGCTCCGGTTATAATAAGTATAGGTGTTGTCCACTTATCAACCATAAGGTGAGGGGAGAATTTATAGCTTGGCAGATTTTTCCAGTACGGCCCCCCGTATTCTTTGTTCGGAAACCAGAGCTCCTCGGTAGATCCGTACTCACTTTCGAAATCGAAAACCCCGGCGTGGGCAATTAATGCTTTAAATCTTCCCTGGTGTACACCTGCAAGGTAGAAAATCGAAAAGCCACCGTAACTTGCCCCTACTGCACCCATTCTCTTTCCGTCAATGTAAGGTTCTTTAGCCATCGCATCGGTAGCATCAAGATAGTCCTGAATGTTTTTTCCACCCCAATCGCCGGAAATCTGTTCTTTCCATTCCTGACCAAACCCTGAAACACCACGGCGGTTTGGTGCAAATACTATATAACCTTTTGCTGTCATCATCTGCATGTTCCACCTGTATGACCAGAACTGATCCAGTGAGGACTGCGGACCTCCTTCGCAGAAAAGCAGTGCAGGATATTTTTTTGCGGGGTTAAAGTCTGGAGGATAGATTACCCACATCTGAAGGTCTTTCTTATCTTTTGTTTTAATATACTTCTCCTCAACCTTACCCATTTTGATATTATCGTAGATAAATTTATTTATAGAAGAGATCTGTTTAACTGATCCCGTCTTCTTATCAATGGTGGAAAGTTCAGGAGCCATCGACATTGAAGTCAGTTCTGAAACCATAATCCCCGATTTTAGAATGAATGGTCCGAGATTATGCACTCCTTCTGTTACCTTTGTTACACTTTTCCCATGAAGGTCAGTTTTGAATATCTGGGAGGTACCCAGATGAGAACAAGCAAAGTATATTGTCTCGTTATCATCCCATGTAATATTAGATACATCAAAATTCCATCCTTTCGATATCCATGTTCCGCTTCCTTCTTTAATATTGTAAACAAACAGCCGGTCGAGATCAGCTTCATAACCATCTCTTTCCATGCTCTGATATGCTATCTTTGAACCATCCGGTGAAAAGACCGGGTATCTGTCATAGCCTTTGTTGCCTTCAGAAATATTAATTTCTTTGCCTGTTTCAAGATTATACAGGTAAATGTCTGAGTTCGTGCTTAGTGCGTCTGCTTTGCCGTTAAGCCGTTTAGTCGTATAGGCGATTGATTTCCCGTCGGGATTCCATGCAATTTCACCATCATCGAAGTATGGAGAAGTAGGTGATTCAAACCTCTGTCCTTCCATAATATCTTTTCCTTCAGATACTGTGTTTCCGTTAAAGGAGGCAACAAAAATATGGCTGTATGAATAATCACTCCAGTAGTTCCAATGTCTGTACATCAGATCGTTGATAATCCTGACATTTGCTTTAGGAAGTTTATGTTTCTCATTTGCAGTCTGGTCTAATTTGACTCTCTTCGTAAAATATATCTTGTTTCCGTCAGGCGAAACGCTGAAAATTTCAAAATCGCTTATCCCCGATATAGCTTTCTGCCCTGAGCCGTCTGTATTCATTGTACAGAGTTTACCTTTATTGACATAAGCAATAGATTTCCCGTTGTTGATCCATTGCGGAGAGCTTCCACCGTTGCTGGTCAGTTGTACGGGATTCGCTCCATTTGATGCTATCTTAAAAATATTTGTTCGTCTTGCCTCACTCTGAAGATCTATATCTGTAACTGCATACAAAACAGTCGATCCATCGGTAGAAAGTGCAAATGTACCGAGTCTTCCGAATTTCCACATTATTTCAGGAGTCATTACTCCTCCCGCTTTCTCTTCAGCAGTCAACTGGTTATTAAACTGGGGCAAAGCCTCTTTTACTACAGGAGGTTTTTGTTTGCATGAAGATGTAAAAAGAAGTGCTAAAAGAATTACCGGCAGAAGACATCTTTTCATGATTCTAAGTTATTTTCAATATTATTACTTTTTGAGGGCATCAGATACTTTAGCCTTCAGCTCATCATATAATTCCGGATTATCTTTAAGTATCTGTTTGACAGCGTCACGACCCTGACCAAGTTTGGTATCTCCATAACTAAACCAGGAACCACTTTTCTTAATAATTTCAAAATCGACTCCAAGGTCAACAATCTCTCCGAGCTGGGATATCCCTTCTCCATATAGTATATCAAAATCAGCCTTTCTGAATGGAGGTGCAAGCTTATTCTTTACAATTTTGACCCTAGTCCGGCTGCCAATGATTTCTTCACCTTCTTTAAGCTGGCTGGTCCGGCGGATGTCTAATCTCACTGATGCATAAAACTTCAGAGCATTACCACCGGTTGTGGTTTCCGGATTACCGAACACAATACCGATTTTGTCCCTGAGTTGATTAATGAAGACGCATGAGGTGTTTGTTTTATTGATATTTGCTGTAAGTTTTCGTAATGCCTGAGACATCAGTCTTGCCTGCAGACCCATCTTGGAATCACCCATTTCACCCTCAATTTCAGCCTTTGGTGTAAGTGCTGCAACTGAGTCAATAACTACTATATCAAGTGCACCGGAGCGGATGAGGTTGTCAGTGATCTCAAGTGCCTGCTCTCCATTATCAGGCTGAGAAATAAGCAGGTTCTCAACATCTACACCCAGCTTCTCTGCATAATTACGATCAAATGTATGTTCAGCATCAATTATTGCAGCAATACCTCCATTCTTTTGTGCTTCGGCGATACAATGAATAGCCAGTGTTGTTTTTCCTGATGCTTCAGGACCGTAAATCTCTATCACCCTTCCACGTGGTATTCCACCAATACCAAGAGCAGCATCAAGTCCTATTGAACCTGTTGAAATGACCTGAATGTTATCGATTGCATGATCACCTAATTTCATTATTGTTCCCTTACCAAAATCCTTTTCAATTTTCCCAAGGGTAACCTCAAGTGCCTTAAGCTTCTCTTTATTTATTTCTTTTCTTTCTATGCTCATATAATTGGTTTTATTGATTGTACAAATTGAAAATCTGTTTAGTGTGCCCGCTGGTATCGACCTTTATGATTATCTTTTCAATTATCCCTTTTTCATCAACAATAAATGTTGTTCTGATAACACCCAGAAAGCTTCTTCCGTACATTTTTTTTTCTCCCCAGACACCATAATCATTCAGAATTTTTTTAGAAGTATCGGCGATAAGAGGAAATGGAAGTGAATATTTATCAACGAAACCTTTATGCGACTTTTCATTGTCGGGACTTACCCCGATAACTGCAAAACCTTTGTTTAATAATGAATCCCAATTATCACGCAGGTTACAAGCTTCTGCGGTACAACCAGGTGTGTTATCTTTTGGATAAAAATATAAAACTACTTTTTTACCTGTAAAATCACTTAGTTTTATAGTTTTGCCGTTCTGATCAATACCTTCAAACCCGGGGGCTTTCATTCCCTCTTTTAATTGGATCATGGTCATTTATTTTGTTATTATGGGTAAATTTACGAAGTTTGAATTGTTATTTGCAAAAAATCAGTCAATTGTTATTAACATAAATCTTCTGGCAAAGAATTAGAACATTCAAAGTAATGTATTGAAAATTAATTATTTGCCAATTATAACGCAGGTATGAAATTGAAGAAACAGATAATTTTGTTTTGCCTTTTAACGGTTATTGAAATACTTTTTAATAATCTTTTTTCCCAGAACATTCAGACGAAACCTACACGCCAATCCTCTTTTGAAGCATTTTCACAAGGGAATTATGAGAAGGCATACACTGAATTCAGGGAATTGCTCCTGACTTATACCAAAGATCCATTGTATAAGTACTATTCAGGCGTTTGCCTGGTAAAGCAGAACAAGGACCCGGGTGAGGCAACAAACCTTTTGAAAGAGGCTCTTCAGGGAAGCGGTGCCGTAAAGACATTGCCATCTGATGGATTATTTTATCTCGGGCGTGCACAGCAAATGTCGGGGAAATTCTCAGAAGCAACAATGTCGTATAATTCGTATACTGACCGGGTTGGGAAAAAAGCCGCAAAGGAAATGGGTGTTCCGGAATTTTTACAACAGTGCATACAAAAAAGAGGACAAGTTGCAGAATCTGAACTCATACCAGTTGCGAACTTTAAAAATGATAAAGCAGACACCAGTACGACAGAGGCTAAACCCACAATTAAGGAACCAATTCAAAAAACTACTGACAAAGCACCTCCCCAAAAAGTTAATCTTCCTGCAAACTATGAAAAAACTTTAAATGAAGCTATTGAATTTCAATTTAAAGCAGATTCACTTCTTGAACTTGCTGGTGAGCAAAGAAAAGAGTTGGAAAAACTTTCAGTTACTGAAAAGTCTGCCCTAAAGACCAGAATTTCCGAAAATGAAAAACTTGCTGCATCTTTTCAGAAGTCAGCTGATCAGAAATACGGTGAAGCTCAGCTTGCTATGAACCATCAACATGATACATCCGGACTTCAAAAAGTGACTCCTGAAAAACCGGTAAAAAGTCTAGTTAAGGATTCTGCCGGAATGGCTGATAATAAAATAGTTAAAGTAGCAGATAAAAGATCAGATACAACTAAAGTGGTTATTTCTTCAGTCAAACCTCAGATGGAAATATTTGCTTTGTTCGAAGCGTTGTCTAAACCGGTGACAGACCCGAAGGCAAAGATAATAATTGATCCGGAGGTGCCTGCGGGACTTATTTACCGTATTCAGATCGCTGTCTTCCGTAATCCGGTTGTTCCTGCCTATTTTAAAGGACTTAGTCCGGTTTACGGTTTTAAGATAGAAGGAACGGATAAAACAATTTATTATGCAGGTATGTTTCGAAAATCTGCAGATGCCAATAAAGCTCTTACAGCAGTGAAAAGCAAAGGGTTCAAAGATGCATTTATTATCGCATTATCAGAAAACAAACATGTTTCGTCTGACAGGGCAGCATTACTGGAAAAGGAATGGGGAAAGAAACCGTTTTACTCCATAGAAAAAATATTACCTGAGACAAAGGCAGATACTATTACTCCAACACTTACTTTCAGAGTTGAGGTAATCAGATCATTAAAACCTCTGAATGAGGATGTTGTTGAAGGAATAAGGAAAATGGCCGGGACCAGAAGCCTGGATATTCAACTCCTTGAAGACAGAAAAATTGCTTATTTGATTGGGAAATTTATTACTTTTGAGACCGCTGCTGAGTATGCTGACCTTTTAACCAGAAACGGATACCGTGAGGCACAGGTTGTTGCATGGCTTGGGGGAAAAGAGATACCTGTTGAAACGGCAAGACAACTATTTGAAAAACTNNGAATCGGGTTCACTGATTCTTTATAATGATGATATCAATACTTTCGAACATGTTATCAAATCGTTGGTTGAAATTTGTGGCCACGATGCAGTTCAGGCAGAACAATGTGCTCTTATTGTCCATTTTAAAGGAAGCTGCGAGGTAAGATTAGGCGTTGTTGAGGTGCTTAATGCCATGAGCAGGTCGCTTAATGCAAAAGGACTTAATTCAAAAGTCGAAAATCTGTAAAGTAACTTATTTCTCCCTGTGAAATATTCTGTACAAGGCTCTGTCGAATAGGGTAAGTATTAAAATTCCGATAAAGACATACATTGTTACCGATGGTAGAGTAAGCCGGAAGATTGATGACAGGTTTATCTCCGGCATTGAAAACTTAATGTTTTTAATAAGGCTTAAAACCGGATCAGCCAATGAGTCAGTTTGGCTTCCCGGAATCAGAAAAGCTGAAGCTATTAACAAAATTACAACGACAGCCGAAATAACCGGGACAAGATTTTTTTTCCACAGTCTTTCTGCAACCATTGAAGGCAATGTCTCTAACTGGATGCGAGTCATTACTTTTGAAGTAAAACCTTTAGGAGCTTTTTCAATCCGCTCAGGCGTAATATACTGACTGAGAAGGTCTTCCTTGTATTCTTCCTGATTACTCATGATATATTAATTTTTTCTTTTCAACTTTTTCAATTATTTCAAACATCTTCTGCCTGGCTCTGAATAATTTTACTTTGATATTCGATTTGCTTATCCCTGTAACATCCGATATCTCTTCGGTACTCATCTCCTCATAATAATAGAGACTTATTAAACCTCTTTCCTCTTCATTTATTTTCTGAAGGGCAAAGTTAACCAACGAACTCCTGTATTCCTTTTCTGCTTCCTCCTCACTGGTGTTTCTCCCGATAAAATCTGTGGCGTCAGCAGGAAAGTCTTCAAGTGAAAGAACCCCTTTTTTCTTAATTCTTACATACGAGATAGTAGTATTATATACGATCCGATAGAGCCAGGTGGCAAAACTGCTTTTCATCTTAAAACTCTTTAGCGACCTGTAAGCCTTTAAAAATGAATCCTGTGCTAGTTCTTCCGCCTCTTCATGGTTTCCGCATATTCTGAAAGCAAGATTATATGCTTTATCTTTATGACGGTCGACCAGGTGGCTGAAAGCAATACTGTTTCCAGCAAGGATCTGCTCTATATAATGTATGTCACCTTTATAGTCCATTCTGTCTGTTTGACGAGTAAAGATATTAATTGGTTACGGGAATAAGCAGAAATATTATTAATCATTTTTTTGTAACCAGATTCCCGGTACCGTAGTCTAAAGGTGCAAAAAGAGTTATTAACCAAATAATTAAAGTCATGGAAGTATTAGTTGCTTTTATCGCATTTTTCGCCACAGTATTTGGCATTTATTATGTTCACATCACTACCCGTAACAAAGAGAGAATGGCACTCATTGATAAAGGAGCAGACGCAAGTCTTTTTAACACCGGGAAGGAAGGTCAAAGCTCCTGGTTTAACTGGAACAAGTTTACTCTGAAAATCGGTATGCTTTTCATGGGGATAGGAGTTGGCATTATCGCCGGCTCTATTCTTTATTCAATGGAGGTCATGCAGCACGGTTCCGATTATGTATCAATGATCTTCTTATTCGGTGGCCTCAGCCTTGTATTGTTCTATCTTATTGACAGAAAGAGCAAATAACAAATTTTTTTATTGTAGGGAAAAGTCGCGACTTTTCCCTACAGTTAAATTTTATTTTATATAAAATTCAATCATTTGTTTTATTGCATTACGGCAGACAGAACAATACCCTTTAGTACTATTACTTTTCATCCGGCAATCCATTTCCGGGCGGTATATTCCTTTTGCAGAATAACCTCCACCTTCAAATAGTCCGGTCACATTTTTAAATTTTTCTTCCGAAGGAGTTGGCATAGGAGTATCTTTAGCGATCATCTTCTTCCATTTTGATTCAAAGTTGACCATTGTTGTAATGTTTGGTTCCCATGGTTCCACATTGAGAGGGTAAAACTCATCGTAAGCTACAGTAGATGTATAATATTCATCAGCCAGACCAGCAAATCCGTGCCCGAATTCATGAATAAAAACCTTTGGTGAGAGCTGGTGTCCGGTCGTTGTTCCGGTATAGTAGTTGTAAACGCCTCCTCCGCCGTACCTTGTGCTGTTTATAAGTACAATGATATTATCGTGAGGGACAGCCGCTGCAAAATCGTTTACAGCTTTGATATCCTGGGTAGTCAGATACCTGTCAATATCGAAAGTATAGAAGCTTGAATTCAATGCTGTATTTACATATATTTTCTCTCCCGGAACATCAGTTCCGGAATCCTGCGATATTGCTTCAACCGCCCAGATATTAAATTTATCCTTATAATCACTGAATGGTGATTCTGCAAAAAGATAATCAGCCATTTTTTTTACATCTTCCCTGAATTTCCCCATCTCATCTGCTTTGTATCCTTCTGCAATAAATGCCAGATCGACAGATGTATGTGGATCCCCTCCATTGTAAATTTTTGTAATGGCAACATTTACAGGATTCTCCTTCCTGATAAAGTAACTGGCGGGGTCAATAATCGTTTCATACAATTTTGAGAATAAACCATTCCGTTCCCTCTTGCTGAGAACAAATCTGACTTTGTCTTTCGGGTAGGGCATAGTAGCTACTTCATAGAAACTTCTTTCAACGGTCTTGGCTTCAGCAGTTGTCTGCCACTCCTGGAAAAGTGTGCAGAACGCTCTGGAGTAGATAAGAGTGTTCCCGGTAACTTCAAAGACTTCATATTTAAAATTACCCGAATTGAAAGAATTTATAAGATTCGTTTTAGATCCTGCCCAGAAAGGTTCTTCCTTCATTCCAACCGGATAAACAGAGGTATTCTCACTATTCCCTGCAAGCATAAAATCAAACCTTAAGACTTTGTCGGTAAAATACTTATCGAAACTTTCCTGTGCCGATGGGGTGACTGAGAGACTAAACAAAATGAATGAAATGATTGTTCTCATAGAGAATTTATTTTTACAAGAATAATGTAAAGCTAAAAATATTCGTTGAGACGGATTGATAATTTATCTATTTTTGCCACTAAATATTTAAGAAACCAATATGCCATTAATAAATGATCCTGCTATATGGTTTAAAGATTTATTTGTTAATGCAGGACTAAGTTATAGCCTTTCTTCATTTCTCAGTACGATTGCTCTTGTACTGATTGTAATATTGCTTAGTTGGTTTTCAAACCTTATTGCAAAAGCAATCATCCTTAAGATTGTACCCATGATTGTCAAAAAAACCATATGGGCTCTTAAAGCTTATCCGGCATGGCTGGTTGGGGTTCATAAACTGACCTATATTTATATAGCCGGTTTAGGTGCGATGGCTGCAGTACTGATACTGGTTTTTAGGGATACTCTTTTTGGACTTGTCGCCAGTATTCAGCTTTCAGCTGACAAGATGCTG
The DNA here is from genome assembly GCA_003141715.1 of Bacteroidales bacterium. Taxonomy (GTDB): domain Bacteria; phylum Bacteroidota; class Bacteroidia; order Bacteroidales; family VadinHA17; genus LD21. The sequence continues at coordinate 11,403 of PLNF01000022.1, read as the reverse complement.
AAAGTCGGTGACTGGATTTCAATACCTCGCCGGGATTTAGACGGAGTCGTTACTGATATCACACTTAAAGTTTTCCAGCGACCTACAGGTGATGACTTGCAAATTTTATCGAATAAATGAAATAGTTGAATTTCACATCAATACTTGAAACCATGGCTGACATAAATACCAGAATTAGTGATTTTGTTTGGAAGAATCTTAGTGAAAAACATGTTACAGGCAAAAGCGACCCCTTCTGGGAATCACTTCTTAATACCGGAACAGAACTCTGGCTTGATACAGGTGATATGGAGGAAGCCGAAGCAAACTGGTCGACCGAAATGAGCGCGTTAACAACGAATAATTCCTTGCTGAACAATGAGATACAAAAGGGAATATATGATGTTTTTATTTCCGAAGCAAAAGGTGTTGTAAGAGATCTGCCTCAGGAGGAAAGAGTTAAAGAGATAGCATTTATTTTAAACGCCAGGCATGCTCTGAGGCTGGCTTCAAAGTTCGGAGGATATGTAAGTGTCGAACTTCACACCGACACTGCTCATGATATTAAGGCTATTCAAAACTATGGCAGGAGATTTCATGATATATGTCCGGAACAGTTTATTATTAAAGTTCCTAATACTGCTGAAGGTTTGATAGGAGCCAGACTTCTGAAGGATTCCGGAGTAAAAATCAATTTCACACTTGGATTCAGCGCACGCGAAAATGTACTTGTGACAAGAGTATCCAGACCCGATTATGTGAATGTCTTCCTTGGCAGAATTGGTGCTTATATGATCGACAACAAACTTGGCGATGGTTCAGGAGCAGGAGAGAAGTCGGTTATCTCTTCACAAAATTGGGTATCAGGTCTCAGTGCAGAGAACCCATGGCAAACCAAACAGATAGCAGCAAGCCTGAGGAATTACAACCAGCTTGAACTTCTGGCCGGAGTAGATGTGTTTACCATGCCTCCTAAGGTTGCAGCAGCCGGGCATAAAAAATTAGCCGGGAAATTCTCATCCCGGACTCATGAAAATTATGATGTTAGTATTTTTGATTCAGCAAAAGATGCTCATATCGAGAAATTCTGGGAAGTTGATAATAAAGTGCTTAAACTTGCTGAAAGGTTAGCCGGGAAAATACCAGGCTCAGCTTCTGAACTGATTCACATAGCTCATGAAGAAGGCTGCGAAGATATGTTCCCCTCGCTGACAAAAGAGGAGAAAAGCTTTATAGTTTCCGATGGAAAAATTCCTGTTCATGCAAGGTGGGAGAAAAAGATAAGTGAAGGTAAAATTGCTCCTGATACCTTGCTGACGCTGGCAGGTCTTGCTTCCTTTACTGTTGATCAGGAGATGCTTGACCAGAGGATAAGAAGCATTATCGAATAATAATCAGACTGACCGCTGTCTTACTATCTCATACAGAAGAATACCAGCTGCCACCGATACATTAAGTGAACCTATGGTGCCTGTCATTGGTATCTTTATCTGATTATCAGACAATGCTATAAGTTCACGGCTTATACCTTTGTCTTCTGCCCCAAGAATTAATACTGAGGGTCCGGTTAATGTAGTTTCTGAGGCTGATTTAGCGGATTTTTCACCGGCACAAAATACCTTGAGCCCCGATTCTTTAAGATACTCTATGCTCCGGACAATACTTTTTTCCCGGCATACCGGGAATGAATGTAAAGCCCCTGCCGAAGTTTTAACTGCATCGGCTGTAATCCGGGCTGATCCTTTTTCGGGAATAATAATAGCATGTGCTCCCAGACATTCTGCAGTGCGGACTATTGCACCAAAATTTCTTACATCTGAAACTCCATCGAGAGCAATGATCAAAGGATCCTTACCTTTTTCGAATATCATAGGAAGCAGGTTGGCAATATATTGATATTCAATTACTGAAAGCCATGCCAGTACACCCTGGTGATTTTTCCTGGTCACAAGTTCTATTCTCTCAACAGGTACAATCTGATATACTATATTATGAGTTTTAACTTCTGTCATAAGTTCATGATAAAGAGCACCCTGAAGACCCTGTTTTACAAGAAGCCGGTCGATCTGTTTTCCGGCTTTAATTGCCTCTATCACAGCATGCAATCCAAAAATACAATCTGTTTCTTTCTGCATAAATTATTTTATTTCAATCGATTAGTGATGAATTTTATGTTTTTTATTCCTTTGTGTTACTTTTAGAAGAACTTAGTGTCCCTTTGTGGTTAAATTTTTTTACCACGAAGGAACACAAAGGTTAACACAAAGTTTCTCAAAGGGATTGAATAATCTTTCACCTTCTATATACCTTTTGGATTATCTAACCTGAAGACAATCCCTTTTCTCCAGCTGGCTATAGCTTTGTCCCAGAATGTAACGAGAGTTTCACTGCGGCTCAGGTAAAAGTCATTATCGGAGAAGACGTTTTCTCTTTTTTTAAAGTTGAAGGCAAGATAAGAATCAGTCACCGTGAATCTTCCTCCCCATTTCGATTTTATCACGGGCTTTTTATAGCCCCAGGTCTCCCCGTCAGATGTTTTATAGACTTTATCAGGTGGTCCGTAAATAATGTAAATCATACCTCTTTCACTGCGCCATCCTTCTTTATATGAGGTAAAATAGTAATTTGAATATAGTACCCTTGTATAAAAGATCCGGATAAGTTCACGGGCTTTATCTACGTTACCACCACATTTAATCCAGAATTCATCAAGTGCTGCTTTCGGTTTTGCGGCTGACTTCAGTTCTGTCATTTCGTCCTGAGATGCCAGGTAAACCAGTGGTTCTATCATCCCCTCGGGAGTGGTTAGCTTGGGATATGTGGACCCTAAATTTAAAAATGTGAATCCATCCTTAATATTCCTGTCAACCGAGCAGAGATATATACCTTCTTTCGGGAACATCATCGGTAACGAATCGGAATATGGGATTGCCACTACCTGCTGAGGATCATAATCAAGAGTCTTTTCAGGAAGAAGCATCGATGGAGGATCGGGTACCTCTCTGAATGGTTTGTAAAATGAGATGAATAAACTGTCAATATGTCCACGGGAATATACGAGATTGATGTATTCGTCAATTCTTAAAACAGGGCTGAAGAGTTCATTTTTATCGAAATGACCCTGAACCCTGAAATTGTACCTGTTGTTATAGGATAGAGTATTAAATTGAACAAAATTCTGTGCTACCAGGAGTCTCAGCCTGTCGAGAATTTTTACCTCAGCCAGATATTCATTACCCTTTTCAACTTTCAGGGGAACATTAAAAATATATTCCTGTTTTCCGGCATCCTTATGTATACTTAAGTCTAATACAGCGGTATCAGCAAGGACTTTCCCCTGACTCAAACTATAAAGTTTAACTGTAAGTAGTACTCTGGCTGTCGCAACACCCTCTGGATTAGCTTCAGAGAAAAAAAGATCGCCAGTGGAAAACCTGACAGACAATACCGACGATTCATCTGTTTGATTAATAACATTATACCGTGGGTTGATAGGGCTTTTTGTGGGATTATAAAGATAGGACAGATCTTTGTAATCAACCGTCTGCTGAGTAGTTTTACAGGAATTGAATACTACGGCAAGCAGAATACCTGATATCAGTAAACAAACGGTCCTGATGGAAAAACTCTTCTTCATGCCTAAAATTAATATATTATTTTTTGTTACCTTTTTTCCATTCAATTCTTATCCTGCAAAGCTCCTTATTATCATTGATTCTGAATATTGAATGGTTATAGAAAGAATCATGCTCATTTTCAACAGATGTTTTTATCATGATCTCTTCATCAAACCTGGATTCTGCAAGATAGTTAATTTCAGCTGATTGAGGGTCATTATTCATAGTGAAATCGAGATCGTAACTATCACTTACCCATTTCAGATACCGCACATTGTTAGTGTGAAGGTTTACATCCAGATCACTTACCTTAATTCTGAACAATGGTGATACCCGGCCATTTTCTGAAGCAGGATCAATTTTTGTAGCATATCTGATAGGAGAACTTTCAGTATGCAGGTTAGGGTTGTATTGAGACAGTATAGAATCAGGCCTCTGGACTTTTTTTGTGGTACGATCGAGGATTAACCATGATGATGTACCGGAAGCAATGTGGCTTCCATCAGGATATCTAACCTCATAATTTCTGAGGGCAAATAATTTGTCAGTTCCATTTGGCCATGTCTTCAATATTATTGAGTCTTCCCAAAATGGCCATTTATTTATGACAGCATAAATCCTTGAAAGTACCCAGAATCGGTTATCTCTCATAAGATCATCCCTGCCGAAGCCAAGTTTAATAGCGTGGTCGGAGGCAATATCCTGCATATAATTAAATAGAGAATATAAATTAAGCTTACCATCAGGTCCGGTTTCGTAAACGTGTACCCTGTACTCTTTTTCAAACTGAAGCAGATCCATTTTTAAATGTTATTTTGTAAAAACTCTTCAACCTCCTGACTATACTGAGCCCACCGATTCATCTCATCGTTCAGATGTTCCTTAAGGTCCTGATATTTTTCATAATCAATCTCATGAGCCTCTGAAGAATTTCCCGGCTCCATGAATGATTTGTCTACAGCGATTATTTCAGTTTCTATCTTTTCGATGACCATTTCCGATTCCTCAAGTCTCTTTCTAAGTTTTCTCAGATTACGTTCATACTCCTTTTTTTCAAGGTACTTCTGTTTATTTGATGATACATTTTCCTGCGCATACTCATTTTTAGCTTTATCTTTTCTCTCAATATCTTTCAGGTTTTCAATCTTTTTCTTCCTCAGGAAGTCATAAATGCCTCCAATATTTTCCTTAACCTTGTTATGTTTGAATTCATAAACCTTCCCGACAATCCCGTCCAGGAAATCTCTGTCATGCGATACCACAATTAATGTGCCATCGTATTTGATAAGGGCCTGTTTAAGTATATCTTTCGATCGCATATCAAGGTGATTTGTCGGCTCGTCAAGAACAAGAAAATTACTCGGTTCAAGGAGAAGTTTTACCAGTGCGAGTCTCGCGCGTTCGCCGCCCGACAGGACTTTAACCTTTTTCTCTACGTCATCTCCCCTGAATAAAAATGCTCCAAGCATATCGCGGATCTTTGTTCTAATATCGCCTTTGGCAATATCATCAATTGTCTGAAGGACTGTTCTGCTTTCATCAAGCAGTACATCCTGATTCTGAGCATAATATCCTATTTTGACATTATGTCCTATTTTCAGATTACCGGCCCAATCGAGTTCGCCAATGATAATCTTCGATAAAGTAGTTTTCCCTTCACCGTTACGACCTACGAATGCAACTTTTTCTCCTCTGGAGATTTTGAAATCAATCTTGTTAAGTACCGTAAGCGAATCGTATTTTTTTGTAAGACTTTCTGCTTCCACAACAACGGTTCCTGAACGTGGTGCGGGAGGAAACCTCAGATGAATAGCACTTTTATCTTCTTCATCAACTTCAAGTCTTTCAACTTTATCGAGCTGTTTGATCTTCGATTGAACCTGAACTGCTTTTGTAGCTTTATATCTGAAGCGATCAATAAACTTTTCCGTGTCCTCGATCATCTTCTGCTGGTTTATGTACGAAGCTAGTTGTTGTTTCCTTCTTTCCTCTCTCAATATTAGGTACTTCGACCATGATGCTTTATAATCGTAAATTTTCCCTAGTGAGATTTCAATTGTCCTTCTGGTCACGTTGTCAAGAAAAGCCCGGTCATGAGATACAAGTACTACTGCGCCGGAGTAACCGGAAAGAAATGTTTCAAGCCATTGGATTGATTCTATATCAAGGTGGTTAGTAGGTTCATCAAGAAGAAAAAGAGAAGGCTTCCTCAGAAGGATCTTGGCCAGTTCAATACGCATTCTCCATCCGCCGCTCAACTCCAGTGTTGGTCTGTCAAAATCTTTTCGTTCAAATCCCAACCCAAGCAGGGTCACTTCAGCTTCGGCCATATAGTTTGTCCCTCCCAGCATCCTGTACCTCTCCTCAACTACCGTCAGATGATCGCAAAGTTTAAGATAATCGGCAGATTCATAATCCTCTCTTCTTGCAATCTCGGAACTGCAGTGTTCTATTTCCTCAGAAAGCCCGATTAGTTCTGAAAATGCTGTTATAGTTTCATTTATTACAGTTGTCCTGTCATCAACTTTCATCTGTTGGGGAAGATACCCGATGGTAACCTCTTTCGACATATCAATCTGGCCGGAACTGGGGCTCTGATGACCTGAAATAATCTTAAGCAGGGTTGATTTTCCTGCACCGTTCTTTCCTGCCAGACCAATCCTGTCCTGATCATTTATAAGGAAGGAGATATTTGTTAACAAATCAAAACTGCCAAATGAAACTGAGATATCCTGAACCGAAACCATATAAAATATTAAATGTCTGCAAATATAGGGAAAGTGTGGCAATTTTCTTTATTCTGTTTGCCAGGGTTAGTGTTACTTCAGTTATATTTGCGCAGATTGGGGAAGGATATTTATATAATTGAAAGGTTAGAAAAGTGGGAAGAAGAAAAGAATTGCCTTTTTTGGAAAAGGTGAGGATAACTGATATAGGAGCTGAAGGAAATGCACTGGCGAGGGTGGATAATCTTGTTGTATTTGTTCCGATGCTTATTCCCGGTGATCTCGTTGATATCAGGGTTATTAAGAAAAGAAAAAAATATCTTGAAGGCAGAGTTGTAAAGTTTCATGAATACTCACCTGACAGGATTGAACCGCGATGTATCCATTTCGGAGTTTGCGGCGGTTGCAAGTGGCAGCATCTACCGTATAATCTTCAACTTAAGTATAAGGAAAAGCAGGTGAGGGATAATCTTATCAGGATTGGGAAGATTGATCTGCCTGAAATTAGCCCGATTATTGGATCTTCAGAGATATTCATGTACAGGAATAAACTGGAGTACACATTTTCCGACAATCGATGGCTTACAAAAGAGGAGGTGATTTCGGGTACTAAGTTTAAAAAGGAAGATGCCCTTGGTTTTCATATACCCGGTCTGTTTGATAAAGTTCTTGATATTGAAGAGTGCCATCTTCAGCCCGAGCCTTCAAATTCAATAAAAAATGCTGTCAGGAAATATGCGCATGGGAATAACCTGCAGTTTTTTGACCTTCGGGAACAAAAGGGCTTTCTCAGGAATATTGTGATCCGTAACTCTCTGGAAGGCAAAGTCATGGTTATTGTTGTCTTCTTTCATGACGATGTTGAGAAACGGAATGGTTTGCTTGATTTTCTTGCTTCAGAATTTCATCAGATCACATCGTTGATGTATGTTATAAATTCCAAAAAAAACGATTCACTGAATGATCAGGATCCTATACTATATAAAGGTGAGAATCATTTAGTTGAAAAAATGGATGGACTGAAGTTCAAAATCGGACCAAAATCGTTTTACCAGACAAATACCAGGCAGGCACTGGAACTTTACCGTATAGCCAAAGATTTTGCAGGACTTACAGGGAAAGAAATCGTATATGATCTTTATTCCGGAACAGGAACAATCGCAAACTATATTGCAGCCTGTGCTGACAGAGTAATAGGTATCGAATATGTTGCCGAAGCAGTAAAGGATGCAATAATTAATTCGGAAATAAACGGTATCCATAATACTCATTTCTTTGCCGGTGATATGAAAGATGTACTTTCAGAAGCCTTTTTCACATCTAACGGAAAGCCGGATGTTATTATTACTGATCCTCCAAGAGCAGGAATGCATGAGAATGTTATAAAAATTATTGCCAATGCTGCCCCTGATAAGATTGTCTATATAAGTTGTAATCCTTCTACGCAATCGCGTGACATACAATTGCTTTCAGCCGATTACCATGTTGCAGGAGTACAGCCGGTAGATATGTTTCCCCATACTCATCACGTTGAGAATGTAGTTCTTCTGAAAAGAAGAGATCACTATAATCTATAGAAGCTGGTAGAACGGGATTAAAAATAATGTATATTTATTGTCCGTATGAATTAGATCCACCCATGAGTGCCGAAAAGCAAGATAATCCCGACCTGCTTTCATTGATCCCTAAGGAGGGTACGAATGATCATGTTGCCAGTCTCCGTTATGCACAGATGATACAACGTGCTTTAATGCCTAATCCGGCCATACTTAAAGGAAGGCTTAAAGATTTTTTTATACTTTTCCTTCCACGCGACATTGTCAGTGGGGATTTCTATTACGCATTCCTCACCAGGCAGAAAATGTGTATTGCTGCAGGTGATTGTACCGGACATGGCGTTCCTGGTGCGCTTCTGAGCATTCTTGGAATAAGTTTTCTGAATGAGATTATGCAGTCGGATATTAATTTAAATGCCAACAGGATACTTAACCTGATGCGTGAGAAAATAATGCAGGCGCTGCATCAGACAGGTAACAGCCGCGATGCACAGGACAGTATTGATATCGGGTTATGTATCATCGATTGTGCAACAGGGAAATTGCAGTATTCCGGTGCAAACAGGCCTCTTATTATGATAAGAAATGGGGAATTAACCGAGTTCAAACCTGATAAAATGACCTTAGGTGTTGCACCTGTAAAGGAGGCTTCATTCACAAATAATTGCGTTGAAACAAAACACGGCGATTCATTTTATCTGTTTTCAGATGGTTTCTCCGATCAGTTTGGAGAAATTACCGATAAGAAATTTAAATACAAGCATTTCAAGCGTATAATTCATTCATTTGAAGAGCTTCCGATGGCGCAGCAGAAACAACATCTCGAAAGTACTTTTAATGAGTGGAAAGGCAAAGCCCAGCAGGTGGATGATGTTCTGGTTATTGGTTTTCAATTATAATGATTAATATAATGATGAAGCTTAAAGCTTTCAGAATAAGGAATTTCAGGTCAATTGTTGATACCGGATGGCAGAATATTTCTCCAGATAATATTACCTGCCTTATCGGTCAGAACGAATCAGGAAAGACATCAGTTCTGGAGGGATTGAAAGTTTTCTATTCCGGAATTATCTCTGAGGATGTTCTGCGCAGTGACCTTTCTTTACCTGAAGTAAGCTGCCGTTTCACCATTCCTAAAGGGTGGTTAATTAAAATTACAGATAACCCGGGCACAGAATTAAAAGAATTATTATCTGCACTTACACATCTTGAGCTCACAAGGAGTTGGATTGCGGATCTTTCTTCAGTTATTAATGTAAGTGGTGAAATAAGCCAGTATCTTGATTCACTTGAAGATGCCTGGAGAATCTACCTGAATGATGTAACTGTGAAGCTGGATGAAGAGATGTTATCTATACAGGATCTGGAAAATGCATTTTCAAAACTTATTGAAAAAGAGTCTGATATCATATCAAAGCTTTCTCTGGATGAAGGGAAAGGATTCAGTTTCCGGTTATTCTGGAAGAAGACTGTGGATGTGGAAAATTCAAAAAATGCCCACTTCCCTGGATTGAAAAATCAACTTAATGAATTAAAAAAACAAAAAGAAGAACTCAATGAAATTCTTTTGAATAAACAACTGGTTAAAAGAGCAGGTGATAAGTGGAAAAAACTTCTGGAAAAGTGTAACCAGATCGACATCCATCTCAGGGAACTTTCACTCAAACTGGAAGAACGCCATCAGAAGATGACACTTCTGATGCGACCTATCGAAGATGATGTTGATACTGAATGGAAAGAAGTGCTGTACGATTACCGGAAAACGAGATCTGAGAGAGAACTCAGGATTGCAGAACTTGACAGTCACATAGCGTTTTCAGGGTATATTATTGAAGGCAGCACAGAAGAAGAAGCTGAGTATAAGGTTTCTGAGATTATTCAGTCATATAAGTCACATTATAATAGTGCTTTCTTAGGCAAAAAATATTTTGACTACTGTCCTGTTTTTGAGTTGTTTGAAGACTTTGGGAGTCTGCTGCCAAACAGGATTGACATGGAAGATATTATCAGCGGGAATGAAAATGTTGAAGGATTTAAAGCTGCCAGAAATTTTCTTTCTCTGGCTAAGCTTGATTATTCTTTTTTCCAGCAACCATCAAGTCGTATCCTGAAACAGAAAATTGAAAACCTTAATAATACTCTTACACGTAATTTCCATGATTTCTGGCAGCAGTCAATTGGAAGGAATAACAAGATTCATATTCAGTTTGAGCTAGACCACTACAATTCTTCTTACGAAGGTAAAGCCGGCAAACCATATCTTGAATTCTGGATTAAGGATGAAGGTGAACGGCTCTATCCAAAGCAACGAAGCAGGGGCGTGAGATGGTTTTTATCCTTCTATATGGAGTTAATGGCTTCTGCCAATATCATCGATAAACAGATGGTGCTTCTGGTTGATGAACCAGGAGTAAGCCTTCATGCCAGGGCTCAGGAGGATGTCCTGAAAGTATTTGAGAATATTAAAGATAAAATCCAGATTATTTATACTACCCATTCCCCGCATCTTGTTGAGATCAATAAATTACACAGAGTTCTTGCAGTTCAACGCGATGATCTTGACAGCATGAGAAGTACTTCTCGGATACTCGATCCATTGCAATTATCGTCAGCTTCCCCCGATACACTCACCCCGTTACAAAGCATTCTCGGTAATCCGATGGGAGGTGAAGGATTCTCTTCCAAGAGATTTAACCTGATTGTAAATGATACCGGATCATTCTATATGTTAAATGGGATAATTCTCTTAATGGGATTTAAAGGTAAAATATGTGTAATACCTTCAACCAATGTTTCTTCCATTCCATTGTTATGTAATATTATGATGGGGTGGGGTATGGATTTTGCAGTCCTGCTTTTTGACAATGACGATGAAATACACATGGCTGAACTTCTTAAAAACTCTATTTTCAAGACGGATAGCACCAGCAGGGAACTTATTATCAGAATGCCAGGGACTTTTCTAAATTCCGAAGATCTTTTATCGACACTTGATTTCAAGAACCATCTTTTGGAAACAAGGGAAGGAATAACAGTCCCGAATTCTGTATACATAAGAGAAAAGGAGCTTCCACGGAATTTCATTTTAAGCAGATTCCTGTCAAATGTCAAAGCAGAAAAGATTAAAGCTACTGATTTTGATGAAGAGACTCTTGAGAATTTTAAGCTGATCATTGATCTGCTTGGGGGTTTAAAATAAAATTTTGATTTATTTTGCACTTTATCCTTGTTTTCATACTTTTGTCGCGCTCCGTAAGCCAGGAAACATGATTTTGGAGAGATGGGTGAGTGGTTTAAACCAGCAGTTTGCTAAACTNNGCGACGGCGAGTTTTTCTTTTTGCAGATAACATATCTAATCATTTTGGAATAATGACTTGTAATAAGGGTTGGTCAGATCTTATCTGTCAATTATTGACAGAATAACTCTTATCCTGTTTCTATGACTTATTCAAAGTGTATCGAATAATATTCGCATTTTCATTTGTTATGTTCTGAGAATGTTGTATATTCGCACCGTAATTTTT
>PLNF01000143.1:57106-58590 GCA_003141715.1 Bacteroidales bacterium | reverse complement strand
GTTAACAGGCTTCACTATAATGGCGGATACTGGCCAGATTATATACAATCGTCAGTTGATAAAGATATATGTGACTGGCTTACAAATGTTATTCATCTTGTGCCGCTAAAGCCTCGACCTGACGGATATGATCCGTTGAAAGAGATGCATCTCGAAAAAAGTTTTATAAAAGAACTCGGTGAAGCAGGAGACAGGTGCTGGGAAAGCATTCTGACCAAAGACATAACCCGCTTTGGTAAATCATTGTCAGATACTCTGATTTCATGGAAAAAAATATTACCACTGACTGTACCCGACGATATCATGAAAGAAATGGAAGCTGTTTATTTTTCTAAATATCCGGGAGCCATCACTTCCGGATGCGGAGGTGGTTATATAATTGTGATATCTGAAAAGGAAGTACCCGGAGAGGTCAGAATAAAGGTGAGGTATTAACCGGAACGCTTATTTTGAATATTTTTAAATATTAATTTGAATTCTGGAAACCAGATGGTTAATATCAGGCAATCAGATATTGCAAAGGAACTCAATATTTCAAGGGTTACTGTTTCTAAAGCACTACGTAATCATCCTGACATTTCCCGGTCAATGAAAAAAAAGATTATTGAGACCGCCGGGAAAATGGGATATGTTCCAAACCTGATTGCACGCCAGCTGAATTCACGACGGACATTTACTATCGGTATAGTTGTTCCCGACCTGGAAAATAGTTTTTTTTCTTATATCGTTGATAGTATGGTAGATTATGCCACGGGGCATAATTATTATGTGATCCTGACAGTTTCCCGCGAGAAAGAAAGTATCGAAAAGCAGAATATCGAGAACCTTATCGGCATGAGAGTTGATGGTCTTCTAGTCTGCCTTTCACAGGAAACAACTGACAGGCAAGTGTTTACAAAGGTCGGGAAAATGAATATCCCGCTGGTGTTTTTTGACAGGGCTTTTGAGAATATGAAATTTTCAAGGGTCGTTTTTGATGATAAGCCCGGAGCTGTAAATTCCCTGAACCGCATTATCCGGGAAGGATACACCAAAATAGCCAATTTTTCAGGTTACTTAAAAACGAATATCGGTAAAGAACGTCTTGAAGGATTCATTGAAACTCTTGCAAAGAATAAAATCCCTATTTGTAAAGAATGGATTATCGAGAGAGGCTTTGAATTGAATGATGGTTATGAATCATTTAAAAAATTAATTAGTTCAGGTAACCTGCCAGAGGTTGTTTTTACTGTTAATGACAGGGTTGCACTGGGAGCATATAAAGCTGCAAAGGAAGCCGGACTAAGGATACCTGAAGATATTGGAATATTTGGTTATGGATTTTATGAAATTACGGATTTTTTTGATCCGCAACTGACCGTTATTAATCAGGATCCCAGAAAAATGGGTATTGAAGCCTGCAAACTGCTTATTAATGAAATTGAAAAGAAAATAAAAAGCGGCAGGAATAAGATTTTTATTGAAGAGGAATTCCTTTGGAGAAA
>PLNF01000143.1:0-57091 GCA_003141715.1 Bacteroidales bacterium | reverse complement strand
GTTTTAACATTTTCTGTTTCAGCCCAACAGCAAAAAACTATTGTCACAGAAGGCCCATACAAACCTACTGATGAGTCACTTAAGCAATATCAGTACCCTGAATGGTTCCGTGATGCCAAGTTTGGTATATGGGCTCACTGGGGACCTCAGGCAGTACCACGCCAGGGCGACTGGTATGCAAGAAGAATATACCTGGAAAAGGATCCTGCTTACAAGTATCATATTGAACATTACGGACACCCTTCTGAGTTTGGTTATAAAGATATCATACCACTCTGGAAAGCTGAGAAATGGGATCCGGATAAACTCATGGAACTGTATAAAAAGGCCGGTGCAAAATACTTTGTCAGCATGGGTACTCATCACGACAATTTTTTCCTCTGGGCTTCAAAACTCAATAGATGGAATGCAGCTAATATGGGTCCCAAAAAGGATGTTGTTGGAATATGGCAGGAAGCTGCGAAAAAACAGGGTCTTAAGTTCGGAGTTTCAGAACACCTGGGTGCAAGCTTTACATGGTTCCAGGCTGCTCATGGGGCTGACAAAGAAGGTGCTAAAGCAGGTATCCCTTATGATGGGGCAAATCTCGATTACCAGGACCTTTATCACGCCAATGCAACACCTGATGATAAAGACTGGCTGACCAAAAACCCTGCATTTCAGCTTGAATGGTACAGAAGCATAAAAGAACTGGTAGATAATTATCAGCCCGATCTTCTCTATTCTGACAGCAGAATGCCTTTCGAAGATGTGGGTCGTACTCTGATATCTCATTTTTACAACCAGAACATAGCCAAAAATAACGGGAAACTTGAAGCAGTCTATACATGCAAGCAACCATCAGGCGGAATGTGGGTCGAGGATCTTGAGCGCGGCGTGAAAGATACGGCAAGCCAGTATCCGTGGCAGACCGATACATCAATAGGTGACTGGTATTACAGGACTGGCCAGAAGTATAAGACTTCAACAGAAGTAATTCAGATGCTTGTTGATATAGTGAGCAAGAACGGCAACCTTTTATTGAATGTTGTTCAGACTCCTGAAGGAGATCTCGAACCTGATATGCTTAAGATACTTGATGAGATCGGGATATGGACATCAGCAAACGGGGAAGGAATTTATGGTTCACGTCCATGGAAAATATATGGAGAAAAGCCGGCAGACAAACCTGTGAAGAAGCAGGGCCAATTCGACGAGAATTTTGGATTCAGCTCAAAGGACATCAGGTTCACGACCAAAGGTTCTTCGCTTTACGTGTATTGTCTTGGAAAACCAGAGGCCGATATTGCAATAAAATCACTTGGAAAATCTTCAAAGCTTGCCGATAAACTGATTGCCTCAGTAACTATGGTGGGCAGCAAAGAAGAACTTAGCTGGAAACAGAATGCTGATGCATTGGTGATCAAAAAACCTGCAAATTTACCATCTTGGCAGGTAACAGGTTTTAAAATTGAATTCAGAAAATAGTGTCTGAGCTCTGAGCCCTTCACCCTGTGCCTTCATCCTCCTTTAAGCCTTTTGATCTCATTGAAGTGATCCATAGTTAATTTTTCACGGGCTTCTCGGGAGGTTTTACGATAGGCCTCAAACTCGTTTTTCAGTTCATGGAGCTCTTTTTTGGTATTTGATGTCTGTGAAAGGTTTCGTTTAAAAACAAGAAATCCTAATAATAATATAGCGACTAATCCGGTCAGAATTGTCCACATTATTCCGTTATAGGTTGACTTATTGACTTCCATACCTATTACTTTTATACTGTTTTTTGTACCGGTCATTTCTTCCAGTCTGGTTTTAGTAGATTCAAGGTTTGTCCTGAGTGAATCAATAGTCTGGTTTAATAGAGATGTGGTTTTGTTTAACCCTGCTATTTTTTTGTTAGTTGAAGAAAGAGTATCTGTTACATTAATTTTAAGTATTTGAAACATATCCTCCCTTATCGCTCTGTAATTTTCATAAATTCGTGTCCGATCCTCAAGGTACTTAAGTTGTTCTTTCAGAGGATTTTTAGTCAGTTCATCAGGCATCGTGCCCTGGCCTGTTACTTTAATAACTGTAATTGCCATTACAGCTAAGATCAAAAGACTTCTGATTTGTGACTGATTCATAACTTTCATCGGATTAAGTAAAAAAAGAACAGACTCTCACTTTAACAAACGAGCAGATACACTGAAAATTGTATTCTAAAAAACAGTAAATTTATGGAATTTAAAATATCAAAGGGAAAAGAATATGGAAAATCGAAACAATAACAGGCGTAGTTTCATTAAGAAAACTGCTTTAGGTGGTTTAATTGCAGTAAGTATGCCTGAATTACTTTCAGCAGCAATGGTTCCTTCCGGATCGGAGAAGAACACCCTGGGCAAAGATAATGTTGTACTTTTTCAGGGCGATTCTATAACCGATTCCGGCAGAAACCGGGATGATAATTCTTATAACAATCCAGGCGTGCTGGGATCGGGCTACGCGATGCTCGCAGGTGCTGCACTAATTGAAAAGTATGCATCGCTCAATCTGCAAGTGTACAATAAAGGAGTATCCGGGAATAAAGTTTTTGAGCTGGCTGAACGGTGGGATAAAGATTGCCTCGATATTAAACCTGATATTTTAAGTATCCTAATCGGGGTAAATGACATCTGGCATAAACTGGAAGGAAATTATAATGGTACAGTTGAAATCTACAGAAATGACTATATTGCTCTGCTTGAAAGGACCAGAAAGGCACTCCCAAAAGTAAAACTGATAATCTGCGAACCCTTTGCAATTCCGGGAGTCAAAGCTGTCGATGATAAATGGTACCCTGAATTCTACAGTTATCAAAAGGCGGCCATGGAGATTGCAGCTCAGTTCAAAGCCACTTTTATTCCATATCAGAGGATTTATAATGAAGCAATAACCAGGGCACCAGGTGTATACTGGACCGGAGACGGGGTTCATCCTACACTTGCCGGAGCTCAGCTAATGGCACAGGCGTGGATTGACGTGGTAAAGGCGTAACGGCACAGCGGCATAACAGTATAAGACATCCCGACATAACGGCATAGCCACAAGATTAAACCAGATTGATTCTAAAAAGAATTAGTTATAAATATTAGGAGGTAATACTATGAAAAAACATTTTGTAACAATTGTTACAATTCTGACTCTTTCGTTGATGACAATTGGTGTATGCGCCCAGGAAACTGCAAAACAGCCTGCTAATCAGCCTGTTTCCAGACCTGCATTCAGAATGCCGCCGGCTGTAAAGTCAGCCGAGATCTTGCCAGATAACTCAGTTATTTTCAGATTGCTTGCAAAAGATGCATCTACGGTTGCTGTGAGTGGCGACTGGATGTCCGGATTTGGTGCCAGTGCCCCTTTGGTAAAAAATGATACAAACCTGTGGACTCTTACGGTCGGTCCTCTTAAACCTGAGCTTTATAGTTATACGTTTTTAATCGATGGTGTCAGGGTACTTGATCCTAATAATCCACTGGTAAAACGTGATGGAACCCGGAATGAGAGTATGTTTCTGATACCCGGACCTGAATCAGACCTCTATTTTGTTAAAAATGTTCCTCACGGATCCCTTACTAAAGTATGGTATGAATCGCCGAGCCTGAAACTTAACAGAAGAATGTATGTTTATACACCTGCAGGTTACGAAAACAGCCAGAATAAATATCCTGTATTTTACCTGCTTCACGGTGGTGGAGGTGATGAGGATGCCTGGACTACCCTTGGCCGTACATGTCAGATTATGGACAACCTGATTGCTCAGGGTAAAGCTAAACCGATGATTGTTGTTATGCCAAATGGAAATCCCGGTCAGGCAGCAGCTTTTACTGATGCTCCCATCAACACGGCAGCAACGGTCCCTTACGATATGGGAAGGGGTTTGTTTGAGGAAAGCATGGTAAAAGACATAATTCCCTATGTGGAAAGTCATTACAGAGTGATTAGAGACAGGGATGACCGTGCTCTGGCAGGGTTATCGATGGGAGGGATGCAGACACTCACACTGACAGGCAACTATCCAGCCATGTTTGGTTACATTGGTGTAATGAGCATGGGATTGGTTGATGTTACAACTATGGGTTTAAAACCAGATCCCGATCAGGATGCTAAATTCGAAACTCTTAAGAATAGTGGTTATAAACTCTATTGGGTCGGTGTAGGGAAAGATGATTTCCTTTATAAATCAGTTCAGATCCTAAGAAGTTCACTTGACAAGCATGGTTTAAAATACACTTATCGGGAAAGTACCGGAGGACACTCCTGGGCTAACTGGCGTATTTATCTCTCGGAATTTGCCCCACAACTATTCAGATGATGCAATGATTTGCACATTCAAGCTTGCATGGTTTTTAATATTTTAATTTTTTAATTTTTGTTTATGACTTCGGCATGATTATCGCACAAATACTATCATAGATTACTAACCTGATCTGGATGATGAAATATAGTGCTTTTATTTGCTTTCTACTGATAATTAGCTCTCAGACAGTTAGTTATTCTTAAAAAATCACAACAGGTATATACAGTGGCGTGAATTTTTCTGATATCCATGGTCAGGATTTTGGTGGAAAATGGGAATCTAAACCAGGACCTGTTCAGGGTTTTTATCTAGGCTATTCATTGAACAATACGCTTGGAATTCAGACCGGAATAAATTTTACTACTATTTATTATGAGCATAAATCCATTTCTTATCCAGTGGTATATTATCCGATAGAGTTCAATGATATAATTGCACCTTATTATTACCAGGGAGATGACAAGATGGATTTCAGCTTTCTTCGTGTTCCACTTCTTTTTACTGTTCAAATACCCTCCGTCATACAATTCAATATGAGGGCCGGATTGATTTTTTCATTTATGCAGGATCATAGTCTGAACTATAATAGTTATTACTATTCATCCGAATCTGGTAATACAAAGAGGCAAGATTTTGGATATATATTTTCTTCTGGGATTTCTTATCCGTTAAGTGATAAATTTAAAGCTGCTTTTAATGTAAGTTATTTAGCCGGACGAAAACAATTCCTGGAGAATTCCAATTTCAGGCACGGTTCCTCAGAGTTTACATTAGGCATTTATTACGAGTTTTTTAAAAATAAGAAGACAAATCCAGATCCAACATCTGACAGGGATTCCTCCTCTAAAAAGGTCACAGTAACATATGATGCAGGTATAAATGTTTCACTGAAACCGGGGAACCCGGATGGGGGGAAATATTCGTCCATTTTAGGGCCTTCATTAGGATTCTCAGTTAATATTCCTCTTGGTGTCAAGTCTTCATTTCAAACAGGCTTCTCTTTTGAAAGGAAAGGATATTCAATCAAAGATTCGAGCTCATCATTCTACACATATATTAAAAATGGATAACATTTTTAATAAATGGGGGAATTTTTATTATATCCTTCTACCCGGATTTGGTATACTGAAATCGTTTGACCTTAAAAATTTTGATGTTTATTGGAACAATTATAATCTGAATAACCTTTTTATTGATCATAACGGCATTCTGATAGCGAAAGACTGGAATATGAATAGAGTGTATTACCGGAAAAACTCTGAAAAATAGCTTATTCCCTCCATTAACTTTTTGATCATATCTGAAAAACCGCCTTCTGTCGGTAAAATTCCTCTGTACCTCTATTTAGTTTTTATTGATTCAGATCGGGACTTAAATTCATTCCGGAATTGAAAAGTTCTTCCTGAATTCATTTGCATTTTGCGGATCGGAAACTTTAGAAAAAAATTTAACAACTCTTAACATTGGTTTAGTTTACCTTTACGATATGAAACTTTTGATTTAGTGTAATAGTTATATTTAATAAAATAAAATAAACGGGTATGAAAAAAATTCTTATCGCTTCAGTTCTCCTGGTTTCACTGGTGATATCAGCGAGCTCTCAAAATGGGAACGCTCCAAAACTGGGTAAAGATCCTGTAAAGAAGGTTATTAGTGCAATGACCCTTGAAGAAAAAGTCAGTCTTGTTGTCGGGACAGGGATGAGGATGTCATTTGGTCCTCCTCCTTCAGCTAATGCAAAACCTCCGGTAAATCCGCCTGCAATTCCGCCCTCAGGACCTGTTATTGGTCAGGCCAAAGTTCTGGTTGAAGGAGCTGCAGGAACGTCGTTTGCGCTCCCGCGTCTTGGGATAACTCCAATGGTACTTACTGACGGACCTGCCGGAGTAAGAATCAGCCCTACCAGGGAAAATGATAAAAGTACCTATTATTGTACAGCTTTCCCTGTTGGTACACTACTGGCTTCGACATGGGATGTCGACCTGGTAAACAAAGTCGGTAAGGCAATGGGAAATGAAGTGCTTGAATATGGAGCAGATATAATACTTGGCCCCGGAATGAATATTCATCGTAACCCTTTGTGCGGAAGGAATTTCGAATACTATTCTGAAGATCCTTATATTACGGGTAAGATTGGTGCAGCCATGGTTAAAGGCATTGAATCTGAAGGTGTTGGGACTTCAATAAAACATTTTGCCGCCAATAATGCTGAGACAAACAGGAATTCGCTGAATACAATTATAAGTGAACGTGCATTACGGGAGATATACCTTGAAGGATTCAGGATTGCAATCCAGGAAGGTCAGCCATGGACCGTAATGTCTTCATATAACCTGATCAACGGTACCTATACCTCTGAAAGTTCTGACCTGCTTACAAATATATTGAGAACTGACTGGGGTTTTAAAGGTTTTGTGATGACTGACTGGTTTGGTGGCAAGAACCCTGTAGCCCAGATGGTTGCCGGGAACGATATGCTTATGCCCGGGACACCCGATCAGATTAAAGCTATTGTAAAGGCTGTTCAGGACGGTAAGCTTGATGTGAAAATCCTGGACAGAAATGTTGAGAAGATCCTGAATATCATGCTGCAAAGTCCACGGTTCAAAGGCTATAAATATACCAATAAGCCTGATCTTAAGGCACATGCAGAAGTAACTCGTCAGGCTTCTTCTGAAGGTATGGTATTGTTGAAAAATGACAATCACTCTTTACCATTTGAAAGCAGCATCAAAAATATTTCTGCCTTCGGCAATACTTCTTATGAGATCATTACCGGAGGTACGGGAAGCGGAAAAGTAAACGAAGCTTATAGTGTTTCACTTATTGACGGGTTGCAGAATGCGGGTTACAAACTAAATGAAGATCTCAGATCACTATACGAAAACTACCTTAAACTTACTAAGGCAGGCCGTCCTCAGGTTAGGGGACTTATGGCTATGATGGGATCAAATCCGATTGAGGAACTGAATCTTAACATGGATATCATTAAAGGGATGGCAAATGTAACAGATGCTGCAATAATTACTATCGGCAGGAATTCAGGAGAGGGAAGAGACCGCACAAATGTAAAAGGTGATTTCCAGCTTAGCGATCAGGAACAGCAGCTCATTAAAAATGTTTCAACTGCTTTTAAAGCAAAGGATAAAAAAGTGATCGTTATACTCAATGTGAGCGGTGTTATTGAAACAGCAAGCTGGAGCGATTTGCCTGATGCCATTCTGCTTACATGGCAGGCCGGACAGGAAACGGGAAATTCGATTGCTGATATCCTCAGCGGTAAAGTTAATCCTTCAGGTAAGATTGCAACCACATTCCCTGTAACCTATGAAGATGTTCCATCAGCAAAGACTTTTCCGGGGAAGGAGTTGACGGCAGAACAGTCAGCAGACCAGGGTCCTTTAAGTTCTTTCATGAGAATCAAACCTGCGGTTGTTACGTATGAGGATGGAATCTATGTTGGATATCGCTACTACGAAACGTTTAAGGTGAAACCTGCTTATGAATTTGGATTTGGATTGTCCTATACAAATTTCACGTATTCCAATTTCAAACTTAGTTCTCCAAAGTTCACAGGTAATATTACAGTAACTGTTGATATAAAAAACAGTGGAACTGTAGCCGGGAAAGAGGTAGCAGAACTTTACCTGACTGCTCCGGCTGTAAAACTTGATAAACCTGCGCTGGAACTGAAAGGCTTTGCAAAGACAAAGCTCCTCCAGCCCGGAGAATCGCAAACACTGACATTTGTGATTGACAGCCGCCGTCTTTCATCATTTGATCCTGACAGTTCATCATGGATTGCAGAGGCAGGGAAATACGAAGTAAAAATAGGTGCATCTTCGAAAGATATAAGACAGAGTGCTTCATTTAGTCTTGCTAAAGATCTGACAGTTAAGAGTGAAACCGTTTCATTAGTGCCAAAAGAAAAAATAAATGAACTGAAACCAGTTAAATAAAAAAACAGTAGAAATTGGCTTAAAAGGGATGTGCAACAAATAAAGACATATTTCGTCTTTATGTTGCACATAACTTTTTTAACTATGATTAAAAACTTCTTTCGTATAGCTGTCAGAAATATCTCCAGGCACAAAGGTTTCACATTTATTAATGTTACAGGTCTGGCCATAGGGTTGGCTGCTTCATTATTAATACTCTTATGGGTTCAGGATGAATTCAGTTTTGAAAAGTTTAATAGCAATGCTGAAAACATTTACCGTGTTGAGGAGGATCAGTTTTATTCCGGCGAACGCTATCATGTAACCGTTACCCCGTTCCCAAGCGGACCCGTCTGGAAGGCGAAAATTCCTGAAATTAAGGAACAGACTCGTATCCATCCATGGCTTCCCCGGCTTTTATTCAGGCAGGAAGATAAGGTATTCTTTGAGTCCTCAATTGCCGGAGCCGATTCATCCATTTTGAAAATGTTCACATTCCCGATGCTTATGGGAGACCCTTTAACTGCATTGAATTCACCCCATTCGGTTGTACTTACCAAAAAGCTGGCAACAAAATATTTTGGAAATACAAATCCTGTTGGAAAAACAATCACACTGGAAAACAAATACCAGTTCACGGTAACAGGGGTCATGAAAGATCTTCCCGGAAATTCTATGTTTACTTTTGAAGCGTTGTTGCCTTATTCTTTCTTAAAGGAAATCGGAGCCACTGATAATTCATGGGGCGATAATTCAATTTTTACTTTTGTTTCTCTTGAGAAAGGTGCAGACATTAAAGCAGTAGATAAAAAACTTACCGATATTGTTGTTGAGAACAGTCCGCAGATAACAACTAAATATGTTCTGTTCCCTTTGCTGGATATTCATTTGTATGGACAATTTGGTTTTAAAACAAGTAATGGTCCGGTGATAGTGGTCTATATTTTTACACTGATTGCAATTTTTGTTCTTCTCATAGCATGCATAAACTTCATTAATCTTTCAACTGCTAAAGCATCGGGAAGAGGGATGGAGATAGCAATAAAAAAAGTAGCCGGAGCTGATCAGATGTCAATGATAGTGCAGTTTATGCTTGAGTCTCTTCTGCTTGTAGCAATCGCTATGGTTTTTTCAATCATACTTATTGGATTATTCCTTGGCATATTCAATAATATTTCAGGAAAGAGTTTTAAGCTGGCAGATCTTTTTCAGATGAGATTTGTAATAAGTTTTGTACTTGTTGGTCTCATCGCAGGTTTAGTCTCGGGAATATACCCTGCATTTTATCTGTCTTCATTTAAACCTGTGGCAGTATTAAAGGGAGAAACCGGGTCTGCCAGGGGGAACGGCAAGCTAAGACAAGTAATGGTCGTAATACAATTTACCCTCTCTATACTGATAGCGGTTTCAGCAATATTCATGTATCTCCAGCTGAAAT
This sequence comes from Bacteroidales bacterium, assembly GCA_003141715.1. Lineage (GTDB taxonomy): Bacteria > Bacteroidota > Bacteroidia > Bacteroidales > VadinHA17 > LD21. The sequence continues at coordinate 47,421 of PLNF01000143.1, read as the reverse complement.
TCCTTCAGAATAAAGATTTGGGTTTCAATAAGGAAAACCTCATATGCATTCCAATGCCCGACAATATGAAGCCGAAGTATTACTCGCTTAAGCTGGAGTTGGAAAAAGAGACATTGATTCAGGGTATTACAGCCTCGATGTGGAATCCGACAATGATGGGAAGTAACTCCGGCGGAGCCAGCTGGGATGGAAAGGATCCGGAAAAGCAGGTGCTGATAGGGACTAACGGCATCGATTATGATTATCTGAAAACTATGAATATGAAGCTTATATCAGGAAGAGATTTCTCCAAAGATTTTCAGGGTGATATGGCAAGAGATACTACAGGTAATTTTCTGGTAAACGAAGAGGTTGTCAAATTGATGGGAATTGGAGATCCTGTTGGTAAGAATTTCAGATTCATGGGTCTTAACGGTATAATAGTAGGGGTTTTGAAAAATTTCCACTTTAAAGGTGCTGATCAGGCTATTGAACCGATGGCATTTGCTCTTGCCCCGATCGGCTATCTGCGCTGTATCCTGGTCAGGTTAACACCGGGTAATATTCCTGAATCACTAAAAGCAGTTGAAAAAACATGGAAGGAGGTGGTGCCGGAATATCCCCTGGCCTATACCTTCATTGATCAGGATTATGATAATTTATTCAAAGCTCAGGTACGCATCACAAGTTTGTTAAAATACTTTACCATACTAGCACTCATAATAGCTTGCCTCGGGCTATATGGTTTATCTTCCTACTCGGCAGAGCGCAGAACAAATGAGGTCGGAATAAGAAAGGTCATGGGTGCAGGTTCTTTTGCCATAATGTATGCATTGGCAAAAGAGTTTCTGCTATTAGTTCTCATATCAATAGTTATCGCAATACCTGTCGGATGGATTATCGTTGGGAACCTTCTGAAACAGTTTGCATACAGGATTGAGATAAGCATCCCGGTCTTTATCATAATCGCATTGGGAGCTATTATTATAGCCATGTTAACAGTTAGTTTTCAGGCATATAAAGCAAGCGGCACTAATCCGGCAGAGGCCCTGAAAGTAGAATAAATGACCTGTGCTGCAACTTACTTGTTTTTTGCTCGTCTTTTCAAAAAGATTATCCGGATAATATGAAAGCGGAAGATTCTATATCAGATTATTAGCCTATTATTAAACTCTTTATTTCAATTTATTATGTTCAGCAACCTTATCAAGCACAGTATAAGATCTTTCAAAAGACAACGTGCATACATTGTTATTAACATCCTGGGTCTGTCAATCGGTATTGCGTGCAGCCTTCTTATTACACTTTTTGTACTAAATGAAATAAGTTTTGACAGGTATAATGTTAAAAAGGATAGAATTTTCAGGATGATTCTTAACGGTAAGATCGGTGGACAGGAAGTTACTGTGACTTATTCTGCAGCAGTTATTGGTCCTACAATGCTGAAGGAAGTTCCTGAAGTAGAAGACTTTTTGAGAATGAATGGAATGGGGCCAACAACTATTGAATATAATAAACAGGCTTTTACTGATGACCATATTGTGGAGGCAGATTCTTCGTTTTTCAATTTCTTTTCGATACCCGTAATTAAAGGCGATCCTAAAAATCTGCTGAATGCTCCCAGGAAGGCTGTACTTTCAGAATCAACTGCAAAAAAGATATTCGGGATAGAAAATCCAATTGACAAAACAATTAAGATAGGGTCAGATACCCTGCTTTATACAATTTCCGGTGTTATGGGTGATGTACCGGGAAACTCTCATTTTGAGGCAAATATATTGACATCATTCATGACCAACCCGGGATCAAAAAATCCGACATGGTTAAGCAACAGCTATAGCACCTATCTCCTGTTAAAGCCAAATTCAAGCTTTAAGACTGTAGATGCTAAATTGCCTGGAATGATTATTAAATATGTAGGGCCGGAACTCCAGAGATTCATGGGCGTATCGATTTCTGATTTTGCCGCTAAGGGTAATAAATACAGGTTTTATTTACAGAATCTTAAAGATGCCCATCTCGATCCCTCAGTTACGCAGCAACAGTTTAAAGCAGCCAGCGATCCTAAATTCCTGAAGATATTCGGCAGTATAGCCATTCTTATCGTGTTAATTGCAGCAATAAACTTTATGAATCTTTCAACTGCCCAGGCTTCAAGAAGAGCAAAGGAAGTCGGAATAAAAAAGATTGGAGGTTCCTCAAGAGGTATGCTTGTTACACAATTCCTTTCAGAATCCTTTATCCTCTCATTTATCTCACTGATTTTTGCCTTAATTTTTATAAAAGTAACTCTCCCTTATTTTAATAATCTGTTGGGTACAAACCTTGCATTAAATCTATTTGCTTCATGGTATGCAATCCCTGTTCTGATTATTTTTTCAGTACTTGTAGGTATCCTTGCCGGAAGCTATCCTGCATTCTTTCTGTCCGCTTTTAACCCTTATGAAGTACTTAAAGGCAATGTTAAAAACAGTATGAAAAACGGCCGGCTCAGGAGAATCCTTGTAGTTTTTCAATTCGCTATTTCGATTTTGCTGATTGTTGGCACTATGGTAATGTACAGGCAGATAAATTATATGCTTAATAAAGATGTGGGATTCAATAAAGAGCAGTTAATTGTGATAAACAGGGCGAATGCTCTGGGAGCAAAAGTGAAGTCCTTTAAAGAAGCTGTCAAGGAAATTCCGGGAGTTGTCAGTATTGCAAGTTCCACAGCTGTCCCTGGCAGGAACAACAATGATAATGGTTATGGGATGGAAGGAAGAAAGGATGAGAACTTTTTGATGCAGACTAACTGGGTCGATTATGATTACCTGGAAACTTATAAGATGACACTCGCATCGGGCAGGTTCTTTAATGAATCATTTACCACAGATAAACAGGCATGCCTTGTAAATGAGAGCGCTATAAAGAATTTCTCAATTACAGACTTTGCTAAGACTCGATTTATGCAGCCGCGAGATTCAGGGAAATTTGATTATTTACCTATAATCGGAGTTGTCAGGAATTTCAATTTTGAATCTCTGCGAAACCCGATTCAACCATATCTTTTCCGTTTCAAGGCAGATAACGTTTTGTGGGGATATCTGACAGTAAGGTTATCAGGTAAGAATTATTCAAGCACCATCAGTACTATCGAAAATAAATGGAAGGACTTTGTACCTAATAATCCTCTGCAGTACTACTTTGTTGATGCTGATTTTGAGCAGATGTACAAGCAGGAAAAACAGAATGCCCAGATGGCAGTGATCTTTTCAATACTTGCAATCTTTATAGCAGCTCTTGGTCTTTTCGGACTGACATCATTTACAGTTGAGCAACGTACCAAAGAGATCGGAGTCAGAAAAGCAATGGGCTCTTCAATCGCGGGTATTTATATCGTAATTTCCAGGGAAATTATTATCCTTGTTTCAATTTCGGCTCTGATTGCCTGGCCTTTAATTTATTATATAGCGGGTAAATGGCTGGAGAACTTTTATTACAGAATTAACCTTGGCGTTTTCAGTTTTATTGCCGGTCTGACAATTGCTCTTGGTATTGCTGTGATGACTATCAGCTATCGCATTATGAGGGCAGCAAGAGTTAATCCGGCCCAGTCGCTTAAATATGAGTAGAAAACTAAGTGTAACCTATTTGATTCCTGTTGTTTATTGCATCAGATAATTCAGAATGTAACATTATCTGACTTTCTTCCATATTAAATATTATATATTTCAAACCTTTTAAAACATATTAAGATGTTTAAGAATCTTATCAGATACAGTTTAAGATCTTTTAAAAGACAACGTGCCTACGTTCTTATTAATATCTTTGGCCTTTCTGTAGGTATTGCATGTAGCCTTCTCATTGCGCTTTTTGTAATAAATGAATTAAGTTATGATCAGTTTAATACTAAAAAAGACAGAATATTCAGACTGATTCTTAATGGTAAAATCGGAGGCCAGGAAGTTACTCTTGCTTCATCCTCGTCCATAATAGGACCGACTATGATTAAAGAATTTCCTGAAATTGAGGATTTTCTGAGAATGACTAAAGGCGGACCCACAGTTGTTGAGTACGATAATAAGGCTTTTACTGAAGAACATCTGGTTGAGGCAGATTCATCCTTCTTTGATTTCTTTTCAATACCTGTATTAAAGGGCGATCCCAAAAACCTTCTAAATGCCCCGCATAGGACAGTATTATCAGCATCATCTGCAAAAAGAATATTCGGTGATGAAAATCCGATTGACAAAACACTTAAAATAGGGAGTGACACCGTGAGATATATAATTTCCGGAGTTATGGCAGATATCCCCGGTGATTCTCACTTTGAGGCTAACATCCTTACTTCATTTATGACTGACCCAAAATCAGGCAATCAGATTTGGATCTATAACAATTTAAGTACCTATCTGCTATTAAAGCCAAATTCAAGTTATGTGACTGTAAATGAAAAATTTCCTGAATTATTAATTAAATATGTTGGACCGGAAGTCCAACGATTTATGGGAATATCCTTAACTGATTTCGCTGCATAGGGAAACAAATACAGGTATTATCTGCAAAATCTTAAAGATATCCACCTTAATCCGTCAATTCAGCAGGAGTTTAAAGAGGCAAGTGATCCAAAATACCTGAAGATATTCGGGAGTATTGCTATACTTATTATTTTAATAGCTGCAATAAATTTTATGAACCTGTCAACGGCCCAGGCTTCCAGAAGAGTGAAAGAAGTCGGAATAAAAAAGATAGGAGGTTCTACAAAAGGTATGCTAATAATGCAATTCCTTTCAGAATCCTTTATCCTTTCATTTATTTCTTTGATAATTGCCTTGATATATATCAAAATAACCCTTCCCTATTTTAATAACTTATTGGGTACAAATCTGTTTCTTAACCTTCTTGCCAACTGGTACGCTATTCCGTTTCTCATTCTTCTCTGTTTATTTGTAGGTTTACTTGCCGGAAGCTATCCTGCCTTCTTTCTATCTTCCTTCACTCCTTACGAGATACTGAAGGGAAAAGTTAAAAATGGCAGACAAAACTGCTGGCTAAGGAGAATATTGGTTGTTGTTCAATTTACTGTTTCAATTCTTTTGATAATCGGTACAATTATAATGTACAGGCAGATAAAATATATGCTGAACAAAGATATAGGATTCAATAAGGAACAATTAATTGTTATAAACAGGGCGGATGCACTGGGAACAAAAGTCTCATCATTCAGAGATGCGGTAAAGGCAATACCGGGTGTAATAAATATTGCCAGCTCTACTGGTGTCCCGGGTCGTAACAATAATAAGTTCAGTTATACAATGGAAGGCAGGAAGGACGAGACCTTTATGATGCAGACTAACTGGGTTGATAAAAATTATCTTGAAACTTATGGTATAACAATTGCATCAGGAAGACCCTTTAATCAATCATTTAGTACGGATCAACAGGCTTGCTTAATCAATGAAAGTGCTGTTAAGGAATTTGGAATAACTGACCTTGCAAAGACACGATTCATGTCACCACGCGAATCAAAAAACAAAACCTTAATACCCGTTATCGGAGTTGTTAAGGATTTCTGTTTTGAGTCGATGAGAAATAAAATAGGACCGTATATCCTCTGTTTTAAAACTGATGAAATGATGGGGGACTATCTGACAGTAAAGTTATCTTCCAAAGCTTTTTCAACGACCATTAAAGATATTGAAAACGAATGGAAAGAGTTTATACCAAACAATCCGTTACAATATTACTTTGTCGATGAGGATTTCGAAAAAATGTATATACAGGAAAAGCAGAATGCCCAGATGGCAGTAATCTTTTCAATTCTGGCAATCTTCATTGCATCACTGGGACTCTTCGGGCTTACCTCTTTCACAGTCGAGCAACGAACCAAGGAGATAGGAGTCAGGAAAGCTATGGGTTCCTCAGTTACCGGCATTTATATTGCCATTTCAAGGGAGACGATAATTCTGGTTTCAGTTTCAGCTCTTCTTGCCTGGCCTATTATTTATTATATTGCAGGTAAATGGTTAGAGAACTTTTATTACAGAATTAACCCTGGTGTATTTAGCTTTATTGCCGGCTTATCTATTACGTTGGGAATTGCAATTCTGACCATCAGCTACCGTGTCCTGAGAGCAGCCAGAGTCAATCCTGCACAGTCACTGAAATATGAATAATCAAACCGGAGAAAATGTTTAGAAATTATCTGTTGGTCACGTTCAGGAATTTAATCAAAAACAGAGTTTTTACACTAATTAATATTCTTGGTCTGGGTGTCGCTTTGTCAGTTTGTATAGTTGCTTTTTTTAACCATATGTTCAACTATGAGTTTGACAGGACTCACTTAAATTTCGACAAGATTTACCGTGTGAACAGTTTCAGGGATATGGAAGGCAGGGAACAGGAATATGGAATTATTCCTGCCACTCTTGGTCTGGAACTGAAAAAAGATATACCGGGCATCGAGAAAGCAGCCAGGTTAATGCACACAGGTTCTCCTGTTAAAAAAGGTTTGGATATTTTTCCGACACAGGTTTCTTATGTCGATCCTGAATTTCTTGACATATTTACCTTTCCAATCCTTCTTGGAGATAAAAAATCAATTGAAAACCAGGCGAATGTTCTGGTTAGCAGAACAATGGCTTCCAGATTATTTGGAGCGGAATACCCGATAGGAAAAACCATTTCAATTGTCAATGACAAGAATAAGGAATTCACCTTTACAGTTGGAGCAGTATTTGCTGATCTGCCTTTAAACTCAAGCTTCAGGATCGACGTAATCTCTCACTATGATAATTTTAAATTGATGTGGGATTGGAACGATGCTGACTGGAAAAACATGACAACCTGTCTTTTTATCCAGGTTCATAACAAATTACTTCTTCCATCAATCACACAATCTTTGAAGAATTATGTTCCGGTTCAAAACAAGGCAAGAGAAGATTTCCGGATTACAAGGTTTTCACTCATTCCACTAAAGGAGGTTGGTTCAAACTCCCGAACTACATGGTCATCAGGACTATTTCCATCTCTTCATCCGGCCGCACTTCTTGCTCCGCCTGTTATGGCCCTTTTTATTCTTTTAATTGCTTGCTTCAATTTTGCAAATACTTCAATAGCAACTTTCAGCAGAAGACTAAAAGAGATCGGTTTGAGGAAAACATTTGGCGGACAGAGGAAACAACTGGTAACTCAGTTCATGTTTGAAACCCTGATCATTTGTTTCATGGCTTTAGTAGTAGGTATTATTTTAGCAGAGTTCCTGGTTCCTGCCTACAGCAGTCTATGGGATTATATGAAAATTGAACTGACATTTACCAGATATTTATTCTTCTGGATATTTCTCATTTTACTTCTTTTGCTAACAGGGTTCCTGGCCGGTGTTTATCCTGCATTATATGTAAGTTCATTCAGCCCGGTCAATGTTCTTAAGGGTACTTCAACTTTCAAAGGATCAGGAAAGCTGTCATCAGTGCTTCTTGCACTTCAGTTTTCCATTTCTGTAATGGCATTGGTTCTTGGTCTGGTTTTTTCAAGGAATGCAGTATATCAGAGAACACTGGATCTTGGATATGACAGAGATAAACTGATTGTAGTACCAGTTGCTCCGGAATTAAGCACTTCTTTCAGAAATGAAATCCTTACTAACCCTAAGATAATAGCAGCGGAAGGTACTCAGAGTCATATCGGGTTCGGGACCTACCGGAGACCAGTAAAGGATGCAGTAAAACAACTGGAGGTAGATGTAATGGATATAGGCCCGGAATACGCTTCAACTATGGGGCTTCGTCTTGTTGAGGGTCGTTTGTTTGACAAGTCAAGGGTAGCAGCCAATCGTACAAATAAATCAATAGTTGTAAATCAGAAGATGGTTAAGGATTTTGGATGGAATGAGGCGGTTGGAATGACTATTACACTTTATGACACAACTAGGTTCACGGTAATAGGAGTGGTAAAAGATTTTTATGTCAATGGTCTCTGGGAAAAGATTAATCCAATAATGCTCAGATTGTCCGCAAATGACCAATATAATATTTTAGTAGTTAGAGCTGAGCCCAAAGATTTACCTGGTGTCCTGGATTATCTTAGCCTGAAATGGAAAAACCAGGCAACAAACTTTATTTTTGGCGGGATATACCAGGAGGATACTATGCAGCAGGAAAAGGCAATAAACAACAGCATTCTTAAAGTAAACGTCTTTCTGGCAATCGTAGCTACATTGTTGTCACTTATCGGAATGTATAACCTTGTTTCTCTTGATATTATAAGGAGAACAAAAGAGATGGGCATAAGAAAGATACAGGGAGCTCCCGTTCCTTTAATTATGTACATCGTTAGTAAAAAATTCCTCATTATTCTTTTTATTGCCTCATTGGTTGGATGTTATGGAGGATATTATTTGTCACTTAAGCTGTTAAGCAGCATATGGGATTATTTTGTTCAGATAAAGCCAGGGATACTTATTCTGGCCGCTTCAATAATGTTCACGGCAACTTTACTTACAATTATCTTTAAAATTGGAAGGGCTGCACTCAGGAATCCTGTTGATTCGCTGAGATATGAGTGATAAAAAATGCCCCGGCATAAAAGTCGGGGCATTTGCTGTTTTAAAATGAGGATTGTATATAGTGATTGAAAGTGCTCTAATACATTTTATTGATAAGCTGTCCTATCTCGTCGCGTTTCTTGAGTGGGAAAGCATGCGATTTGCCGTCCCTTGTAACAACATTTAACCCTTTGACTCCAAATAACAATCCTTTGCTGTAAAATATTACTTCAAGAATGTTGTCAAACAATATTTCGAGATTGAATTTTTCTGTTTCGGCATCCAGCGTTTTGAAATAGATCCTCTGATTTGTTACTATCAATTTACCTTCAATAGTACTGTTGTTTACTACCTGGTTCGTGTCTCCGGCTTTTAAAACAACCTCGTTTGCGTTTAATTTTACTGTCATGGCTTCGTTTATTTGTTGTTCTCCTGAACGCTTATTTTTCTTACTTCGTTTATCTTATTTGATATAAAGACGATTATATCTGACAAATGTTGCATCCTGAACTTTAATAAAACGAAAAAAAAACTATATTAGCAGGGGCTGTCTGAAAAGTCCTTTGTGAATCTTGGTGATAACCTTTGTGCACAAAGTAAAACAAGGGGAAAGGTAATAATTACAGCTTTTTCAGACATATACTCTTCATTTTCATTTATAAGCTAACGACAATGGATTATAAAAAATTATCAAAAGTAGCAATGCTCCTATTACTATTAAGTAGTTGCATAAACAGATCAGAAAACAGTAAGTGGCAGTCTCTTTTTAACGGAAAAGATCTGACCGGTTGGGATACATATCTGGGGACAAAATACGATACGATCCTTAACAGGTGGGACTCAATTCCAGCTGGATTAAATACAGATCCTCTGAAAGTCTTTGATGTAGCAGATCTTGGTGGAGAAAAGGTGATTAGGATTTCAGGGGAACAATATGGAGGAATCTCCACAACCAGTGAATTTGAAAATTTCCACCTGCAATTGCAATTCAAATGGGGGAAATTGCAATGGCCCCCAAATAAAAAAGGGAAAAAAGACAGTGGTTTAATGTATTATGCAGTAGGTCCGCAGGGTGCCGACGGAGGATTCTGGCTGCGTTCCCATGAGTTTCAGATAGAGGAGGGAGATTGTGGAGATTACTGGGCGTGCGCAGGTGCAATATTTGATGTCAGAGCCAAAAAGGAAAATGATAGTTCCTACGTATATAGCAAGGATGGAGATCTGTTTACTTTCAGTACCGTTAGTCCGAATGGTCGAAATTGTCAAAAATTCCCTGACGAGGAAAAGCCAACAGGTGAATGGAATACGATTGACTTATATTGTTATGGAGGTACCAGTCTGCATATAGTAAATGGGGTTGTCAATATGGTACTTCAAAATTCACGTCAGCTTGAAGGTAATAAAGAGATTCCATTGACTAAAGGAAAAATTCAGTTTGAATCTGAGGGTGCCGAAATATTTTATCGCAATATTAATATATGTTCAATAGATAAACTTCCTGATAATATCATGAATGATAAACATTTAGCAAACTGATACTTCAATATCTGTTCCATTTAACCAGGTAGATTTCCTTAAAAACTTATCGAAAATATAGGATGTGTCGAAAAAAAATGTCTATTTTTTTGACACATTTTGTTTTAAATTCCGTCTTTTGATAAAAATTGAAAAATGACAAAAGGAACTTTACTTATAGTTGATGACAGCAAGGGGTTGCTCCAGGCCCTTGAACTGATAATGCAAAATGAGTTTGAAAAGGTCATCACACTTACCGATCCAAATCGTATTAATGAGATATTAAGAAAAAATGATGTTGATATTGTTATGCTTGATATGAACTTCAAGTCAGGTGTTCATAATGGAAATGAAGGACTTTTCTGGATGCGCGAGATTTTTAAATATGACAGCAATATAAGTATTGTAATAGTTACTGCTTTCGGCGATGTAGAACTGGCAGTGAAGGCAATCAGGGAGGGTGCTGTTGATTTCATCCTCAAACCATGGGATAACTCTAAACTTCTGGCAACAATAAATGTTGCCTGGCAGCTAAGGGTATCAAGACTTGAAGCAACCAATCTGAAAAAGGACAATCAGCTCTTAAAAAGTGAGATCAATAAAGGAGGAGAAAAGATAGTACTCGGTGCTTCCCCAACAATGATTAATGTTATTAATGTGGTCAGAAAAGTTGCCGGTACCGATGCCAATATACTGATAACAGGTGAGAATGGAACCGGGAAAGAGCTTGTTGCCAGGGAGATTCATAATCTTTCGAAGAGGGCAGGGGAGCTTATGGTAAGCGTCGATATGGGTTCCATTACCGAAACACTTTTCGAAAGTGAGCTCTTTGGTCATGTCAAAGGAGCATTTACTGATGCAAAAGAAGAGCGAAAAGGAAAATTTGAACAGGCCCAGAAAGGAACTCTTTTTCTTGATGAGATAGGCAATCTTTCGCTACAGTCTCAGGCAAAACTGCTAAGCGTTCTCCAGAACAGGTACGTTGTGAAGGTCGGTTCAAACAAGCAGATACCAGTCGATATCAGGCTCGTCTGCGCTACAAATTGCGACCTTATGCAGATGGTAAAAGACAGCAGGTTTCGGGAGGATCTCTTTTACCGTATAAATACAATTATGATAGAGGTGCCACCTTTACGCGACAGGGTCGATGATATTGCTATACTGGCAAATCATTTTCTAAGGTTGCATTCTGAGAGATATGGTAAAAGCGGACTGAAAATAAGCACACATGCTCTTGAGAAACTTGCCAACCATGACTGGCCCGGAAATGTTAGGGAATTGCAGCATTCAATCGAAAAAGCAGTGATTATGAGTGACTCCCAAGTTCTGAATTCTTCCGATTTTGTGTTCAGTTCGACAGCCAGGAGTGTTAAGCAGAGTGAGATGACACTGGAAGAGATGGAGAGGGAGCTGATAATCGACAATCTGAAACGATTCGGTAATAACTTTAGTGTTGTATCCGGAAAGCTTGGGATAACCAGGCAGACCCTGTATAACAAGATGAAGAAATATGAATTATAAAAAAATGTAGAGACGCGCTATAGCACGTCTCTACCTAAATAAATTTCAATTAATCAGATTATTTTGCTTTTTCAGTTACAATCTGACCATCAAAAAGATTCATTATCCTGTGGGCATAGCCTGCATCCCTGTCCGAGTGGGTTACCATTATAATAGTTGTTCCTTCTTTGTTAAGTTCTGTCAGAAGATTAATAACCTCAATACCATTCTTTGAGTCAAGGTTTCCTGTAGGCTCGTCGGCGAGGATCAACTTGGGATTAGCTACTACAGCGCGTGCAATTGCCACCCTCTGCTGTTGCCCTCCGGAAAGCTGCTGAGGGAAGTGCTTGGCACGGTGACCAATTTTCATTCTTTCCAGGACATCTTCTACCATCTTTTTCCTTTCGCCGGTTTTCATCTTAAGGTAGATCAGAGGTAGTTCAACGTTCTCATAAACATTGAGTTCATCAATTAAATTGAAACTCTGGAAAACGAAACCTATATTCCCTTTACGGAAGATTGTCCTGTCCCGTTCTTTGAGGTTTGCAACTTCTGTTCCGTTGAAGACATAGCTTCCGGAAGTGGGGTTATCCAGTAGACCAAGGATATTAAGGAGCGTTGATTTGCCGCATCCTGATGGGCCCATTACAGCTACATATTCTCCTTCTTTTACATTGAGAGTCACTTTATTAAGTGCTGTTGTTTCAACTTCTTCAGTTCTGAAGATTTTAGTTAAATCATTAGTTTTGATCATGACTTTAATTATTAAAAGTTATTTTGATTTTTTAAGAATAAGCTTTTCATTTTTTCCGAAGGTTTCATATCCCGATACAATAACCTTCTCACCGGGTTTCAGACCTTCAAGAACCTCATAATATTTTGGATTTTTTCTTCCGATTGAAATATTTCGTTTAGTTGCGAAAGATTCTGTAGGATCAAGAACAAATATCCATTGACCACCTGTCTCCTGGAAGAACCCGCCGATCGGCACAAGAACTGATCTTTTTGGCTGTCCTAACTGAAGGCTGATATAATATGTCTGTCCGGTTCTGATATTGTCAGGCATACTGTCACGGAAAATCATATCAATTTTAAATGTACCATTCCTCACTTCGGGATAGACTCTTCTGACAGTCAGGTTAAATTTATTATTCTGTCTATCGAGAGTCGCATCAAGCTGGGTTCTTACCCTGTCGATGTAATGTTCATCAATCTGGCAAGTCACTTTATAAGATGTCAATACATTTATCTGTCCCATGTTTTCTCCCCGGCTGATTGACTGTCCGATTTCAGGACTTAACAGACCAAGTTCACCATCAACTGGCGCTGTGACATTTAGGTTTTCTACTCTTTCCTTTACCAGGGCCAGATTTTTCCTCATATTAACGAGGTCGGTTTTTATTGTCTCTACATTCACAGTACGAAAAAGAGAGTCCTGTTTCTGACGTTCAATAAAAAGTTCTTTGGATTGTCTTGCCATATCCAGGTCTTCTTTCGACCTGATATATTCCTCTCTTGAGATAAGATTATCTTTGATCAGAATTTCATTCTGCTGGTAATTACGCTCCTTTCTTTCAATATCATACTTAAGATTGACCAGCTCTCTTTTAATTGACAGCTTTTCCTGTTCCATTGTAATCTGTGTATTCCTGAGGAAGTCTTCTTTTTCCGCAAGTTGTGCCTCGCTGTTGAGGATATTAAGATAGAGGTCAGGATTAGACAGTCTTAAAATAATATTACCCTTTTTGACCATTGATCCTTCTTCAATAAGTTTCTCTTCAACTCGCCCGCCTTCCTGGGCATCGAGTTTTATTGTGGTAATAGGTTCAACTGTTCCGGGAACAGTTATATAGTCATTGAACTGATCTTCAGTTATTGTTTCAATTATCAGTTTATCTTTTTCAACCTTATATGTTGAGGTCCGATCGGCGAAGAAAGCCATATAAATAAGTACGATAATTGCAATTCCGATAGCAAGATATCCGAAATGTTTTTTCTGAATGCCTTTTTTCTTTGGGATCACTTTATCCATTGTTTCACGAGGAGTATCCATTTCAAATTTTTATTATTAATTAGTAATATTTTATATAGTTAGTGCCTAGAGTACTTTTTAGTTTATTAGATTTTCATATTCACCTGTGGAGTAGAATTGAATTGTAAGTTTCCTTATAAGCAGTTGCAGTTTTGTTCTGAGTGCTTCTGTTTCAGCTTTGAATAATGTTGTCTTGGCTACTGAGTATTCAGTTACATCAACAAGTCCTGATTCAAATTTCTTCTCAACGGCGCTAAAGGATTTAGTATTAAAGTCATAATTAGCTTTGGCTGCTGCAAATTCATCTTTCCCCCTGTTATAGTTAAGGCAGGCATTTTCAACTTCCGTATACAGATTGTTTTTCTCCTGTTCGAGTTTCAGAGAAGTATCATTCCTCTTAATCTTGGCAAGCTTAATATTCCTGGCAGTGGAATAATTGTTGAATAACGGGATATTGAGAGTAAGATATACATCTTCGCCCCGATTGAGCTTTAATTGCGATATGAAAGGCGGTGTTGTATCGGCACTTGATGTACGAATGTATCCTGATGATAACGAACCATTGAGTGATAAGCTTGGTATAAGATTCCCCCTTGCTGCGGCAATCTGTTTCTTTGAGGCTTTCAGTTCGAATTCGATTTCTTTTAAACGGGGAAGTGTTTGTGATGCAATGTTATAAATACTATCGGTGTTAAAAGTGTTATCAATAATCAGCAAATTGTTCAGATCAGGCATAAGAATATCAAAGTCAGCGCCGTTTGTAAGTTGAAGCATCTGCTTAAGTGTGGTCAGCGCCTGACTGGCGTTGTTCCGCGCTACGGTATAAGCAAGTTTATCGGCTGAAAGCTGGCTCTCAATTTCATATTGTTTTGATAGAGCCTCTTTCCCTGTTTCCACCATTTTTACAATTCTGAATTGTTGTTTCTCCGAAAGATCGAGCTGCATTTTTGAAGCATCCTCAAGTCCTCTGGAGTATAATACCTGGTAATACTGACCCATAATGTCAATAATAAGAGTATTTCTTACAATCTTCTCCGATTCCACACCCGCCATTAGCATATACTTATTAGCTGATATGGTATTCACCTTGGCAAAACCATTAAATAACTGAAGGTTAGATGTTAAATAATAAGAGTTTATAAGGTTTTGATTAAAAGTGATTATATTTGTCTGAGGGTTAACAGACCTCCCGAACCGAACATCAACCTCTGACCCTGCATTCAGATTTGGCAATAGATTCATTTTTGAAGTGAGGAAGTTAACCTCCGCAGACTCTGTCTGAAGCCTCTGGCGTTGAATAGCAATGTTGTTTGTAACAGCATAATTTATGCAATCCTCAAGGGTCCATTTTTTCACCTGTGCCGACATTTCCTGAAAACACAAGATTAAGAACAGAGTCACTATGAATTTATTTCGTTCCATTTCTAATTTCTGATTTCTAATTACTGATTTCTATACGCCAAAGAATATGCCAAAATTGTAAATATCATAATATCAGCTATAATGGTATTTAAGTGTTTATTGAAGTGTCAAAATATTAGACAATGAAATGTGTGAAAATGTTACACTTCAGGTCTTCTCAATCTGATCTTATTTTTGTAAGTTTGTTTATGCCAAAAACCTATGATCATGACAACATTTACCCGACGCAATTTTTTAAGAACATCCATTATAGGAGGTGTGGCGGCAACCTGTATTAAACCTTTTGATACACTTGCTGCTTTTGGGAAACAGGAACAGTTTGCCATACGTGTTGCGCTTACATCAGGTGACAACAGGGCCGATATGGCTTTCCGTGCGCTTCAGCCCTTTTCAAAGGAGATCGCTCAGGCAATCGGGAACCGTCGTGTTGTTCTGAAACCCAATAATGTAAATATCAATGTTCCTTTAGCTTCCACTCATGTTGATACACTCGAGGGGATACTTGAATTTCTCAAATCACTTGGCAAAACAGAGAATACCATTATTGCAGAATCGGCAGCAAATGGTCCTACGCTTGATGGGTTTAAAAACTTCGGATATTTCAGGCTGGCTGATAAATATGGTGTGAAACTGGTTGATCTCGATCAGGAGCCATTTGATATAATTCATGTTTTTGATGAAAAGGATTTCCGGCCACATGCGGTCAGGATATCTCATTTAATGTTTGATCCAGGTTCGTTTATAGTTTCAGTGGCCAGGATGAAAACACATGATCGTGTTTTTGCTACCTTATCTCTGAAGAATATTGTATTCGGCTCGCCGATTAAAGATCAGGGATTTACTTTCAGCGCATCCAGTAAGAAGGGTACAACGAGTGACAAACCAATAATGCACGGAAGCGGATTTCGTGGAATAAACTATAATCTGTATGCGATGTCACGTCAGTTGCACCCTCACCTTGCTGTTATAGATGGTTTTGAGGGAATGGAAGGCAATGGACCGAACGATGGAACTCCCGTTGATCACAGGGTTTGTGTTGCAGGACTTGACTGGCTGGCAGCGGACCGCGTTGCTCTTGAATTGATGGGTATTGAATTTGCTAACGTAGGTTACATGAATTTTTGCAGTCAGACAGGTTTGGGGGTAGCCGATCTGAATAAAATTCAAGTAATTGGTGAGTCAATAAATAATCACAAAAAATCATATAAACTAAGTGATAACTTCAAGGATCAGCTGATCTGGAAGAATCCTGTTTCACAAAATCTGTCAGAATCTCAAAAATCCAATTTTCGGTTATCATATACATGAAGAAAACCTGAAAGAGATAGGGGCCAATGGCGGAGTGCTTTGTTATGACGGGTACTTTACTCTGTTACATGGTGAAACACGAATAATTAGCGCAGAATGTCCGGCAGATAAGGTTCCGGCCTCAGTGAAAATAACAGCTGAAGGATTCAATGTACCACTTCAGGATATTATAAGAATTAAGTGATAACGAATTAAATTGATATTATAAGAAATTTTGTAACTTTGATATACTTGTTCTCTGCGTTACTTTGCGTCTTTGTGCCTTTGTGGCAAAAAAAACTTTTAGGAAAGTACGCAATTTCTTAACTTTTAAATTAACTGACTTTTTACCTTAATTCTGGTTTGAAAATGAAAAAAGACTCTTTCCTTCTGGAATTTATCAAGAGCGGCCCGTTTCTTCTGCTTCTTTTTCTTGCTATTGTGATTTTATTGGGGATTGTTATTTCTAACCATCATAGGGATACGGTGAAAATGAGAGAGAATGTTCTCTATGTTGCCCCTAACCCGAAAAAATAATTCAGCCATAACTAAGCTGGTGAGTTGTACCCCGAATTCTATAATCAAGGTTAGCCGTACCTAAGGTTTATTACGGATTTTAGGTGCAATTCTTTAAAACATCACAAGCTTAAGCTGACCTCACGGTTCTGATTCAATATCTGTTTTCCCTTTTAATGATATTGACTTCCCATTCCATCTGAATGTACCCGTTAGTCCTTCTGAAAATATATTCGATCCTGGAGGTAATTCTATGAGCAATGAGATAAATGTGGATTAAATTATATATTTTTAGAAAAAGTTTCTTCCTGTTTATGAGAAATGTAGCGCTGGAATATAAAATAAAAGTGAATCGCGCCGGTCTGTTTTAGATCGTTCTTAGACCCCTGTTACCCAATACTAACATAAAAGCAGTGATAACATCAGGTATGAATATACCTTTATGGCTGCTATCAGATAAAATGTTCAACTAAAAAAAACAATATGGACAAGTTAATTATTACAGGATCAAACCTGACAATTGAAGATATAGTAAATGTTGCATGCCAAGGTCAGAAAGTGGAACTTCATTCCGAAGCAAGTGAGAGGATTAACCGTTGCCGGGCAATGCTTGAAAGAAAGATTGATGCACATGAGATCATGTATGGTGTAAATACCGGTATTGGTGAATTTTCAGAAGTTGTTCTGAACGATGACCAGATAAAGGATTTCCAGAAATACCTTGTATATAACCATGCTGCCGGCATAGGCAACCCTGCACCGATTGATTATGTCAGAGGTGCTATGCTCGGAAGAATTAATGTACATTCCCACGGCAACTCCGGGAACAGGCTGATAATTACCGAGACTCTTGTAGAAATGCTGAACAAGGGTGTTACTCCTTTTGTTTGCCAGAAGGGTTCGGTAGGAGCCAGCGGTGATCTGGCTCCTATGTCCCAGATTGCACTGCTTTTAATGGGCGAAGGAGAAGCCTACTACCATGGCGAATTACTGGATGGTAAAGAGGCTATGGACAGGGCAGGGATTCCGATCCCGGGGCTTATGGCGCGCGACGGACTGGCAACAATTAACGGTTCAAATCTGCTTACAGCCATGAGTGCCATCTTTCTTTACGATGCCAACAACTGGCTCAAACAGGCTGAGATTGCAGCCTCCATGTCACTCGAAGCCCTCAAGGCAAACATGAAACCATACACGCCATTGCTGCATGAGGTAAGAGGTTTCAAAGGTGCCGTCAGGAGTGCAAATGCAATCAATATGTGTGTTAACGGAGGCGACCTTAAAGAGGGAAGAGTTAAGTGCAAAGTGCAGGATGCTTATTCAATGCGATCAACACCCCAGGTCATAGGAGCAGCTCACGATGCGCTAGCATACGCCCGTTCACAGGTAGAGATCGAGCTAAACGGTGTAGGTGACAACCCTATCTTTTTCCCCGATCGCAACATTCAGCTTTCCGGAGCTAACTTCCAGGGCTCACCGGTATCGGTTCCTATGGATATGGCAGGAGCATGTATTACAATGGTCAGTGTACTGTCTGAAAGAAGGATGAACAGGTTAAATAACCCGGCATTGAGTGTCGGACTCCCGGCTTTTCTGACTAAAGGTGCCGGCATGTTTTCAGGCCTTATGCTCAGTCAGTATACTGCAGATATGCAGATTGTTGAGCAGAAGATGCTTTCAGCCCCCGCCTCTATACAGTCTATCCCAGCGGCGGCTGATCAGGAGGACTTTGTATCTATGGGAATGAATACAGCCATTAAGAATTTCCAGATACTGGATAATGCTTATGGTATCCTTGGTATTGAATTTATGGCTGCCGCACAGGCCCTTGACTTCAGGAAAGAGGAGTACAAGTTCGGTAAGGGAGTGCAAAAAGCGTGGGATGTAATCAGGAAGCATGTCAAATTCCTTGATATAGATCGCCCTCTTTATCACGACCATACAACTATGCAGGAACTTGTTAAATCGTGTGAAATACTTGTGGAGGTCGAGAAGGTGGTTGGAAAACTTGGTTGATTTTTATCCGTCTATTAATTATAATTAAATGAAAAGTATTCATCTCTTTTTCTCGGTAGCCATTTTGCTGATATTGTCCTGCACTGATATTAAAACAAAATCTGCAGATACAACCATTTGTAATCCGATTAATCTGAGTTACAGATTTTGCCTCGATGAACCTTCGCGTCGCGAAGCTGCAGACCCGGTCATTGTATTATTTAAGGATGAGTATTATTTATTTGCTTCCAAGTCAGGCGGATACTGGCATTCGACCAATTTAATTGATTGGGATTTCATTACCTCTTCCGAACTGCCTTTTGAAGATTATGCTCCTGCTGTTGTAGCAATAAGAGATACTTTGTACTTTATGGCTTCGGGGAAAGCCCCGGTTACAATTTACAAAACGTCGGAACCCAAAACCGGCAGATGGAAAGTTGCAAATGCTGCTTTTCCAATTGGAATGACCGATCCCGATTTATTTCTCGATGATGATGGGCGTCTCTATTTTTATTACGGATGTTCGCCCATTGAACCAATTTACGCAGTTGAACTCGACCCGGTGACATTTAACCCTAAAGGCAAGCCGGCAGGATGTTTCAATAGTGATAAAGAAAAATATGGATGGGAAATAAATGGAGATTACAACAACCAGACAGATCGACCATGGGTTGAAGGATCCTGGATGACCAGGCATAAGGGCAAATACTACCTTCAATACGCCGTTCCCGGAACCCAGTACAAAAGTTATTGCGATGGCGTGTATATTGCCGACAATCCATTGGGCCCTTTCAAAGTTGCCTTACATAACCCCTTTTCTTATAAGCCCGGGGGGTTCATAGCCGGAGCCGGCCATAGTTGCACGTTCCAGGATAAATATGGGAATTACTGGCACATTACAACCATGACTATTTCTCAAAAGCACATGTTCGAGCGCCGGTTGGGTTTATTTCCTGTTTTTTTTGATAAGGATGGTACATTTTATACTTATACCGGTTTTGGTGACTTTCCGTTTTCAATACCCCGGAAAAAAATATCCGGTCCCGATGAATTGTCCACTCAATGGATGTTACTTTCATATAATAAACCGGTTGAAGTTTCGTCTGAATTGCCCGGTTACCCGAAAAACAATGCTGCGGATGAAGAAATCCGTACATACTGGAGCGCAAAAACCAGGAATAAGGGTGAATGGATTACCATTGACTTACAGAATGAATCAGTAGTAAACGCCATTCAAATTAATTTTGCCGAAAACCAGACAAAACTGTATAACCATAACCCGAATATTTATTATCAGTACCTTTTGGAATGTTCGGATGATAATAAAACATGGAAATCATTAGCAGATAAAACAACCAATAAAACTGACATTCCGCATGATTATATTCAGCTTAAAACTCCTGAAAAAACGCGTTATGTCCGACTTACAAATTATCATGTGCCCGATGGCACATTCGCTTTATCAGGTTTCAGGATTTTTGGTAATTGTCAGGGAAACAAACCTGAAACCGTTAAAAATTTCAACGTAACACGAACACAATCTGATAGACGTGAAGTTAAACTAAAGTGGAACAGGGACTTTAATGCCACAGGTTACAACATTCGTTATGGTACTCAGGTAGATAAGCTGTATAACAATTACGAGGTGCTTGGAGCTGATTCGCTGATATTCAGAAGCCTTAACAGAGACCTGAAATACTATTTCACCATTGATGTTTTTAACGAAAATGGAGTCACGAAAGGGAAGACGGTTGTAGAGTCAAATTGAAATTAAAACCTGATTATAAATTTACAATTTTATAATGAAGATAAAAAATTAAGAAGTATCACAGAAAATGGAATAGATATCTTTGTAAATAAGCTTTCACGAATTTTGATCAGGAAAGACCTCGTAATTACACATATATATGAAAACCAAAATCATTTTTGCCATTATTATCAGTTTGATTGCCATCTCTTGCAGGACGAATCAGAAAACAAACTATTTTATTGAACTTCCAAAAGAATGGAAATTTCAGACCGGTGATAATGCCGACTTTTCCAAACCAGATTTTAATGATCAGGCATGGAAAACCATTAAAGTAGATAGTTTTTGGGAAACCCAGGGCTATCCCGATTACGACGGGATTGCATGGTACCGCACTCAAGTGGTGTTCCCATCTTCACTTAAAAAGAACAACGAATTGCTAAAAGCGGTTCGGATTTCTTTAGGAAGGATTGATGATGCTGATGAGACCTGGTTTAACGGCAGGAAAATTGGAGAAACAGATGGCTGGGATACTGACAGATCATATCTTATTCCTTTCGATCTGATTAAGTGGGACAAAGAAAATGTGATTTCCGTCCGGGTGAATGATACTGGAGGAAATGGCGGCATGTACGGAAGCCCTCATGAAATTGGAGATGCAAGATTATCGGATGTCATAGTACTTGTATCAAATGATAAGCCTTTGGCATTCACATCCCAAAATTCAAAATTTAATAAAACATTGATTTTTCACCTCAGGACTGCTGTTGAAAAACTGCAAGGCGACTTAAGAATAAGGGTTTATGATCCAAAAAGTAAAGAAGTTGTTTTTCAAAAAGATGAACATATTGTAATCGGAGAAAAAACAGATACTTCCTGTACTTCTGAGATATCCATAAAAGAACCAAATACCTATAAAATTGACTATGTTTTCACTGCAAAATCTCTGGCCGATACATTAAAATACAGCACACTTTTTTCCTATATACCTGGTATCCATATGAATGAAAAATTTGAATATCCTGTCGTAAAACTCACTGTTCCGGATAAATCAAGTCCGTTTGGCCTGGAAAACATCACTTTTGGTGGCTATTTGAATGACCGGCTGAATGCAAACCTTACTCAGCGATTGCTCAATATTGATGAAACAGGGATTTTAGAGTGTTATTACAACCGTCCTGGAAAACAAACCTGGGTAGGGGAATACACGGGAAAGTACCTTCATGCAGCCAGTCGGGTATGGCGTTCCACAAAAAACAATCAGTTAAAAACGCAGATGGACCGGATTGTCGATATTTTAATAGCATGCCAGAATGAAGATGGCTATCTGGGAACCTATTCACCCGCGGATTACTGGACTGAATGGGATGTTTGGGCACATAAATACAACATGTTAGGATTGTTAAGCTATTATGCAGTCACGGGGTTTAAGCCTGCATTGGAGGCCTCTGTGAAAATGGGTGATTTATTATGTCGCACTTTTGGCGAAAACAAAGGTCAGCGGAGTATTATTGATTTGTCGCCACATGTGGGTATGGCCTCTACGAGCGTACTTGAGCCTATGGCTTATCTGTACCGATTTACCGGCAATAAAAAGTATCTCGATTTTTGCATGTATATTATTAAAGCATATGAATATGAAAATGGACCTAAAATAATCTCTACCTTAACTACTCTCGGAAAAGTTGATAAAACGGCCGATGCCAAAGCCTATGAAATGATGTCGAACCTTACCGGAATTGTTAAATTGTACCAGTTAACGGGCAATGAAAAATTATTGAAAGCTGCCGAAAATGCATGGAAAGATATTGCGACTCACAAGCTTTATATTACAGGAACAGCAAGCAAGGGGGAGTTATTCCAGGAAGATTTTGTATTGCCTGCCGGAAATGATGTAAACATGGGCGAAGGTTGTGTGACAGTAACCTGGCTTCAGTTCAGCCAGGCACTATATTGTCTCACCGGCGAACCAAAATATATCAATGAAATTGAAAAAACAATATACAACCATTTGTTTGCAGCCGAAAATCCGGAAACGGGCTGCGTGAGCTATTATACCGCGTTACAGGGTAAAAAGCCTTACCGCTGTACCATTAACGGGCATTGCTGCCTTGCAAGTTTACCACGAGGAATTGCTGCAATTCCTGAATTGGCTTACTCAAAAAATTCGGATAATGGCTTTGACATCAACCTTTATTCGAAAGGAAAACTCACGGATAAGGTTTTTGCAAAGGATGGAAAAGAAGTTGGGATTGAATGTACTATGGATACTAAATTCCCGGAAGAGGGAAAAGTAACAATTACTCTTAATCCCGAAACAAAAAGCGAATTCAGGGTATCATTGCATGTTCCGGAATGGTGCAGGAATTTTAAAGCTGCTGTAAATGGCAAAAGCTTTAATGGAGTTGCCGGTCAATATCTGATCTTAGAACAATTGTGGGATAAGAATAAGGTTATAACTGTTTCATTTGATACGCCGGTTCGAATTCTGGATGGAGGCATTAGCTACCCGGGGTATATAGCCATAAAATATGGAACCCAGGTATTAGCTGTTGATCAGATATTGAATCCTGAAATAACAGATATGGATAAAATATCAATAGGTTCGATTTCAGTAAAGAGTATTTCAGAAACATTACTGCCAGAAGGTTGGGTTGGTTTTCAAATATTTAGTACAAGCGCCCTCTACGCTGGAAAACCTGTTGATTTGAAATTTGTTCCCTTTGCCGATGCCGGACAGACTGGCGGAGATATCAGGGTGTGGATCAAAAAAGAATAAAACTCTGGGTACAATTTACCTGGATTGTCTGTTGCTTTTTTCAGGGTTGGAAAAGTAAAATAAAGGAGTTCTGCTTCTATTATATATCAATATCGATCCAGCCACCTGTATTTTCTTGAACTATCACCGAACTTCAGAGCAACTGTCAATTCATGAGTTCCATATGTCACTCTCTGAATCTCATTTAGTGTAAAATCGACAGCATACCCAATAAACAAAGCAGTCCATTTAGAATGGTCAGGGATATATCTAAGTCTTATATCAGCTATCAAACCGCCACCTGTTCTGTAGGTTAATCCAGCCCACAATCTCTGATCATAGATGTAGGTAATACCAATATCAGCTTGTGGTTTAAGCTGTTCCGATATTTTAAAAAGTACCGAAGGTTCTATTTCAGTTCTACCTCCAGTAGTAAGATTATAGGATCCAAAAAGATAATAATGTCTGTCCATCCTGAAATTCCTGTATGCATAATCACCTATTTTGGCAGCAGCGCCAAACAGTTGCAGGGCGGAAAAACCAAAATCGAATTTGGGATTCAAAAGATAAATTCCAAAATCAGCATCCGGAACAAATACTCCTCTGCGTAAATTATTATTTAACCATGGTTCATTCGAGTCTTCAAAACTTAGTTCATTTGCATTAATGATAAAGTGGTATCCGGTAAAAGCAAGACCCAGAGATAATTGGGTGTTTTTCTGAAGCCACAAATGGTATGAGTAAGATGCCTGGAAACCTGTTCTCTTAATAAGTCCGTTCCTGTCACTGAAAATATAGCCTCCCAGGCCTACTTTCCCATCGGTACCCGGAGTGAAAGTTGTTTGATTAAAAATGGTTTTTTTAATTTTATACCCTCTTTTTAGTATTCTGGTCTGCCAGCTTATGGAATATGTTCTGGGTGCACCTGAGTAGCCAACCCATTGTTCCCGTGCAGTTATGTTAAAGCTGGTATATCCGTCACTACCTGCATGTGCGGGGTTAATAAGAAATTTGTTATAAAGATACTGGCTGTATAAAGGCAGTTGCTGTGCAAATGATATCTGCTCTAAAGCAATAAAAAACAAAATATAAACCAGCTTTTTCACAACTACTAAAATGTTTTTTTTCATCTTACAATTGTTACAAATCCAACAATTGGTTTTGATCTATTATGCAAATCAATAACATAATGATATGAGTCTACAGGTAAATTAACTCCATTGCTTTTTCCATCCCATGGATGAGGATAGCCTTGTTCTGACCTCCAGACTGACTGACCCCATCTGTTATAGATTGTGATTTCGAGCTTGGGGTAAACATCGATATTGCCAATATTCCAAACATCATTAATAAGATCTCCGTTGGGGGAGAAAGCTTCAGGAATTATCAGGTTCAGTTGTTCGTATCCTGTCACTACAACATCTGCCGATCTCACCGGTCCCAGGCAACCATCTGCTGATCGTTCCTGCACTTCAATCAAAAAAGTTTTTGAGGTATTCCAGGTATGGTTAAATTCATTGGTAGTAAACCCGTCCTGAACAACCCCGTCAATCCACCATGTATAAGTCGAACCCGGATTGGAATTAACACTATAATGCCTGAGTTGTCCAATATATACCATATCCGGCATAGCTGCCTGCCCTGCCACTTTAAAGGCGCTGAACAGGACTATGCCGAATAATAGTATATATGGGTACCTTTTAAGCATAAGTACTCAATCTGATCATCTAATTGTGATAGATGGGAGATGTTGACGGGAGCGGCGTTACATTGACATTCTGTACTGCCGGACCAGTTGATGTACATCCGTGAGCATCAACGTAATTAACACTTACTGAGTAAGGTCCGGAGCCATTCCAGGTTATGGTAACAGTATTATCTGTGGAAGTTCCTCCTGCCGTAACAAGTCCGCCCCTTACTGCCCATATATAACTGGTCATACCAGGTTCGGTCGTAAAAATAACACCTGCAGTTCCGAAACAGACTGGATTTACAGTGGGTGTGATAGTTGGTACCGGCAATGGATAAACCGTTATCACAACAGTAATTGGAGTTCCCGTAATTGTATTAACGGTAGGAGTAATCGTATATATGACGGTAGCTGCAGCAGTCGTAGTGTTGGTCAGTGTCTGAGCAATCGTTGCGCCGGCTCCGTCAGAGAATCCGGATGCGGTTCCGCTGGTTAAAGCAGCTGTCCATGCGAATGTGGCAGTTCTTATGTTGCTTGATAGTGCAATATTTGTTGAAGCCCCGCTACAGATGGCTTCAGAAGCAGGTGTTGCTGTTACATCAGGTCTCTCATTTACCGTAACCACAACCGCCTTTGGCTGTCCAAGGCACCCTTCGGAATTTCTTTCCACAACAGATAAAGTATAAACTCCTGCTATATTCCAATCTACCGTAATATTGTTTCCGGGGCCATTTATTTTCCATTCATTCCCGGAAGTGCCCGGTGTAATAGTCCAGGTATATGTGGAACCGGGAGTAGCTGTAACCAAGTAGGGTTCATTGCCTTTAAAAACTGTTTGTGAAGGACTCGGATCACTCTGAGCCCATGCTCCACCAGCATATGCGAGAATTAGCATCAGGAGCATCCATCTTTTTAATAACCGTTCAGCAACAGCATTGTTGAACATCTGTCCGTTGCTCTGGCTAAGCAATCCGGGCTTTCCTTTTAATTGTTTTTGTGTACGCATAATCTTAATGTTTATTTGGTTAATCATTTGGGTTTTATCTATCTATGATAAATAACAGAGGTGGTTGGTAATGGATTAACTGTAATCAGTAATGACCCACTGTAAACAGTACCGCAATGAGGTATACCTCCATCAGCAGCGATAATCCTGTAATAGGTTGACACTGTCAGCGCAGGAGGTGAATATGAAAGATTATTTGCACCCGGAATATCAGTAAATGCGGACCCGTCATAACTGTTCTGCCATTGATAAGCATAATTCGGACCCGAACCGCCTGAAGCAGAAGTTGCTGTGAGTGCTGAAGGAACATTACCGTAACAAATCTGCTGGCTTTCAGATGCTACAGGTGGTAAAAGTGGCTCCCTGACTACAAGATTCCTTTCTCTTGTGAAACTTGTTTCAATACAAGTTGGTTCATCATGAGGTTGATTGAGCGTAGCAAAGGTAACAGATACGCGATATGAACCGTTTTGAGCAGCTGTTGCATTTGAAATAGTCAGTTGAGACGTGTTTGTCCCTGAATAGGCTCCTTCGTCTGATAAAAAAGTCCAGCCTGAACCATTATTCCATGACCACTTGTATCCGTTATTGACTACATTCCCTTCAGTAGATAGCATATAAGTTATGCTGCCTCCGCTGCAGATGGTCGAATTTACAACTGCAGGCGTAAGATCCGTAATAGAGTTCACGCTTAATAGGGCAGGGTCAGAAGTTATTGTCCCGTTTTCGTCCGAGATCAATACCCGGTATTCAGTACCATTAACATTCTGTTTGTTCACACCTATATTATCAATGTTAAGCAAAGCGTTGATTGCACCGCTTATATCTGAGAAATTACCGCCTGGTGGTCTTTGTTGCCACTGGTAGTAAACTATTCCTGTAGATCCGTTTACAGCCACCGAAAATTCCACATGGTTTCCATAACAGTCTGTCTGGGGCAGAGGTTGACTGATAATTGTCAGTGATGCTGCTGGCTCCATCATCCAGAAACCAGCCCCCATCAACAACATCCATATATTAATTCTCCTTGTCAGGCGCCTGACAGCCTGAAAAACGCTATCAACGATATTTCCTGTGACTTCTGTCAANNTTAAAGCAGGACATAGTGTTAACTAAGATTACTGTCAGGTTTTCTCAGCAAAAAAAAATACTACGAATTTTTTTTAAAAGTTTTCTACAATCTAGCCCAATGCATCTAAATAGTTATTCCGGGATCTAAGATAATTATTTTTTAAATAACTGTAATATTTTTTATAAAAGAAAAGCCCTCCGTCGCTAAAGCTTATAATATTTTTGTGTGGACTGTGTCCACCGTAGCCCGGAATAGATTTAGCGAACGAAATTCTACTAAATGAAAAAAGCCCTCCGTAGCTAAAGCTATGGAGGGCGAAGGTGGAGCTGCATTATTCCACCGGGCAGATTCAATCCATTGCCTGGTACTTATCTCGGCATGTTTCCCGTTAATGGTAATACGCATATAAACAGGAACCTTTCCATGTTTATTCAGTTTTTCGTTCCTGATGAAAAACAAAATGGAATATGTATTGTAATTTTTCATTCTATAATTTTATATCATATTTTTCTATCCGAAACCTTCATACCCATATTATGGCATTGATATTTAATTAATTATATGATTTCAGGGTAAGATAGGGTAACTATAAAAAAAACAAGTTACCCTATTCAAACCCTCTGTATATGGTGTTTATAGCATTTAGGGTAAGATGGGTAAGTGATTTTTACGCCTATAGGGAACATATTTTTTATATTATTTGGTTATATTATTATTCACAATACTCATATAAACAATGCTTTATATTACAATTCGGTTACCTATTTTCATTTTTATTTTTGAGGTAACCGATCAGATGGATATAAACTGACATTATTTGATATAAAATGAATTCAAAGATAAATAAAAAACCTCAATGGATCAACACATTGAGGTTTTTTAAAATAGAATATTTTTCTATTCAGTGGAGCTGCGGGGAGTCGAACCCCGGTCCAAACATGGAAATCATATGCTTTCTACATGCTTATTTCTGCTTGATTTTCGTGACCGGTCAGCTGCAGAACAACCTTACCTGCCCTTATTTCCTGTTTGTTTCGCCATCGGGTCGGAACAACCTTCAGACTAGCCCCGGATTGCGTGCGTCTCCATGTCGGGTTGGATCAGGGCTTGACCGCCCGGGAAACGTCTCGTCCCAACACATGTGCCGGGAGATCCTGCCTTTCGGCTGGAAGTGCTTAAGCTACTGTTATTCGCTTATGCTGCGAGAGCGTAATTGTTTTCGCCTTTTATTGTTTTATGACACTGTAAAAGTGACGCGCCACCACACACTGCATGCTTACATAACACCTCTCATGCTGTCAAAACCAAGTCAGCCCCGGTGATATGAACTGCAAAGATACAAAAAAAAGTTTGGAGTGAACTAAAGTTTGAAGTGACTAAAATTATCAATAGGAACGGCACTCCATGTACTTTAGGCACTTACTTTCTGCTTTATATTTGTATCTTCACATCTCCATCAGTAATGTTATTGGTTTTATGGAAAAAGCATTAAGAGTTGGGATACTCAGGGAAACAAAGAATCCTCCCGACAGAAGGGTGCCACTTACTCCGCCTCAGATTGTTGCGCTTGAAGAACTTTATCCAACAGTGGAGTTTTTTGTTCAGCCTAGCGATTACCGGAGCTATTCAAATGAAGAATATGAATATCTTGATATCCCTTTAAAAGAAGATCTTCGCGAATGCGATATCCTGATGGGCGTGAAAGAGGTTGATATACGAACTTTTATACCCGGGAAAACATATCTTTTCTTTGCCCATGTTGCAAAGAAACAACCTCATAACAACAAGATGTTCAAAGCGATGGCTAAAAAAAACATCAGCCTTATCGATTTTGAATATCTTACAACCGATAAAGGACAAAGAGTCGTGGCATTCGGCCGTCATGCCGGCATAGTAGGAGCATACAACGGATTAAGAGCGAGGGGAATTAAGACTAATAAGTTTAAACTTAAACCGGCCTACCAGTGCCATGATCTTGATGAGATGTGGGCAGGACTCAAGCTTATAGAGCTTAAACAAGGATTAAAAATTCTTGTTACAGGGGATGGCCGTGTAGCTCACGGAGCCATGGAAACACTGGCTGTTGCTAATGTGGAACAGGTTGCTCCTGATGATTACCTTAACAGAGATTTTGATGTACCTGTCTTTTGCCAGATCGGACCCGAGTATTATTCAAGGCATAAAAATGGACTGAAATTCAATTTCAGCCATTTTACAAAATATCCGCAGGAGTATGAATCGACATTCCTGCCTTATACTAAAGTAACAGATATTCTGATCACTGGTCATTACTGGGACCCCAGGTCTACTATCTTTTTTACCCGGGAGGATATGAAAAAGCCTGATTTCCGGATCTCTGTAATCGCTGATATCAGTTGTGATATAAATGGTCCGATACCTTCAACCCTTCGGGCAACAACTATATCTGATCCATTTTATGCTTATAATCCCTTCCTGGAAATTGAAGAACCTGCATTTTCGAAACAGACAAATATCACTGTAATGTCAATTGATAATCTGCCGGGTGAACTCCCTCGTGATGCTTCGCTGGATTTTGGTAAGATGTTAATGAGTAATGTATTACACGATCTATTATCAGAAATAGCAAGTCCCATGATCGAAAGAGCAACAATCATCAGGGATGGGAAACTCACATCCGGATACAATTATCTTAATGATTATCTTAATGGCTGATCGCAGAACACGACTCACGGAAGAAATGGTTCTATATTCCTTGCGTCTTTTTTCTTAAACCTTAAACCTAATTATTTGGAATTATGCGAAAAATCCTTATCTTATTTCTTTTTCTTTTATCAATTCATATTCAGGCCCAGCAGGACGATGCTCCCGTTGTCGGAGTCAGTGATAAACGAGTTGAAATATACGGACTGAAAAATGCCCGTGTCGTGGTTGATTATCAAACCACACTTGAAAATACAGATATCCTTATTTCTAAAGGGAGGATTGAAGCCATCGGCACAAACCTGACTTTTCCGAACGGCACGATTATCTATGACCTGACAGGGAAAACAGTATATCCTTCATTTGTCGATGCTTATGCGGGGAACTTCGGTATTAAAACCCAAACAACGACGACAGAAGCAAATCCGTATGCAGCTTTTTTTAACCCACCTCAGATCGGAAGAGCGGGGGCCCAGCCGGCTACTCCTGAAGCCAGAATTGCCGATTACTGGAATGATGGCATTAATGCATCATTCGATGTTTCTACTGAGTTTATTCCCGATGCAAAAATTGCAGCTGAATATCGTCAGATCGGATTCGGAGCAGTTGTTACATTTAAAGCCGATGGAATTGCCCGCGGTACATCGGCACTAGTAAGCACCGGTGATGGAAAGTCCAATAATGTGATTCTGAAAAATAAGTCTTCGGCAAATTATTCTATAACGAGAGGTCGATCATCTGACCTTTACCCGACCTCACAATTTGGTATTATTGCTCTCCTCAGACAGGTAAACTATGATGCACTGTGGTACAAGCAGTTGCCTGCCGGCTATTTTCATGATGATGGTCTGGAAGCATATACTGCAAACCTTGTTCTGCCACAGATATTCGAGGTAACTAATAAGCTCGAGATAATGAGAGCCGATAAGATCGGGAAAGAGTTTGGTATCAATTATATAATAAAAGGTGGTGGTGATGAGTACCAGGCTTTGAATGATATAAAAAAGGCAGGAAATAAGCTGATTATTCCCGTCAGTTTTCCAGAGGCTCCTGATGTTAAGGATCCTTATGATGCAGCTTCGGTCAGCTATACAACACTTAAGCATTATGAGCTGGCTCCGTTAAACCTGTCAATGGTTTCCGGTGCAGGACTTACTTTTGCAATTACCTCATCAGATCTAAAACAGCGTTCCGCATTTCTTACAAATCTGAGAAAAGCAGTTAAATACGGTTTGCCTGAAACAGAGGCACTTAAAGCCTTAACATATACTCCTGCAAGCTTCATTGGAGCGTCTGATCTGGTTGGTGCTGTAAAAAAGAATATGATTGCAAACCTTCTGATAACGTCAGGGAATATATTTAGTGATGATTGTGTTATTTATGAAAACTGGGTACAGGGAATACCTTACAGATTTGTTGATCTAAGAATAAAGGATTTGAGAGGAACTTATGCCCTTAAAATTGATACAGCTCAATATAAAATGGTTTTATCAGGAACATTTGATAAACCGACAATTAAGATGACTTTTGATTCAACTGAGGTCAGAGGAGCAACCTTTACAATCGAAAAAGATCTTGTAAGCATCAGCTTTGAAAGGGCAAAACAAAAGTACAGACTATCAGGTTATATCAATGCAAAAGATATTGAAGGAAAAGGCCTGCTTGAGAATGGTAAATGGATTAACTGGAAGGCAACTTACTCAAGCAATACGACTGAGGCTGATAATAGTCGAAAGCGACCGAATCTGACAATACCTGAACTTGGCAAAGTAGTCTACCCGTTTACAGCTTATGGCTGGACTGAAATTCCAAAACAGGAAGATATACTATTTAGAAATGCTACAGTCTGGACCAGTGAAAAGGAGGGTAAGCTTCTGAACACTGATGTCCTTGTACAGAAAGAAAAAATTTCGAAAATTGGAAAGAACCTTGCTGCGCCTGAAGGCGTCAGGATTATTGATGCCACAGGTAAGCATCTTACTCCCGGCATAATTGACGAGCATTCTCATATTGCAATGGATGGAACAAATGAGATGGGTCAGGCAATAACATCTGATGTAAGGGTCGGTGACATCGTTGACCCTGAAGATGAGAGTATATACAGGGAGCTTGCAGGCGGAGTAACACTGGCTCATATCCTTCATGGTTCAGCAAACCCGATTGGCGGACAATCCATTCTGATCAAGCACCGCTGGGGACATAATGCGGAAGAATTAAAAGTTGAAAACCAGGTTGGATTTCTGAAACATGCTCTTGGCGAGAATGTTAAACATACAACCAGCCGTTATCCTAATACCCGTATGGGTGTCGAACAGATTATAAGAGATGCATATCAGAGAGCGATAGACTATAATAACCATTGGAAAGAATGGAATGCACTGAGACCTGCTGAAAGGGTTGGTAAGGTGCCTCCAAGACGCGACCTGAAACTCGACGCACTTGTTGATGTTCTTGAAAAGAGAAGCTTCATCGAATGTCACACTTACGTTCAGTCGGAAGCCACAATGATTTTAAATCTTGCAAAGGATTTTGGCGTGAAAGTCAATGCTCTGATACATTGCAATGAAGGTTATAAAGTTGCAGATCAGATAGCTGAGCATGGCGCCGCAGCTTCAGTCTTCTCAGACTGGTGGGATTATAAGTATGAGGTCTATGAAGGAATTGTCTATAACGCCGCTATTTTAATTAGGCAGGGTGTGCTTGTTTGTATCAATTCAGATGATGCTGAAATGGGAAGAAGACTGAACCAGGAAGCAGCTAAAATTATGAAGTACGGAGGTATAACCGAAACGGAAGCTCTTAAACTTGTCACAATAAATCCAGCAATTATACTTCATCTGGGAGACAGAACAGGCAGTATAAAGGTTGGAAAAGATGCTGACCTCGTTCTCTGGACAGATAATCCGCTTTCAATTTATGCCCATGCCAGCAAGACAATGGTTGACGGCACGTTTTATTTTGATGAAGAACAGGATGCAAAAATGAAAGAGCAGATTGATACTGAGCGTAACAGAATAATTGCTGACATTCTACACGAAGCGCCGGCAACAAGTACAACAACCCCAAATTTTCCAAAACGATGAAAAACAAGATATATATTTCAGCAATACTGGTTCTTGCCTGTTTAGTTCAGGCAGGAGCACAGAGTCCGGTTGTCGCTCCGGCACAGAAAAAACCTGTAATGCTAGTTGGCGGCACAATTCATATCGGCACAGGTGATGTTATAGAAAATGGGACTGTTGTTTTTTCAGGTGGCAAGATCACTTCCGTTGGTAAATCAGCAGATATTAAAATAGACAAAACCGGTTTTGAAGTTATTGATGTAACCGGAAAACAGATTTATCCGGGACTGATATTCCCGAATACCAGTTTAGGATTGGTTGAGATAGGCAGCGGAGTTGAAGTTGCAACTGATAACAGGGAGATAGGCGATCTTAACCCGGATGTCCGCGCCATTGTCGCCTATAACACTGATTCACATGTTATTCCTGTTTTAAGGTCGAATGGTATTCTCCTTGCCCAGATTGTACCAACAGGAACACTTCTTCCCGGAACTTCCAGCGTTGTTCAGCTCGATGCTTGGAACTGGAAAGATGCTGCATATATGATTGATAATGGTATTCAATTGGGCTGGCCAAGAAAATCTTCCTTTGGTGGAAGGAGAGGAGGTGGTGATTTTTCACAGGCAGCAACAACCGGTCCGACCACTTATGATAAAAATGTTGAAGCTCTGGAAAAAATCTTTACTGATGCCGTCGCTTATGCAGCAGTTGAAAAGCCAAAAGATTTTAATCTCAGACTAGAATCTATGAAAGGGCTATTCGACGGCACTAAAATCCTGTTTATCATAACTGCTGAACCTAAAGGTATAATTGAAGCAATCTCATTTGGTAAGAGATATGGTGTAAAGAAAATGGTGCTTGCAGGAGCTGATGAATCGGCATGGGCAGTTAAGGATTTTCTAAAGGAGAATAATATTCCAGTCCTTCTGGCTGATCCTCTTAGCCTTCCAAAATATGATTACAGCGACACCAGACTACCATTCAAACTCGCAGCCATGTTTGAAAAGGAGGGAATCCTTGTCGGTCTGACATATTCAAAACAGGCATATGGCAACCTTCCCTTTGCAGCCGGGCAAACTGTAGCTTATGGACTTACCAAAGAGGAAGCCCTTCAGACAATAACTCTGAACAGTGCAAAAATACTAGGGATTGACGATAAAACAGGCTCCATTGAGGTAGGAAAGGATGCAAACATTGTTGTTTCAACAGGAGATATCCTGGATATGTCTACAAACAATATCGAATATGCATTCATTACAGGCCGCAATATAAACCTCGATAATAAACATAAACAGCTTTATAGGAGATTCCAGGCAAAATATGATAACATGAAATGAAGATAATTTCACTTGGTCCTGCATATCCTTACCGTGGTGGTCTGGCATCATTCAATGACCGTCTCGTTCAACAGTTTTCTGCCGAGGGGCATGATATTGAAATATTCACATTCAGTTTACAGTATCCAAAATTGCTTTTTCCAGGGAAAACTCAATATACTGATGGCCCTCCGCCAATTGATATAAAGATCACCCGTAAGCTTAATTCCATAAACCCTTTAAACTGGATTGTCACCGGACTAAAAATTAAGAAAGAAAAGCCCGATATTCTTCTGATCAGGTACTGGTTGCCTTTCATGGGTCCATGCTTTGGAACAATTGCAAGGATTGCAAAATCGAACAGGCACACTTCAGTAATCTGTATTTTTGACAATGTGATCCCTCATGAAAAACGTCCAGGTGATAATATTCTTACAAAGTATTTTACAAATAGTATTGATGGGGCAATAGTAATGTCGCAGACTGTTCTGGATGATCTTAAAGGCTTCAGGGAAAAGATTCCTGTAAAACTTTCTCCTCATCCTTTATTCGATAATTATGGTTTGCCGGTCGGTCGAAAAGAGGCATTAGCAGCACTAAACCTCAATGCTGATAATTCATATCTGTTATTCTTCGGATTTATCAGGGCATATAAAGGACTTGATCTGCTTATTGAAGCTTTTTCAGATAAAAGATTAAGGGGCAGGAAACTGAAACTAATTATTGCCGGTGAATTTTATGAAGATGATACTCCATACAGAGATCTTATTATTAAATATAATCTCGAAAATGAAGTCATATTTTATGATCATTATATTAAAGATAATGAGGTTCCTTTATTTTTCAGTGTAGCTGACCTGGTTGTTCAACCCTATAAAACTGCAACCCAGAGTGGTGTTACACAGATTGCTTATTATTTTGAAAAGCCAATGCTGGTTACAGATGTTGGCGGCCTGAGGGAAATTGTTCCGGATGGAAAGTGCGGTTATGTTGTGAAACCAGAACCTGAACTCATTACAGAGGCAATAATCGATTTCTTTGATAACGACAGGAAAGAGCAGTTTACAGAGGGAGTGATGCAGGAAAAAGAAAAGTTTTCGTGGGATAAGATGACGAGTTCAATAATTGAGGTGTATACTAAATGCCAAACCCCCTTTTCATTCCCCCCACGGGGGGAAAAACTCTCACTGTTCTAGTGTAATTAAACTAAATATCAGAGTATTATCGCCCCTTCAGGGGAGATGTCAGCGAAGCTGACAGAGGGGTTTTACAATCGAAACAGATTTCCTTAGGGGAGATGTTGCGAAGCGGAAGAGGGGTCTTGTATTAGATATTCACCTTATCCTTAATAAGATAACTATTTCGCTCCGAGGAATTCCGATTTATCAGTTCTCCCAGGAAACCTGTAAGGAAGAGGAATGATCCGATTATCATTACTGTAAGAGCTATGAAAAAGAAAGGGCTGTTAGTAACCAGAGGAGCTCTGAGGTGATGAGACACAAAAACTAACTTTCTTATGCCGAGATAACCAGCCATTGTAAAGCCAATTAAAAACATCAGGGTCCCCAGAGAGCCAAAGAGATGCATTGGGCTTTTACCGAAACGGCTAATGAACCCTATCGTTAAAAGATCGAGATATCCTTTTACGAATCTGTCAAGTCCGTATTTTGTGACTCCGTATTTTCTGGCCCGGTGTTCAACAATTTTCTCCCCGATCTTCCTGAATCCGGCTTCTTTTGCCAGCATGGGTATGTACCTGTGCATCTCACCAAATATCTCGATACTCTTTACAACTTCGAGCCGGTATGCTTTTAGTCCACAGTTAAAATCATGAAGTTTTATCCCTGATGACCATCTTGCGGTACCATTATAAAACTTGCTGGTGAAACGCTTTACAAAGGGGTCATATCTTTTCTTTTTCCATCCCGATACTAGATCATATCCGTCATTCATTATCATCTTATAAAGTTCAGGTATTTCATCAGGACTGTCCTGAAGATCTGAATCCATGGTAATAACTACATTGCCTGATGCTTCGCCAAAACCTGTATGAAGGGCAGCGGCTTTTCCGTAGTGTCTCCGGAACCGGCAGCCCTTAACAAAATGATCTTTTACGGCAATTGACTTAATCCGTTCCCATGATGAATCAGTACTTCCATCATCAATAAAGATTATCTCATAAGATAGTCTGTCGTTTGTACAAACCTTCTTAATCCATTCAGTCAATTCCTGAATTGATTCCTCTTCATTAAAAACAGGGATAACAAGCGACAGATCCATCAGAATTGCATTCAGTTTAGTTTGCCGGTGTGTCAATCAGAGGATTACCTTCTTTCTTAATGAAGATACTTACAAGAAGTGAATAAACTACTCCACCAATGATTGACCCGAATATGCTGAAAAATGCCATAATTCCAGGTTTCATTATTTTGGCTGTGAATGCCATTCCGGCATCGATTGTAGCTTGAGGTGTCCCCTTTTTTACCATCGCTTCTTCAGCCATTGCCAATGATTTTTTTGCCAGTCCGGGATCAATTACAGCCCAAAGGATATAGGTATACACAGCCATTATTATTGCGACGTATACGAACATAACTACACCAGCGCCTACTGATTGGCCATAGGTTATCTGACCATGCATGAAATTATCACGGTAGGATTTCAGAAGAAAGTACAGCAGTCCTAACTGGATAGGAATGTTAATATACCCTATTGTTTTATTGAATGTCAGGTCAAAAAAATAGAGCACCAGAGAAAATGCGATTCCTTCAAGTGCTAAAATCAGGCCATTTGTTAAGTTAACTTTCCAGACATTGACTTTTTCTTCCATGATTGAGGTTATTTGATTTTTTAGTCAGGTTAATTGATTAACAAATATAATGTAAAAATAGAAATGTGTCCTGTGGTAAATTGGAATAATTATTTTGCATGCTTCTTAAATAATCGTATTTTTGTGCGGGGTAAGTCTTATACGACCAGCTCCTGCTGAACTCCCCCAGGATCGGAAGGTAGCAAGGGTAGGCAGTTGTAGCGGTGCGATATAAGGAGCTTACCCTTTTTTTTAGTACTTAAAGTTTGGAGTGCCTAAAGTACTTAGAGTTAAAAATACTCTAGGCACTCTAGGCACTTCACACTTCAGGCAATTTTCTCTATATTTGGCAAAATTTTCGTCATTCATGCTAATTCGAATATATAACGAAAACCCAAACCCAAAGCATATAAGACAAATAGTTGACCTGCTTGAAGATGGAGGAATTATCATTTATCCTACCGATACGGTATATGCAATGGGTTGCGATATTCTGGCAACAAAATCCATTGAGAAGATAGCCCGTTTTAAGGGGTTAAACCCGAAAAACCCTGAACTCTCTCTGATATTCCATGATATGAGTCAACTTTCAGAATATACCATAATCAGGGATAATACAATTTTTAAACTTCTGAAGAGAAACCTGCCCGGGCCATTTACTTTCATCGTTCAGGCTAATAATCAGATTCCAAAACTGTTTAAGAATAAGAAAAAGACCGTCGGTATCAGGATCCCTGATAATAATATTGTACTTGAGCTGGTCAGGGAACTGGGACGGCCAATTATCACCACATCAATACATGATCCGGATGAAGTAATCGAATACACTACTGACCCTGACCTTATTTACGAAAAGTACCGCGATTTTACAGACACCGTCATTGATGGAGGTTTTGGCAGGAACGAAGCATCAACAATTGTTGACTGTACCGGGGAAGAGATAGAAATTTTAAGACAGGGTTTGGGTGTTCTGGAACTATAAAAATCAATGGCTGTAAAAACTTTTGCTAAACAGGATCATAACCGTAAGCAATTCCAGTCGACCCAATAACATCATACCTGACAGAAACCATTTACCCGCCATAGGTAGACCAGAATAATTTGTAAATGGGCCGAAGGTTCCGAATCCCGGGCCAATATTACCAAGCATTGAAGCAGAGGTACTGAAGGAGGTAATAATATCATATCCCAAAAATGAGATGACAAATGTACCAAAACACATTATAAAAAAATATAATATTATGAATACCAGTAGGTTATATATAG
Organism: Bacteroidales bacterium; assembly: GCA_003141715.1. GTDB lineage: Bacteria > Bacteroidota > Bacteroidia > Bacteroidales > VadinHA17 > LD21. The sequence goes on along the minus strand of PLNF01000143.1, from coordinate 9,240 downwards.
TGCTTTGAGGTATTACTCTTTTATCAAGACGAACCGGTATAAAAGCATTAGGATGAATCAGTCTTTTCAGTTCCTGACGGCTGTTTTTTGTGATCAGCAGTAATCTGACAATTTTAATACCTCCGCTGGTCGATCCGGCTGTCCCTCCGGTAAACATCAGAATAAATAAGATAATCAGAATTATGTTTCCCCATAAACTATGGTCCTGGGTATAAAACCCCGTAGTTGTAATTATAGATATAACATGAAAAGCGCCATCAAGTAAAGCTTTACCGGCAGAAAAACCTGATTTAATGTAAAGAATCAGGGAGACTAATGCCACAAAAATAAAGCAGATCACAGAGTAAAAAACAAACTCATTATTGCCAATTATCTTTTTAAAGTTGCCCTTAAGACCGAAGTAAATCAGGGTCATATTGGTTCCTGCAATAAACATGAAAACGGTCATTACAATCATTATATAGGGGGAGGCAAAAGCTGCAATTCCATTGTTACGGGTTGAAAAACCTCCTGTTGACAAGGTCGAAAATGAATGGCATATTGCATCAAAAAACGGCATACCTCCAAGGATAAGTAAAACGACTTCTGAAAAAGTTAATGAGAAATAAATACCAACAAGACGTATTGCTGCATCTTTAATTCTGGGTTGGATCTTATCAGTTGGTTGTCCTGAAAATTCAATGGCAGCAATCTGGATATTAAATGATTTAAAAACCGGTATAACAGAAAGTGAGATCAATATTATTCCAATTCCTCCAAGCCACTGGGTAAGACTTCTCCAGAAAAGGATCCCATGAGGCATGGATTCAATATTTGTAAGAATAGTAGCTCCGGTAGTGGTAAAACCTGACATTGACTCGAAAAAGGCATCCCCAAAGCTGGTTATTGAACCGCTGATAAGAAAGGGTAAAGTTCCAAAAATGCTGAAAATAATCCAGATGCCTGTTACAATTATGTATCCTTCCTTATTTCCAAAAATCCTCTCTTCATTACGGAGAGGAGTAAAAACTAAAACACCTGTAACAATAGCAATAAGAGCAGAATAACAAAAAGAAGTTGCTGCATGCTCGTGATATAAAAAGGAAACACCAGCAGAGAGAAGCATGAACAAACCTTCGACAATGAGCAGCAGGCTAAAAGCCCTGGCTATTATTCTGAAGTTGATCATAAACTGTCAGGTAAAGTATTTAGAGAGCTTCTCGTAGGCTGATGGCAACGTAAAAACTACGACCTTGTCGTTGGCTTTTATTATTGTATCACCCGTTGCAATGAATGGTTCTCCATCTCTGGTTCCACCTCCAACGATAGCATCTTTTGGNNTCGATAACTTCTGCATCAGTTCCCGTCATGTATTTAACCTGGGTCACATTGGGATTTGTCGTATGCCTGAAAATCCTGCTCGCTGCTGATATCTTTTTATTTATAATGGTGTCGATTCCGGTGTTCTCAGCAAGATTTATAAATTCCATGTTTTCAACCTCAGCAATAGTCTTTTTTACACCCATTCTTTTTGCCAGAAGACACGACAGAATATTTGTTTCTGAATTTCCTGTAACTGCCACAAAGGCATCCATTTTTGTTATCCCTTCCTGTTCAAGCAGATCAACATTTCTGCCATCACCATGAATTATAAGTGTATTGTCAAGGATTTCCGCGAGATCTTCACATCTTTCAATATTTGAATCTATCAGTTTAACTTCACATGTTTTCTGCAGATACAATGCAACGTGTTTTCCAATCCTGCTACCTCCAAGTATCAGTATACTCTTGGCTTCAAAATTCTCCTTTCCCGAGCTCTTCATCATTTCATCAATTCCTTCGTGGGTTGAAATAACAAAGACCATATCTCCTAACTGAAAATGTTCATTCCCTCTCGGGATAATGGTTACTGCATTTCTTTTGATTGCGACTGCTCTGTACTTATCAGTTCTGTGACTAACAGAAATTTCTTGGAGGCTTTTGTTCAGGATTGGAGCATTCTCATCAAGTTTCTGAACGTACATTGCCAGTTTACCTCCCGAAAACTCCATGAATTCGGTTGACCCGGTTTCATGAAGCAGTCCGAGAACCTCTCGTGCAGCAATAAGTTCAGGATAAATGAGGGAGTCTATGCCGATTGATTTAAAAAATTCCAGTGTGGAAGGTTCAAGATAGTCGAGATTGTCAATTCGGGCAATCGTTTTAATGGCTCCAAATCTTTTTGCTAGAATTGACGCGGTTATATTGGTATCTTCGGAATGCGTGACTGCAATAAAAAGGTCAGTTTTTTTGCGGAGAGCATCCTGTAATATCTTCACAGATGTAGCAGAACCCTCATATGTCAAAACATCAAGAGAGCTATCAATGGGCTTAAGGCGGGACTCTTCAGAATCGATAAGAATAATTTCATGATTTTCATTCGATAACAGCTTTGCAAGATGTGTACCAACTTCACCGGCTCCGGCAATTATTATTCTCATTAAATTTTTTTTTGGAAAAACATGACAAAATAAGAGATAAATCCCTAAATACTCTAGTGTTTTACGACATTTATTTAAGAACAATTCATATCCTTTTAATAAATGCCCCTGACTTCCTTACAAAATGGATTGAATCAATACCGGTAAGAACTACCTGTTGAGGGATGCGAAAACCTGAAGTTGCTTCGGATGAAATAATAACTATACCGGGAAAGTGCTGTAAATTTAAATCATTTTCAATTTCGGGTCTGGAACCAGTGAGAACCAGAATATCAGGGACAAAATTCTGAATGATTTTTTTGGTCAGGAAATTGGTGATGAGTATTTTTTTACCTTCTGCTCTTATATAGTAGTACTTATTTTTTAGTACAGTTGATTTTAATCTTAGTCCAAGTGTCGCACAGTGTCTTTTTACTTCAGGTACCACAAATGAGGTATCGGAAAAGAGATTGAGTATTTTGCCGGTTCTGATTCCTATAGTCGATGATCCTGGTGAATTGTAAACTATTACTTCATTCGTTGTTTTTGAAGAAATGTCCCTGACTGCTCCTGCCAAAACAAGAAGGCAAAGAAAAAAAACAGGATAAGAAACAGGGATGGATTTCTTCTTTAAAAGGAAATGGATGAAAAGGAAAATTGTACCGGTAAGCAATATGCATTCAGGTGTTGTCGAACCAATGTTTTCAATAGTAGAATATGGCAGTGAAGCGGTGCTCGACGTAAGCATCTCGGTCAGTCCTGTCAGGTAGTTAAGGAGCAGAGCTAAATATTGCGAAAGAAAGTGAATCTGGAAAAACATCGGAATAAGGCACCCTGTGACAATCAACAAATTTGATATCGGTACAATTGTAATATTAGCGAGGATGAAGTAAGTAGGGAACCTGTTAAAAAGCATTATTGTCAGAGGAAGGGTACCTGCCTGGGCTACAAGGGTTACGACAACAGATTGCCAGATTTTGTCTGTGAGCCAGTTTTTAAAACGTAGAATCAGATAAAAATCCTTGTAAAAACAGATAATATAGATCACAGCTGAATATGAAAGCTGGAATCCGGTATCAAATATTACTGATGGCCTGATAATAATAAGAAAAAAAGCTGATGCAAGCACGGAGTTTATACTATTTGCCGGTCTCTTCATCAATTTTCCTGCCTGAAGAAACGAAAACATCAGGGTTGCCCTCAGAACTGAAGGAGTGAGTCCTGTTACAAATGCAAATGACCAGAGGATCAGAATAGTTATTATTATCCGGAGAATATTCAATCTTCGTTTCATAAAAAACAGAAGATTGAAAACAAACAAACTCAATATTATAGCATGGAGCCCCGATACTGCCATAATATGCATGACTCCTGCTTTAATAAAATTCAGCTTTTGTTCAGGATCCAGCATGCTCTTCTGACCAAGTGTTATTGCTGCTACAAGAGCAAGTCTTTCACCTTTAACACCTCGCTCTTCGAACATCCGGATGATCTTCTCCCTGACAATCAATGCTCTGTGAATCAGTTTTCTGTGGACAGGAATAATGTGTCTTAAAATATCATGGCTATTCGTAAATGCATAATATCTGATTCCCTGGTTTTCTATAAAAAACCTGTAATCAAATTCATACGGATTGACTCTGTTAGCAATTTCAACAGGTGTACATCTTATAATCAGCAAATCACCGGGCAGCAGTGAGGCTATTGATGAATCTTTTTTGTTGTATAGTAAAATGGACCCTTTTACAACTTCTGTTTTATTTTCTTCAATTTTTCTGTTAAGCTTTACCTTTAACATGAAACTGTTCTCTTTTTCTTCAGGATAGTCGGAGAGGGTGCAGGTGAACAGCGTTTTTTCAGGTTTAAGGGTTGATAAACTGTTTTTTTCATTTGTGAAGAGAATAAGACCGCTGATGAAAAGTGAAAGTGTCAGCATATAGCCATAGACCTTATTTGTCTGGTATTTATGGAAAAACAGACTGAATAAAAATCCGGAAATAATGATAATACCGCCAATTACCAGGAAAGTAGTATCCGGTTTGATATAAAGGCCCGAAATAATTCCGATACACAACGGCAGGCCAATACGGAGAAACGGAATTTCTTTATGTAGCACAGTCCGCAGCTAATGAGACTGTATAAAGTTAAGAAAAAAAGTTTGGAGTGACTAGAGTTTGGAGTGCCTAAAGTTGAAAGAAAGGCTCAAAGGCGTGAAAGCATAAATTGGAGTTGGGGAAAAAGTAAAGTGGTAAAACATTCCTTTTATCCTTTGTGTCCCTTTGTGAAAACCTTTGTGTTCCTTTGTGGTTAGAGGATATGGATTTCCCTTAACCTTAACATCAACCTCAATCTCAGCCTTTTATCTTCTGTCCCGGTAGAATTGTTTTGTAACTGGCTTCAAACTGGCCTTTGCTTATTGCAGTCAGTTTGCCTTTAAGGAGCCTTCTTCTGAGAGGACTTACCTTATCAGTAAAGAGTATGCCGTCGAGATGATCATACTCATGCTGGATTATTCTTGCTTTATAGCCATCAAACACGTCATCGTGATACTCCCAGTTTTCGTCATAATAACTTATCCTTATATGTGACTCGCGCATAACTTCTTCCCTTAAATTCGGAATGCTTAAACATCCTTCATTCATAGGCTGCAATTCGCCGCATCTTTCAGAAAGATGAGCATTAATGAACACCTTTTTGAAGTCGGCTAGTGAAGGCTCATCTTCTGCTACCAGTTTACCATCGATCACAAATAACCTGATTGATTTTCCAATCTGAGGTGCTGCAAGGCCCAGTCCTTCAGAATGATACATTGTCTCAAATAGATCTTCAATCAATTGATTCAGCCCCGGATAATCTTTATCAATCTCCTCCGAGACTTTTCTTAATACCGAATGTCCATATATAACAATTGGGTAAGTCATTTTTGTTTATTGTTTTCTGTTCTGTCAGATCTGTTGTCAAGGAAAGACTGAAGAATGATGGAAGCACTTATTTTATCAACCATCGATTTATCCTGTCTGCCTTTCTTTTTCACTCCTCCTTCGACCATTGTCCTAAAAGCCATTTGCGATGTAAATCGTTCATCTGCAAGATAAATATGTTTTTCAGGGTATGTTTTTTTAAGTTTTTTTATAAACGGATTGATGTAAGTAACAGATGCACTGGGTTGGTTGTTCATCTGTACCGGATAACCAATAACAAAAGCATCAATCTCATCTGTTTTAAGATAACCTGTTATAAAGTTATCAAATTCTCCGGGACTAACTGTAATCAGGGGTGATGCAAAGATCTGCAGCGGATCTGTAACAGCAAGCCCGATCCTTTTTAACCCATAATCTATTCCGATTATCCTGCCCATAATTTTAAACGAGGCACAAAAATACTAATAATATTTAAAATGAGGCACACAGCTAGTCTTCACACTCCTCTTGGGTGTCTTTAGGTCGGCTTCGCCTCCTGTCTTACTCCCTTTGGTCGTTGTCTGTAAGTCTTGGCCTTCGGCCTGTCAGGACAGAGCGGAGCGACAGACAGCCCGAAGGGCGTAAAGACAGCGATGCGTTAAGACTTAAAGACAAATAAAAAAACCACCCCGTGGGATGGTCTTTTCTATTTTCAGACTTTTTTATTCTGTTTTAGCAAATTCCATTGCAGCCATTCGCTGATATGATTTGTACCTCCATTTGGCATTTTCCTCGGCAGCTTTAAAAAGTACGTCAGCTTCTCCCGGAAATGCTTTCATCAGTGAGGTATAGCGTACTTCAGACTTCAGAAAGTCCTGGAACTTTGTCCAGTCAGGTTCTTTAGAATCTAATGTGAAAGGATTTTTTCCTTCATTTTCAAGAAGCGGATTGAATCTGTAAAGATGCCAGTAGCCTGCCTCAACGGCACGTTTTGTTTCGAGCTGGGTCTTGCCCATTCCATCCCTTAAACCATGGTTTATACATGGTGCATACGCTATTATGAGTGAGGGCCCCGGAAAAGCTTCTGCCTCTTTTATAGCTTTGAAATACTGTGAATTACTCGAACCCATTGCAACCTGTGCCACATAAACATATCCGTAGCTCATAGCCATCATGCCCAGATCTTTCTTACGGATTTTTTTTCCTGATGCAGCAAATTTTGCAACGGCTCCTGCAGGAGTTGCCTTGGATGCCTGACCGCCGGTATTGGAATAAACTTCAGTATCGAGAACCAGAATATTCACATCATCACCGGAAGCTATAACATGATCAAGACCTCCATATCCGATATCATATGCCCAACCGTCACCGCCAAAGATCCAATGTGATTTTTTAACAAGGTATTGCCTGAGACTCAATATTTCTTTTGCAACTTCCGATTTTTCTTTGGTGCAAGCCTCAATAACTTTTGCAGATGCGGTTCTGGATGCTTCTGCATGATCTTTTTCTTTCAGCCATTCTTCAAAAGCAGCTTTGGTGTCTGCATTAACAGTGCCGTTTGTAAGAGCCGTTTTCATCCATAATGCTATACGATCCCTTAATTTGCTGGCACCCAGTGATAGCCCATAACCATATTCTGCATTATCCTCAAAAAGTGAGTTGGCCCATGCAGGTCCATGTCCTTTTTTATTTAAAGTATACGGCATCGAAGGAGCTGATCCCCCATAAATTGAGGAACAACCTGTAGCATTTGAAACGATCATCCTGTCTCCAAAAAGCTGAGTGATTGCCTTAATATAAGGTGTTTCACCACAACCCGCGCATGCACCCGAAAACTCAAAAAGTGGTTGTGCAAACTGGCTGTTCTTGACATTGACAAATTTATCAACAACGGTATCTTTATAACCAACTTTTTCGTGCATATAAGTCCAGCGTGTAGCTTCGTCAAGCTGTGATTCGAGTGGTTTCATGATCAATGCCTTATTTTTAGACGGACATACCTCGGCGCAGTTGCCGCAACCGGTGCAGTCAAGTACACTAACCTGCATTTTGAACCTGAATTGTTTCAGGACTCCCGGGATACCCTGGATAGTCTTTGTTCCTTCCGGTGCATTTTTTACTTCTTCTTCTGTTAAGAGGAATGGACGAATAACTGCGTGAGGACAAACATATGAGCATTGGTTACACTGAATACACTCATCAGGCTGCCATTCAGGAACATTAACTGCAATACCTCGTTTTTCGTAAGCTGCAGTTCCTGCTGGGAATGTGCCATCTTCCCTTCCGACAAAAGCACTTACCGGAAGATCATCACCTTTCATACTGTTAATAGGCTCCATTACTTCACGAATGAAATCAGGAATATTTCGTTTGTCAACAGTTTTTGATATTTTTATGCCTGTCCATTCTGCGGGAATTTCAACTTTTTCAACATTGCCCCCTTTATCAACAGCAGCATTGTTCATTTTAACAATATTTTCGCCTTTTTTGCCATAGCTCTTATAAATAAACTTCTTCATTTCTGATTCAGCTTTTTCATAAGGTATAACATTGGCGACTTTGAAGAACGCTGCCTGCATAATTGTATTGGTTCGCGTACCCAGACCGAGTTCCTCGGCTAATGCTGTTGCATTTATTATGAAGAAATTAATGTGGTTTTCGGCCATATATTTCTTCATATGGTCGGGAAGCCGTTTTTTTGTTTCTTCAGCATCCCATATGGAATTAAGCAGGAATGTACCATTTTTCTTTAAGCCCTTAAGCATATCATATTTTTCGAGATATGATGGCACATGACAAGCGACAAAATCAGGAGTTATGACAAGATAGGGAGAACGTATAGGTTTATCTCCGAAACGAAGATGAGAAGTTGTTATCCCACCTGATTTCTTTGAGTCATACGCGAAATATGCCTGGCAATACTTATCGGTAGTTTCACCAATTATCTTGATGGAGTTTTTATTGGCACCAACTGTTCCATCAGAGCCCAGTCCATAGAATTTGGCAGAGTATGTACCCGGAAGAGCTACGTCAATTTCGGGAATAACCGGCAGAGATTTGAAAGTAACATCATCAACTATACCAACTGTAAACTGATTCTTCGGTTCTTTCAGCTTCATATTTTCAAAGACCGACAACATTTGTGACGGTGTGGTATCTTTTGAACTTAAACCAAACCGGCCACCAATTATTAATGGTCTGACCTGTTTATCATAAAATACTTCTTTTATATCGAGATAAAGCGGATCACCGTTAGCTCCGGGTTCCTTTGTCTTGTCCAGGACAGTTATCTTTTTTACTGTTGACGGGAGAACATTGAATAAATATTTTGCTGAGAACGGCCGATAAAGATGCACACTGATAACTCCGGCTTTTTCGCCTTTAGTTGCGAGATAATCGATCGTTTCTTTTATAGTATCATTTACCGAACCCATTGCGACAATTATGTTTTCTGCATCAGGGGCTCCGTAATAGGTAAATGGTTTATATTCTCTTCCGGTAATTTTCCCGATTTCTTCCATATAATTGGCAACTATATCAGGAATTGGTTCGTAAAATTTATTTGCTGACTCCCTGGCCTGGAAAAAGATATCAGGATTTTGTGCAGTGCCTCTTATCATTCCGTGTTCAGGATTCAACGAATTCTTGCGGAATTTTGCAAGAGCTTCCATATCAATAAGTTTCCTGAGATCTTCTATATCAATTGCTTCAATTTTTTGTACTTCTGCTGATGAACGGAATCCGTCAAAGAAATGCATGAAAGGAATCCTTGACTTTATAGCTGATAGATGAGCGACTCCGGCCAGATCCATAATTTCCTGAACGCTGTTGCTGGCAAGCATAGCAAAACCAGTCTGCCTTGTAGCATAAATATCACCCTGGTCACCGAAAATTGAAAGTGC
>PLNF01000064.1 GCA_003141715.1 Bacteroidales bacterium | reverse complement strand
ACAGGAACTGCATCGTAAAGAGAAATATACGATCCGTGAGGATCACCCCACAGATCTTCGTCAGCACAATCGACATACAGAGCTCTGGGTGCAATAAGTGACAGGAGCATATGCATATCCACGGGAAGGGCATCTTCGTTATTGCTGAACTTATTATAGTTAGAACAGAACCAGTGAGGGAAAGATGAGTTAAGCATGGCAACTGTTTCACCAAAACGACGTCGGGCCAAAGCTGCACCTCCTGCTCCTGATTCATTTGATACCACCATTGCAAAGCGGGTATCTTCAGCGCCTGCCCATAATGCTGTTTTACCAGCACGTGAATGCCCTGCAATAGCAACCTTATCAGGCGCGATATCTTTATCACTAACCAGGTAATCCATGCAACGGCTGGCACCCCATGCCCATGCAGCAAGTGTTCCCCATGCGTCATCGGGACGCGGCTTCTGATCAAGCAAACCATGTATCCCATTTTTAAAATTGTCAAAATTATCAGGATCCAAATCAGAAGAATTGAATACTGCCATTCCATATCCTCGCTTAAGAGCTTCTTTAATAGGCCAGTATCCATCTTTTTCCTTCCAACCCGGAGAACTTTTTTCATCAAGCCATGGATCAATTAAAAGAAATGCCGGAACAGGATGTTTTACATCGTTTGGGGTAAACATAATAAGATGAATAGCCAGCGATTTCCCGTCTACATCAATTGTGATCTCTACCTCTTTTTGAGTTGCGGTTCCATCCAATGCTTGCGTATCGAGATAGCTAACTTTAAACTTTTCCGAGTAGGAAGTTTCAGGTACCCTTCCATAGACATTTTTACGGAACAACTCAATAATTTCAGGTCGCCGCAACTTATTCCACAAGTCCGCTGAAGTAATCTTCAAACCATCATTTGAAGTAAAAATATCAGGCAATGTATATCCTGGAACTTTTTCTTCATAATAATTTGAACCTGGTCTCTCTTTTGATAGTTTTTCAATCGTCATGGTATTAGCATGCCACCCATTATCTCCTTGAGCTGAAACAGTTGCAATCTGATAAGATATTAATATTGACAATGCAATACTTGCTTTTCTAAGAAAATCTCTTCCATGCATCATTCTATATGATTATTATAATCAGTTTAAAAAAAGAAATATTCACAAATTTATCAATATTTGCGAACCAGGAATTTCTTATTAAATTATTTTGGCTGGAGGTCAATGCTATTGATAATACGCACTCCCAATTTTGCAAGCTCGCATTTAATATCCCCAAACTTATCAGAATATAAAGGTCGGGATGCATCCTCAATAAGCGTTGCTGAGAATCCTTCCAATATTGAATCGAGTATTGTAAAATAAATACATATGTCTGCAGCCAGCCCACAAAAATGAATTTCAGAGGCTCCCTTTTCTTTAAGATAGCCTGACAGACCCGTGCTTAACTGATGATTATTGTCATAAAATCCGCTGTAACTGTCAACTTCAGGCTCCATCCCCTTACGGAAAATGGCAGCAATTCTGTTTGATTCAATATCCTTATGCAACTCAGCTCCCGATGATCCCCGTACGCAATGATCAGGCCACAGAGTTTGTTGCACTCCATTAAGGACTATACTGTCAAAAGGTTTTTTGCCGTTATGGTTAGAGGCAAAACTCTTATGGTTTTTCGGATGCCAGTCCTGGGTAGCTACTACCAGGTCAAAATAGCTCTGGATCTGGTTAATAACCGGCACTATCCTATTACCATGAGGCACTTCAAGCGAACCTCCGGGCATAAAATCATTCTGAACATCAATGAGAATAAGCGTTTTCATTAAAAACTATTTTTTATATTCATCAATAAGTCTGTCGCGTTCTTTTTGCAGTTTATTGCTGATTCCAACTTTATAAATGTGAGGGTTGTCGAACCTTTTATATTCTTCAGGCAGTTTTTCCAATCGGTTCCGGCTGTATTGCGTTATTTCTGAAAGAGACTGAGGATTGCTCAATCTCAATCCGTTTCCCATTACTTTATACAATAGGGGTTCTTTAATATATTTTACCAAAGAGAGTGATTTAAGTGGATACATAGGGTGATACATGATATCCACTTCGAGTTCATCAGAGATTGTGACTGCATCTGCTCCGATAAATTTATCCTTGCTGTCGAGGATTCTGAAGACTTGTTTCCGATGAGGCAGTGTTATTTTACTTACATTCTCCGACAATTTGATCCGCGGTTTCCCATTTGCAAAGGATAATTTATATACTCCATCCAATGCGCCATCGGGGTGACCCGTGACAAGGCTTGTGCCAACACCAAATACATCAATCGGAGCCTGCTGTTCCAAAAGACTTTTTATGATGTACTCATCTAATTGGTTCGAAACAGCAATCTTCACATAATCCAGGCCTGCAGCGTCCATTCTTCTCCGGCTCTCTTTTGCAAGATAAGCCAGGTCGCCGCTGTCGAGCCTGATTCCATTGAGCCTTAAACCTTTCTCTTCCATTTTTTTTGCCACAGTGATAGCATTGGGTAACCCGCTTTTAAGGGTATCGTAAGTATCCACAACCAGCACACAATCTTTGGGTTGTACTTCTGCAAAATGGTTAAAGGCCGACAACTCATCATCATAACTTTCTACAAAAGAGTGTGCCATAGTACCTGAGACAGGGATTCCATAATCGCGACCTGCCCGAACATTGCTTGTACCGTCAAATCCTCCGATAAAGGCAGCCCTGCTGGCGTAATACCCCCCCGGGCCCTGTGCCCTTCGCAAACCAAAATCTATTAAACTTCGCCCTCCGGCTGCCTGACGCATCCGGCTCGCTTTTGTAGCTATGAGTGTCTGAAAATTCAGAATGTTCAGAAGAAGAGTTTCAATAATCTGCGCTTCAATTATATTTGCTTCGATCTGAAGTACAGGACGAACAGGAAATACTAAATCTCCTTCGACAGAGCTATAAACATTGCCTGTAAACCTTAATTTTTCAAGATATCTGATAAAATCAGGATGGAATCCCTGCTCCTTTAAATAGTCAAGATCCTGATTATCAAAGCTCAAAACTTCTAATGTGGTAAGCAGATCCTCCAATCCTGCAAAAATTGCATATCCTCCATTGAAGGGTAACTTACGGAAGAAATAGTCGAATACGGCTTTCGTGTCTTTTTTCCCTTTCAGAAAATAGACCTGAGACATAGTCAACTGGTACTTATCAGTATATGTAGCTGTGTAATTAATCATTTTGAATTGTCATTATTTTCTCTAAAAACTAAATATAGTTCTTTGAAATCATTTGCAGATCGATGTTTTAGTGTTTTTTAGTGTGTGACGATAAGATATATTAAAAGACCTGATTAAAAACCAATCATTATCTTTTCTTATAAACATTCATCTTAGTCAATTGTTAAATCATTAATAAAAATAAAAGTACTGATACTACTTTTTGCTTTTCAAAAAACTTTTGTCGAAAAGCAGTGTTAAAAAAAGTAATTGAGTATGGTTAAATTTGTTATAGTATAAAAGTTTAGTTTTAAAAATAAATTATTTGTAATAAATTTAATTACCTATATTTTCCTCAATAATGAAAGAAACTCACAAGATATTTATCATATGCATTTACATGTCATTCTGCTTAAGTACGACCGCCATACACGCTCAAATACTAAAAGATACTACTACCATTAACCTGATTAAAGAGGGTATAGACTATGTTTACAACTTCCAGTTCCATAAGGCTGAGGAAGTCTTCAATGATTTAAGTAAATCATATCCCGGACATCCTGTAATGTACCTTTTAAGAGGTATGGTGACTTATTGGGAAAACTATCCTCTTCTTCCCTCCTCGGCTGCCCGTATTACCTTTGAAGAAGACCTCCGTACATGTATAGAATTATGTGAAAAGAATAAAACCCCCGATCTTGAAGCAGAGAATTTGCTCGCCAATCTGTGCGCCAGGGGATTTCTTTTGTTGTTCTACACAGATAATGACCTTAGTGTTGAAGTGGTTCCTCTTGCGACAAGTACTTATCAGTATATAAGGCGTTCATTTAATTTCACCTACTATTATTCCGATTTCAATTTTTTTACCGGACTCTATAACTATTATCGCGAAGTTTACCCCGAAGCTTATCCTATTTACAAACCGCTGGCAATGCTTTTTCCAAAGGGAGACAGGATAAAGGGATTGAAGGAACTTCAGGCAGTCGCTAATAATTCCATTGTGCTGAAAGCAGAAGCATTTTCTTTTCTTTCTGGAATTTTCTTAAGCTATGAAAATAATTTTCAGCAGGCTACTTATTACAGCAAAAGCCTTCATGAGCTAAATCCCTACAATCTGGAATATATGGGAGCATACATTAAAAACCTTTTATTAATAAAGCAATATGATGAAGCAGAAAAGGATATAATATCACATAATACGAATCTTGGCAATTCCTATTTTCAGGCACAGATATCTATTTTCAAAGGCATATTGCAGGAGAAAAAATACCATAATATTAAACAGGCCCAACTATTCTATATTAAAGGAATCAAAGAAATTTCACTTTTTGGAAGTTACGGAAATGAGTATGCAGCTTATGCTTATTTTGGCCTGAGTCGGATCAGCGATATTAATGGTGATAAGTATTATAAGAAAATGTACCGTAAACTTGCTTTGAAATTGGCTGTTTTCAAGAATATTGATTTTGATGAGTAACTTCAGCCCTGTTCTTTGTGTACTTTATAGTTTATTGTAATATTACGATTAGAAAAATATGATATTTGAGAATTAGTAAGAAAAGGGTATGGTACCACTTTTTAAAAAAAGCTACGATAAGTTCGAATGCCTGCTTTGCCCACACTTTTGCAAATTAGCTTATGGTAAGACAGGAATTTGCGGTGTCAGAAAAAATACCGGTGAAAAAATCGAATTGATTACATATGGTGTGCTATCGGGCTATTCTCTCGACCCGGTTGAAAAGAAACCTCTTTATCATTTTTTCCCCGGACATAACATTTTATCAATTGGGTCATTCGGTTGTAATATGAAATGTGATTTTTGCCAGAATTTTCATATATCTCAGAAAGTCCCGGAAAGTCTTGTTCCGGAAGTTACCATAAGCAAAATAATTAAAGATGCTCTTTCTGTAGAAAAGAATATTGGGATTGCATTTACTTACAATGAGCCGATTATCTCGTTTGAGTATGTGAGAGATGTTGCTGAAATGGTTAAAAAAGAGGGGTTATATACTGTCATGGTCAGCAACGGATATGTAAACAGCGAACCTCTTAACAAAATAATGGAATTCATCGATGCATTTAATATTGATCTTAAAGCATTTAATAATAGTTTTTACAAGAAACTAACAGGAGCAGAATTGGAACCTGTTAAAAACAGCTTGAAACAGATTGCCAGGTTGGGAAAACATCTGGAAATAACAACGCTTATCATACCGGGCCAGAATGATGATGAAAAGGAAATGGCACTGCAGTCGGAATGGATTGCGGAAGAGCTTGGGAAGGATATTCCCTTTCATCTCAGCAGGTACTTCCCTACTTATAAAAGAGACACTCCTCCCACTCCTGAAGGATCGCTGAAAAAGCTTTTTGATATTGCCGCAGTAAATCTGGATTATGTTTACATGGGGAACACCCAGTCAAATACCGGCCAGAAAACTATATGTTCCGGGTGCGGTACTGAGGTAACTGTAAGATCTGGATATAATACAACACTGGTAAACCTCGATGAAGATGGGAAATGTACATGTTGTGGTAAACTGGTTTACAAAAACTTTACTTTTTCTTAGCAGATAAGGTACTCAGTCTTTCAAATAGTTTGTCAACACCTGTAAGGAGATCTTTTCCCACAGTCTTATAATAAGCTTTCACAATCTTGGGATTATCCTTACCATCAGGATGGTTAACTCGGGCAATTAGGTCGTTTCTGAATTCAACTGCATCTGAAATTAATACAGATAATTCATCAGTTTTATTTTCAGTATGAATATTTGAAAAAACGAAACAATCAGAAATCACTTCAAAAATAAGGTAATCAATATCCTTTTTCAGTTCTCTTACACTTGCCATACTATATTGGTTTGAATTAATGAGGGTACAAATATACTAATTTATCTTTCAGTCTGTTCTAAACAACTCCATTATTAGGACCGGAACAGAATGATACTCTCGTCAGCTTTTTTCAGATAGAGTTTCCTTAACTTTTCAATCAATGGAAGTTTAACATTGAAGAAAATATTGTCGATACAATAAAAGGGAAGAACTATCGGTGATGTTCCGGTCATAAATACTGCGTCATAATCTTTGAGTTCGCCAACCTTTACACAGGCAAATTCCACCATTATCTTGTTTTCTCTGCATATTTCAAGAATATGTTTCCTTGTAATGCCATTAAGGATAACGTTGTCAGGTGCAGTCACAAGTTTTTCTCCTTTCAGAAAAAAAATATTAGAGCGGCTTCCTTCAGTCATTAAATTATTTTCATTCACCAGAATAGCCTCATAACCGCTTTCAAGAATAAGTTTATGATAAATAGATGACCTTAGTTTATGATTAATTACTTTTGATTCAGGATCTTTCCGTTCAGCAAAAAACAGGATGCCTTTTACCCCTTTTTGATACTGTGTTTCAGAAGGATAAATAGGTTCAATAAAATAGACAAGATAATTTGTCGCGCCATTATTATAATTAAAAACTATCTTCAGGTTTGTCTCGCGTTTTTTGTCTGATCTTGTAAGGCTGATAATAGCTTTTCTGAGTATGGGTACATCAGCTAGAAATTCTTTTTTCTGTAGTTTTACACTTGTCGCGAGCCGTTCCATGTGATCAGGAAAAAAGATCGGATTACCTTTAACCATCCTTAGTACCTCATATACAGAATCACCTTCATAAACAAGCGAATTATCGAACATTTCAGCCGGTTGAAGGTTTCCATTAAGTATAAATTTCTTTCCGTAACATTCATTCATGATAAACAGTTATTGTCACCACAAAAATACAAAGTATCAGCCAATTTGCCTTCAATTCTCATTATATTCGTAGTCACAATTCATAGGAGATTTCACAAATGTATGCGATTGTAGATATTGAGACCACAGGTGGAAGTGCACGTACTGAAAAAATCACTGAAATCGCTATATATCTGTATGATGGAAATGAGATAACGGGAGAATTTGTTTCACTCGTCAACCCTGAAAGGAATATCCCCTATTTTATCACAAACCTCACAGGGATAACCAACGAAATGGTTGAAGATGCTCCGCGCTTTTATGAGATTGCCAAAAAGATAATTGAACTGACTGAAGGCAGAACATTTGTTGCGCACAACGCACGATTTGATTATTCATTCATCAGGCAGGAGTATAAATCTCTTGGATTCAATTTCAAAAGAAGTATCCTTGATACGGTTGCACTCAGCAGAAAACTTCTCCCCGGACATAGTTCTTACAGTTTAGGTAATATCTGCAAGGATATGGGCATTTCAATTAATGGCAGGCATAGAGCTTCAGGAGATGCTCTTGCTACATTGAAGCTCTTCGAGATTCTTATTGAGAAGGACATTGAGGTCAATGGGAACAAATCATCCCTTCTTAAAAACACCAGAGTGTCGAAGCTAAATCCAAAACTCGATATCAATAAAATTGAGAGTATCCCTGACGAACCGGGAATTTACTATTTCTATAATGAAAACGGCGATCTGATTTATATTGGAAAAAGCCGTAATCTCCAGCAGAGAATAAGCACTCACCTCTCTAACAATTCCACAAACCGTGCTATGGAAATGCGCGATCTGATAGCCGACATTGACTGGGAAACAACCGGAAGTGAACTAATTGCTCTACTTAAGGAATCTTTTGAGATTAAGCTTAACAAACCCGTTTATAACAGAGCACAACGAAGAACCGGGTTTCAATGGGGCATTTTCAGTTTTCCTGACCACAATGGATACCTGAATTACCGGTACGGACAAATTAACGATGATGAAGATCCGGTTTCAGTATTCACATCAAAAGAAAAAACGAAATCAAAATTAGGTTCAATCGTTGAAACTTTTGGTCTTTGTCAGAAGCTATCGGGTCTGTACGAAACTGAAGGAGCCTGTTTCCATTATCAGGTCGGAATCTGTAAAGGGGCATGTATTGGGAAGGAGTCACCCGAAGATTATAACGAAAGAGCTACCAAAGCTATCGAAGAATTCATTTTTGTAAGGCGTAACTTTTTTATTATTGATAAAGGACGCGATACTGATGAACGATGCGCTGTTAAGATCGTAAATGGGAAATATACCGGCTACGGATATTTTAACATTAATGATATGGGATTCGGTTTATCAGCTGTGCACGAATGTATTATACCATCAGGTGATAACAGCGATATCCAGGTTATTCTGAAACAGTATCTTAGAAGCAACAGGGTGGAGAAGATTATAGAATTCTGATTTAAATACAAAACTCCGCCTTTATCGTAGCACCCCCAACCCCCCAAGGGGGACTTAATTATAATCCCAAATTTTTATCCTTCCCCATTATATTAGCAATAAAAACAGCTAAGCTTCTAATAAAAAATGTCCTATAAGTCCCCCCTGGGGGATTTAGGGGTAAAAAAACGGGGGAGAAAATATGATTTGAGCTTCATTCAGTTTTTGTATTTTTATTCATGGAAACGATACCCGATACCGGATTCAGTAATCAGGAACTTTGGTTTAGCGGGATCGTCTTCTATCTTTTTCCGAAGCTGAGCCACGAATACTCTTAAAATTTGTGTCTGTCCTACATATCCGAAACCCCATATTTCCTTTAAAATGCTTTGATGAGTCAAAACCCTTCCGGAATTTTTTGCAAGTAGCGCCAGCAATGAAAACTCAGTTGAAGTTAATTTTAAAATATCCTCATTCTTACGGGCGATATGATTTACCAGGTCAATAGAAAGTGAGCCGAAGCTCAGATTTGGATCAACTTCGCTGCCGGGGTTATGCCTCAAAGCAGCTCTGATGCGTGCAAGTAATTCACCCGTTCTGAATGGTTTGGTAAGGTA
>PLNF01000024.1 GCA_003141715.1 Bacteroidales bacterium | reverse complement strand
CCCCTTTTCAGAGGGGACTCAATGTTCAATGTTCAATGCTCAATGTTCAATGTTTAGCGTCCAGCGTTCCCAGTCTCTCAGTCTCTTAATCTAAAAGTACAGATCCCTCTCCCCTAGCTTAATCCTTTCAATTTTTTCCTTTGTGCTTACGGCCACCCCTGCTTCAAGTTTTTCGAGGTTTTTTTCGATAGTTTTCCATCCTTTTTCAACAGTTTCTCCCTGGGCATAATCGCAGATATATTCTGAGAGAGTAAGTATTGCATTTGGAGTACAGAATCTTTTTATGAATCCGGGTACTGAAAACTCCATGAAATGTTCACCGGTGCGTCCCATTCTGTAACACGAGGTGCAAAACGAAGGCAGGTAATCGTTTTCCAGGAGTTCATCGATAACTTCTGCCAGTGAACGAGCATCATTTATCTTAAATTGCTCACGATTCAGATTTTGTTTTTCATTTTTTGTATCGGAATATGAACCAAGCTCGAGTTTCGTACCACCATCTATCTGTGATACACCATATTGCATAGCTTCCCTCCTGACGTCAGGAGCCTCCCTTGCAGTTAATATCAATCCGGTATATGGAACGGCAAGTCTTAGTATGGCAACCAGTTTCTTAAAATCTTCATCCCCTGTTTCATATTTACCGTCAATATTCAGGCTGAGGGCATCTTTAATACGGGGGAATGAAATTGTATGGGGGCCTACGTTATAACAGGCCTCAAGGTGATTGGTATGACGTACAAGTCCCATTACTTCAAACCTCCAGTCGTAAAGGCCGAAGAGGGCCCCTATTCCCACATCGTCAATTCCGGCTTCCTGTGCCCTGTCGAGCGCTGTCAGGCGATATTCATAGTCTCTCTTTTTTCCTCCAAGATGATACCACTTATATGCTTCAGGATGATACGTTTCCTGGAATACCTGGTAAGTACCGATACCTGATTCTCCCACGGTTCTGAATCCCTCAATATCGAGAGGGGCCGCATTTATATTTACCCTCCTTATTTCACCGTGGCCTTTCTTTACACCATAAACAATTTTAACTGTATGGGCAATATATTCAGGTGAATAATCAGGATGTTCTCCGTAAACCAGTATTAATCTCTTCTGCCCATTATCCTCGAGAGCTTCAACTTCTTTAACTATATCACTATCACTCAGGGTCTTCCGGATAGCTTCAGCGTTTGTAACTCTGAATCCACAATACTGGCAATTATTGATACACCTGTTTCCGACATAGAGAGGTGCAAAAAGCACAATCCTGTTTCCATATACCTTCTCCTTCAATTCACGGGCACCTTGTTTGATCTCATCAGCCAACCCGGTTCCAACAGAGTTTACAAGAACAGCAGTCTCCTCCATTGTGAGTCTTTGCTTATCAAGCGATTTTGCAATAACATCTCTTACCCTCTGCTTATCAGGCTTGGTATTATTGATCAGGTTCCATATCTCTTCAGGATCAATGAATGGCTTCATTCGCTGATCGGGAATACTCAATTTTTCAGGTGAAAACTTCATTAAATTAAAAATTAAATTTAAGCCTCGCAACTTCGACTGCAAAGATAATCAACAAATAGCCTTTTGAAAATGATTTCTGTTAATATATAAGGTCCGATATCTCCTCGATCGCCAGGTTGATTTTTGAAACAGCCCTGATATCGGAAAAGCTGATAGCTCCATGTATCTTTTTATGGAATGAAACAGTGATTTTATTACCAGAATTAAGGTTTATTTCTTCAAAAATATTCACTAAAACTTCTGATGTATTTTCAGGTCTGCCATGAATTATTGCCATTCCTTTTGAATTGACCAGCCCCGACTCAATTGAAACAGCATATATCCCCGGTGAAGGCAGGATTTTGCATTCTTCTGTAAGTGGAATTTTTAACAGTGAAGGAAGATTATGAGTATCTTCAATCAGATAATTCTCAGGTTTACCCTTAATAATATAATAGTGATCGAGGTATGCATTTGCTCTTTGAATATAACCATCGCTTATAGCCTGCCGGATTTTTGTTGAACTTACGGTTTCGTGGTAAACCTCCTGTTCGGGAATCTCTTCTGCCTCAAAATGATATTTTCCCTGCCAGTCCCATAATTGTTTATAATCACCTTCCTTGTTGAATCCAAAATGATGGTTAAACCCGGCAACAACAACTTTTGCATTTAGGATGCCATGAAGTAAATCTCTTACAAATTGTTCGCTTGTGATCTTTGAGAACTCTTTTGTGAATTCTACTATAATGACATTATCAAGTCCCGCTTTCTCCAGAAGATCAAGCTTTTCTTCCTTTGAATTAATCAATTTAAGATCTTTCCCTGCAGTATCGGGGTAGAGAACTTTTCTGGGATGAGGATCAAATGTGATCAGCACCGATTCGCCATTGTATTTCTCAGCCAGCATCCTGAGCCGGTTAAGTATGGTCTTATGTCCGATATGAACCCCGTCGAAGGATCCGGTTGTAACGACAGGGTTTATGATATTTTTCGCCTCCTCAATGCTTTTGAATATCTTCATGTTAAACCTGTAATCTAAATTTTATTCTCTTTTACAAAATAGGCAACTTTTTCTATTGAAGTTATCATATCATATTCCTCGAGGTAGACCCCGGAGGGTACGTTTAAAGGAATAGTTGTAAAATTCAGAATACCTTTTATTCCATAGCGGACCATTTCTTCAGTTATCTCTTTTGCAGAATCTAGGGGAACTGTAAGAATTGCTATTCTGATATCCAGCTCTTTTATCATCCTTTCTATATCGTTGTACGGATAACATTTTACTCCTGAAATAACTTTATTTATTTTCTGCGGATCGTTATCAAACGATGCCACAAGGTTAAGTTTTGATCTTTTGCCCTTAAAATAACCGGCAACAGCTCTTCCAAGATTCCCAATCCCGATTACTGCCACATGTATGCTCTCTTCAGAATCTATTATCTTACTGATAGTATCGATAAGCTCCCTGACATCATAGCCTTTTCTAAGGACGCTCGAATAACCAATCAGCATAAGGTCACGTCTTACCTGTACGGCAGTAATATGAATACGTGCAGCCAGATCATGGGAATAGATGAAGTTTCTTTTCTCGTTAAGGCATTCCAGAAGTGTCCTCCTGTATTTACTAAGCCTTTCTACGGTTTTTCCTGGTAGTTTCATGGAATGGTTATTGGTTTTTTTGGTAATCGTACTGTAAATACTGTTCCTACATCGGGGGTACTATCAACCTTAATTGTGCCATGATATAATTCCACAACTTTTTTAACTATCGATAATCCGAGTCCGCTTCCTGATATATTCCTTGTCTTTTCATTCCTGATCCGTACAAACTCAGCAAAAAGATTTTCAGTATCATTTTTGGTTATGCCAATTCCGGTATCCGAAATAATCAGAATTGCTTCACTGTCAGAACTATCTATTGTAATTTCAGCTTTGCCGCCTATTTTATTGTACTTAACAGCATTGGAGATGAGATTATTAAATACAATCTCCATATCATCGGGGTCAGCCATTATAATAACATTTGTCCTTACGTCGAGATTAATACTTACATCCATCTGGATTGCATAAGGCTGAACAGTCACTATTGCTTCTGAAGCCAATTCGGCGAGATTTACCTCCTGTATTTTTTCTTCTTTTCGTTCAAGTCTGATTTTAGTAAAATCAAGAAGGTCCATGATAAGGCTTCTCATTCCCTGTATCCTTTGAAGAGATCTCTCAATAGGAGTTGCGTAATCATCAATTAATTCTCCGGCCTGCTTGCCCTGCATCATCCTGAGATAACCTTCCAATGCATTAAGCGGTGCTTTCAATTCGTGCGACAATACAGAAAGAAACTGATATCTGATCTTTTTCCCCTCCTGTTTCATCTTATGTGTTATCCTCTTAAGATACTGCTGTTTGGTAATGTTTTCAATACTTGATTTCAGCTCCTGTGGGGTAAATGGCTTAGGAATGAAATCGATAGCACCGTCGCGGGTTGCCCTTAATGCAACGTCGAGAGAAGCATAAGAGGTGATCATTGCGACAACAATATCATAATTTCTTTTCCTGATATACTCCAGAACTTCAACTCCCTGTATTCCCGGTAATTTGTTATCGAGCAATAGAATATCAGGCATATCCCGCTCAAGAATTGTGATGCCTTCCTCGCCTGTGGCAGCTTCGGTAACCTCAAACGTATAATCCTCATCCATAAAAGGATAGGTAACGTGAAAGTTGTTGAGTATCCTGGATACACCTGATCGTATACCCGGTTCATCATCAATAACAAGTACTTTCAGAACAGCCATCTTAAAGTTTTAATAATTTCATAACCTCCTGGTCGAGTTGTTCAGGTCTGATACCTTTTTCGAGGTATTTGTCAGCTCTTATCCACGACTTTTCCTGGTCAGAATCGATGCTGAAGGATAATCCTGTTTCATGAGATACCGCTGTTGCCAGAATAACCGGCACATCGGGGTATTTTCTCTTTATCTTGTAACATAAGATGAAGCCGCTGTCATCATTTTCCATCATCAGGTCAAATATTGCCAGGTTGGGTTTGAATCTGGCGATTACAGATTCTGCCTCCGCCTGACTCTCAACAGCCACAGTTTTGTAACCTGCCTTCTCAAGATTGAATACTGTCTGAAAAAGGTAATCCGGATCATCATCAGCAACCAGTATTGTTATGTCACTCTTTTTCATTTTTCCACAAATTTCTAAAAATTCTTTAAATCAACCAGTTATTATGATAATTATGATTATTGTTATTTTATTAACATTGTTACTGTGTTCTGGGTGCTCGGTCCTCGGTTTATTAAGTTGAATCCCTTAGCTTCTGATTCTCTTAGCCTCTCAGTCTCTCAGTCTCCCATTCTATTCCTTCCGTCTCGGCAACACAATCTTAAAGCTGGTTCCTGTTGCGCCATTGGAAGGGTTATTATTCGAATCGGCTGTTATCTGACCTTTATGCATTTTAACAATACCATAAGCAGTTGCCAGTCCCAGACCGGTGCCCTTTCCGATACTTTTTGTGGTAAAAAACGGCTCGAAAATTTTAGCCCTGTCTTCTTCTTTTATACCAGTACCTGTGTCACTTATAACTATTATTACATCGCTGAGTGTATCCTCCATCTTAATATTGACAGTTCCTCCTGCAGGCATTGCATCAAAAGCATTCTTGATCAGGTTTGTAAGTACCTGCATCATCTGCTCCTGATCAAGCATAGCTTCAGGATTTGTAGTTCTGTCATCAATATTGATTTTAACCTTCCCGGGAATAATCAGGCTTTCAAGGCTATGATCAACAAGGTCTTTTATACTAACCATCTGATGGTTTACCTGGTTCTTGCGAGCGAAATTCAATAACCCTGCTACAATTTTTTTACATCTGGCAGCCTGGTCTACGATGAGTTTAAGATCTTCTCTGACAGGATCTCCTGTCTTCGATTCTTCCAGGAGGATGTTGCTGTACATAATCACCACTCCGAGCGGATTATTAAGCTCATGTGCTATACCTGCAGAAAGCTGACCCATATGGGCCAGTTTTTCAGATTGCTTAAGAGCCTGTTTCATTGATGAGAGTTTCTCGTTTGATAATGCAAGGTCCTTTATCGATTTGTGCAGTTTTTCGATGGTATAAGGCAGGCACATCTCAACTTCAGCCAGTCCCTTTTTAATGGCTATTGCGTGCTCGACGCAACTTTCATAACCACATGCACCGCAATCGAGCTGATCCTTCTTCGTCTTTTTGCCCATCTTAATAAGAATATCGTTCACATCATTCTCATCAAGTGTTTCAATCTGGAGATCTTCGGGTTTATGCCTGATTGACAGGTCCAGGTCAGCGAACTCGTCAAATGATTTTTGCCAGCTCTCAGAATCAATATTCTGCATTTTACTATTGGCATAGGAACTCACCAGTGACCGTCTGTTATATTGCTTGCCGTTTTTTGATAACCCGGGTCCCATAATACATCCCTCGCAACAAAGCAACTCCATATGCTGGTTCTTTATCAGACCTGCTTCAAATTCCTTTAATGCTCCCTGAAAATCGATTCTTCCTTCAGCAGCTATCATATTTCCGGTTATAGCATTGTCGCTGATTTTAGCTGTCTGAAGCAATCCACGTGCAACAGGGAATATGGCGCCTCTTCCACCCACCGGCTGATCAAAGTCTATCGGTGTACTGGTTTCCGGAGTAATACCTCTGTCGGCCAGCATATCTCTTAATTCGGTAAAGGTTATAGCTTCATCAATTTCACTGCTTTCAGCTTTCTTTGCAATGCAAGGACCTATAAATACAATTTTTGTATCCTTTCCATATTTTTCACGTACCACTCTGCTCATTGCCACCATGGGGGAGACGACCGGAGCCAGGTTATCTACAAGTGCAGGGTGATAAAATTTAACGTAATTGACAATTGAAGGGCAATCAGACGATATATAAAATTTCTTTTCCTCAGATACAAGCTTTTTATATCTGTCGGCGACAAGGTCAGCGCCAAAAGAGACTTCAGCCACAAGTTCAAAACCAAGTGCCTTTATCATGCCCGTAAGGATATGATGATCAGGAATATCAAAGAATTCCGCCGGAAAACTCGGAGCAATAATAGCTGCAACTTTCGGATCACTTTCGAGAAGTTTTACTACTCTGTCGGTTGTATTAAGAAAGACCTTCGCTCCCTGGCTGCACACTTTTGTACAATTGCCGCACGCAATACACCTTTCATCAATTACCTCAGCCTGTCCTCCCACAATCCGGATAGCTTTGGCAGGGCATTCCCTTACGCAGGTATAGCATGTGCGGCAAAGCTCCTTTATGGTGTAAACCAACATATTTAATCGTGTTATTTATTATAACAATACATTTCTTTTCTCAAAATGAGTAAAGAATATCTTTTTATCTGCAATGTCAGCATTATCTTTTAACAGTTTCTCGTATAAATTTATAAGAGACGGTGATTTGCATGGCAGATTAATTGCTTCTGTATCATCCGCCTGATAGACCAGCTTCGATCTGGTTTTAATTTCATCCTTTGAATTATTGAATGATAATCCTGCTCCATGTACGCATCCGCCCGGACAAGTCATTACTTCAATAAGGTCATACTTTTTATCGGCTGCTATGGAAACCTTTAACTTTTCCAGACCTGTAAGACTATCTACTACTGCGACTTTAACCTCGGTCTCACCTATCATTACTGACATTTCCCTGAATGTTCCTCCCGATCTCAACTTTTTAAAAATCTGTATATCAGGCTCTTTCTTCATTTTCTGATAATGATATGATCGGATGACACCTTCTGCCATCCCTCCAGACACTTCAGCCAATATGGCGGCTGAGCTTCTTCCTGACATAGGTTCATCAGCCGGTTCATGTTCAATGTTTGAGGTGTCAATACCATATAACCTTATAAGCCTGGCAAGTTCCCTCACCGTCAAAACAGAATCCACATCACTGATACCTTTCCTCATCATCCCGTCTCGACGGGCTTCAAATTTCATTGCCATACAGGGAGTGGCTGAAACTGAAAAGATCTCCTCAGGTTTAACGCCAAGCTGATCTGCTACCAGAGTCTTTATCAGTACCCCGGTAATCTGTTGCGGGGATTTAACTGTGGAGAGTTGAGGAATGAGTGATGGAATAAATTGCTCTGCATATTTGACCCATGCAGGACAAGCAGAAATATATAAAGGGTTATCTGACTTATTTTCAATTCTTTCGGAGAGCTGACCTGCAATTTCGGATATACAAACATCAGTACCTAATCCTGTTTTATAAACCTTATCAAAACCAATTTTACGAAGAATGGTATTCAGAATCTTATCAAATTCCCTGGTATATCTCATCCCAAGTTCTTCAGCTATTCCGTAAACCACCATTGAAGAATACTGAATGACCTTTACTATTTCAGGTTTATTAAGGTATTCCTGAACTTCTGAAATATTATGTTTTTCATGAAGCGCACCGGTAGGACAAACCAGGACGCACTGGCCGCAATGAACACAGCTTGAAAAGTTAAAATCCCTGTCCATGGCAGCGCCAACATGTGTTTCTCTCCCTTTATTAATAAAATCAAGTGAAGTTGCAGTTATTACTTCCTCACAGACTCTGACACATCGTCCGCAGAGAATACATTTGGAGAGTTCCCTTATTATAGCAGGGCTTGACTGGTCGAGACGGGGTTTTATTTTTCTGCCGCGTATGCGTCGTTCTCTGATATTCAGCTCTTCCGAAAGACGCTGAAGTTCACAATTCAGATTTCTGTCGCAATAGAGGCAATCGTCAGGATGGTTTGACAGCAACAGCTCAACTATTGTTTTTCGTGCTGTGATCACCCTGGGTGAATGTGTTTTAATCTTCATCCATTCCTCTACAGGTTGTGAACAGGCTGTAACCAGCCGATCACGACCTTCGACTTCAACAACACACATCCTGCAGGCGCCAGTGGGGGTAAACTCTTTCATCCTGCAGAGGGTCGGTATAATAATTCCGTTGCGATTAAGGGCCGAAAGGATTGTTTCACCCTTTTCGGCTTTGATCTTTTTATTATTTACCTGTATTGTAAAAAGCATAAAAGCTATTTAACATTTATTGCACTGAACTTACAAATATCGAAACAGATCCCGCAGCCGATACATTTCTCCTCAACAATAAAAAACGGCTGAAGTCGTGTACCATAAATCGCATTTACAGGACATTTAGCAGCACATGCCGTGCAACCTGTACACTTGTCCACATCAATTGAAAATGTTCTGAGTCCCCTGCAGATATTGGCGCGGCATTTCCTGTCAAATATATGCTCTTCAAACTCATCCCTGAAATTTTTAAGAGCACTTATGAAAGGGTTCGGAGCTGTTTGTCCGAGTCCGCACAGAGAAGTGTCTTTCATTACCGATGCTATTGTTTCGAGTTGCATTACACCTTTAAATCTCTCGAGGGTTGTTCCGGATTCTTCATTCAGAGGTTTCCTTATAACACCTTCAAGTATCTCGAGCATCCTGCCGGTACCTTCTCGGCATGGGATACATTTTCCACAACTTTCATTTCGGATGAATTCCATATAATATCTTACAAGGTCAACCATACAGGTATTCTCATCAATTATCACGAATCCACCCGCTCCCATACCAATTCCCTTTTTCTTTAGAACATCGTAATCAATAACAATATCGAGGTTTTTATCTGTAATGAATGAACCTGATACTCCCCCGAGCTGTATAGCTTTAAACTCTTTCCCCTCTTTTATTCCATCAGCAATATCTTCAAGAATTGTCCTGATACTGGTACCCATTTCGATTTCAACCACACCCGACATGCGTCCTTTTCCTGCGACTGCAAATACTTTGGTACCAGGACTATTATCTGTTCCCAGAGTGCGGAACCATTCCGGTCCGTTCTGCATTATGAGGGGGACATTCATAAGAGTCTCCACGTTGTTAATAACAGTTGGTTTTCCGAATAATCCTGCTGTTGTCGGATAAGGAGGTTTAAGTTGTGGCATACCCCGTTTCCCTTCAAGAGTGTTAATCAGAGCAGTTTCTTCACCACAAACGAATGCTCCGGGTTCAACTCGGATTATGACATCAAGGTTATATCCACTTGAGAAAATATTATGCCCGAAAAGTCCGAAGTCTCTGGCTCTGTCGATTGCTTTCTGAAGCCTGTTCTTTGCATGATCCGAACCCGATCGCATAAAAATAATGGCATTAGAAGCCCCGATAGCGTAGGAAGCAATTGCAATACCTTCGATTAACCGGTGCGGATCACTTTCAAGGATTGTTCTGTCGGTGAAGGCTCCGGGGTCACTTTCCTTTGCGTTGCAGATAAGATACCTTGCACTTGAGGTTGTATTAAGCGCATGCTTCCATTTCAATCCTGTAAGATATCCTCCTCCGCTTCTGCCTCTCAGCCCGCTCCTTTCAATAATATCACATACTTCTTCAAAGGTATAATGTCTTATTGCTTTGATATATGCACGGTAACCTCCTCGGGCTATATATTCTTCAATGCTTTCGGGATCGTAGAATCCACAGTTGCTAAGTATGACTCTTTTCTGGTTTGCAAAAAATGGCAGCTCATCCATAAAAGGGATTCCCGACCACAATTCAAATCCTTTTGTGCCTGTCTGACCGGCCAGATCGTCCTCATTTATATCATTGTGAAAAACCCCGTTCAGCAGAGGTTCCACCTTCTCTTCAGTTATATTTCTGAAGAATAATTTATTTTTCCCCGGAATCTGAATACATACAAGCGGTTCATAAGAAGCTGGTCCGTTACATCCTACATGCACTAATTCTGCTGATGGTTCATTTTCCTTAATGTATGTATCAATTGCTGAACAGGTTTTTTCTGATCCGGCAATGACACTACTTGTACCGGTAGAGACAAAGATTACAGGTTTATTGGTTTTTTCCCGTCTCACCTGTTGTAAAACCTTATTTGTTTCCGGTGACAATGTATCGGATTCATACATAAGAACCTTATCGATCAGGAATGTTTTTAAATCTTCCATCGGGAATTTTTACTGGAATTAGTCGTTTTCAATAACGTATTTTAACCTTTTAATCAGTTCAGGAAGCTGTTCAGCTTTAATATGAGTGTGATATTGACCATTTACATTTATCACTGGTCCATTACAGCAACCACCCATGCATGAAACAATCTCGTAGCTGAAATTGCCGTCCCTGGTTGTCTGTCCCGGCATCACTCCGGTCTCTTCTTTTATTTTATTTATGATTGTTTGTGATCCGTTTAGAAAACATGATGTTCCATGGCAGATCCTAATCTGAATTTTTCCTGAAGGGAAGAACCTGAACCTGTCATAAAATGTGGCAAGTCCATAGATCTTTGTTGTACTTAGCCCCAGGAATCTCCCTGTCTTTACAATCGCTTCTTCAGAAAGATATCCCAGATCATCCTGTATTTCCTGAAGCAAAGGAATTA
This sequence comes from Bacteroidales bacterium, assembly GCA_003141715.1. Classification (GTDB taxonomy): domain Bacteria; phylum Bacteroidota; class Bacteroidia; order Bacteroidales; family VadinHA17; genus LD21. The sequence goes on along the minus strand of PLNF01000024.1, from coordinate 28,957 downwards.
AATCTTCTCTTTTCCCCTGTTTGTATTTTCTCAGAATTATATCAAGATCTGTTCCCATTCTGATAGTATTATGTATATAATTTCAAGACAAAGATAATTGATTTTATTGTTAATAAATAAACATTGTTATTTTATTAACAATAAATTAACAAATTACTTTTTTGTTTTATTCTTTTATAACGTACTGGTTATTATTGTTTTATAATATGTATTGAGAATTATACCTATAAAAATATTATCGTTAAAAGTTCGTACCAAAATAATTTTGCCTGTAAAAACCAGGAATTTAAGATTAACAGAGGTTTATGACAGCTCAGAAATAATTATTACTTTTGATGTCGTGTTTATTTTTGAACAGTAAAAAAATGGCTCAGAGAATTGAGATGCAAATCTGTCTTGGCAGTTCCTGTTTTTCCCGGGGTAATAAAGATGTTGTAATGTTCATCAGAGAATATCTCAGAAAAAATCATCTTGACGACAAAGTCATTTTCAAAGGGGCTCGTTGTATGGGTCTCTGCAGTAATGGTCCAAACCTGAACATAAACGGAGTAACTCTTGAGGGAGTCACACTCTCAAAAATAGAGAGCATTCTGGAAAAAGAATTTGCCGGATTAGTTTAAAGAAAGTACTTAAAGTGAGCTAAAGTTTGGAGTACTTAAAGTTAAAGGTTTAATGTTTTAAAAAGCTGATGATTGACATATTGATAGTAACTCTAAGTACTTTAGGCACTCTAGGCACTTTAGGCACTTATATTAGTTAGTATGAAAAACAGAAAGCCAGTTCTTTATATAAATGACGAAAAATGCAGAAACTCATATTCCTGCGTGCGAGTCTGCCCTGTAAATGCTATTGAGGTTAAACCCCAGAAGGCGCATCCGTATATTCTTCCCGACAGATGCATAGGGTGTGGACTTTGTTATGTATCATGTACTCCGCATGCTATTGAATTCCGCGATTCAAAGGAAGACGTGAAGAAACTATTATCATCCGGAAGAAAAACTGCAGCACTTATTGAGCCAAGCATTGCATCGGAGTTTGATGATATAACTGATTACAGGAAGTTCGTAGCAATGATCCGTTCGCTGGGTTTTGACTATGTTCATGAGGATTCATTCGGAGTTGATCTGATTGCTGCAGCTTATGCAAAACTTTTCTTAAAAGCTGAAGGCAAGTATCTGATAACTGCAAACTGCCCATCAATTGTCAAGCTTATTGAGAAGTTTCATCCGGAGCTTGTACCAAATCTGGCCCCGCTGGTCTCTCCTATTGTTGCCACTGCAATGGTTGTAAAAAAGCTATACGGACCAGAGGTAGCCACAGTTCAGATAGGCCCGTGCATCGATGCAAAAGACGAATCACTTATCTATGATTCAGGGAATCTTGTTGACGGGGTTCTGACTTTTGTGGAGCTAAGGGAACTTTTTGATGAATTCAAGATTCAGGAAAGACTGGTTAAAATGTCTGATTTTGATCCGCCACATGGTAACTGGGGCGCGCTCTACCCACTGCCTGCAGGGATTATCCAGGCAGGTGGGATAAAACGTGATATGGTTTCAAGCCGGGTAATAACTGCTTCGGGAAAAGAAGAAATACTTGAAGCAATAAATGATTTTGATAAATACATTGATACTTTACAACATCATTTTAACCTCTTCTTTTGCCATGGATGCCTGCTTGGTCCAGGTATGCAGCATCATAATGAACGATTCAGGAGAAGAGCCCTTGTAAGCAGGTATGCTGAAAAGAGAGTAGGCCAGCTTGACAAGGCACTCTGGCAGAAAAATATGGAAAAATGGTCAAAACTGGATTTTTTAAGAACCTTCACACCTGACGACCAGAGAATTCCGGACCCTCCGGAAGAAGCTGTATTAGAAGTACTTAAAATAATCGGCAAAGACAGTCCCAATGATGAAATAAACTGTGGTGCCTGCGGATATCTCTCCTGTCGCGATTTCGCATCAACAGTTGCCAAGGGACTTGCAGTTCCTGAAATGTGCCATACCTTTAATCTCCGTAATAAACAGGAATATATTGAGACACTCAGACAGACAAACAGAAAACTGGCTGAAACAAAAACGGCTCTCAAAGAATCAGAAGAACTTGCCCGCAGGGAAAAAGAGATTGCCCAGAGTGCTTCCGATATGATGAATAATATGCTCGAAAAGCTTCCTACCGGTGTGGTTATCGTTGACAACAATCTTAAAATACTTCATTCTAATCAAAGCTTTATAAATATTATTGGTGAAGATGCCAAAGCCATATCTGATGTAATTCCCGGACTGGCTGGTGCTGATGTTAAAACACTCCTTCCCTTTAATGTGTATAATATGTTCACTTTTGTACTGAAGGAAGATGAACCTGTATTAAGTAAAGATGTCCATTTTGAAGATAAAATGCTGAATGTCTCAATCTTTCCAATCAGGAAGAATAAAATTTGCGGAGCTATAATCCGCGACCTTTATTCTCCCGAAGTTCAGGGTGAAGAGGTTACCAGCAGGGTAAGTGAGGTGATTGAGAAAAACCTTGAAATGGTTCAGAAGATAGGATTCCTTCTTGGAGAAGGTGCATCAGAAACAGAGCAGATGCTGAACTCTATAATTGAGTCGTATAAATCAAAAAAACTGAATACAAAAAATAAGTCCAAATAATCTTACGTGAACAGGAATTTTTTTATAGAGGTTAACAGTCAGCAAAGGAACTACGACGGTGAGAGGATTTGCGGTGATGTATTTCTGTACAGGTATATAAAAGAAGAAGACAGGGTTATAGCTGTTCTTTCAGACGGTATGGGACACGGTGTTAAAGCAAATATTCTTGCAACACTTACAGCAACTATGTCCATAAATTTTACACGTGAACATAAAGAGGTCGACCGTATTGCTGAGATAATAATGAATACCCTTCCCGTATGCAGTGAAAGGAAAATCAGCTATTCAACTTTTACAATTATAGATATTGAGAGCAGCGGAAAAGCAACAATCCTGGAATATGACAACCCATCATGCATTATTTTAAGAGGCAACCAGATATTTGATCCTTCATGGAAAAAGGTAGTGCTTGAGAAAGGTAAAAATTCCGGCAAAGTGCTCAAAACCTGTTCATTTATGCCTGAGAAAGAAGACAGAATAATCTTCTGTTCAGATGGCGTTTCTCAGAGTGGAATGGGCAGCGAACAATTTCCATTTGGCTGGGAAAGGGAAAATATATCAACTTATGCGGCATCTCTGGTAACAAGTGAAGCATCAATTTCAGCTATTATGCTTGCCGGGAAGATTGTTACAATGGCTCACAAAAACGACAACTATAAAGCCCGTGATGATATAAGTTGTGCAACAATTTACTTCCGGGAGCCTCGAAAACTGATTATCAGTACAGGTCCGCCATACGAAAAGGAAAAGGATAAAGAGCTGGCTGCAAAAGTCATGGCATATAAGGGAAAAGTTATTCTCTGCGGCGGTACAACTGCAGATATTATTGCCAGGGAATTAAACAGAACAATAATTGATGAATTAATATTCGAAGATCCGGAACTTCCCCCCGAAAGTTTTCTGGAAGGAATTGATCTTGTAACTGAAGGTATACTCACACTACAGAAGGTTAACGAGATATTAAAAACTTATAATAACAGCGTAAAACTTGGCAAGGGACCGGCAGATAAGATCGTCAGGCTTATCATGGAGAGCGATGAAATTCACTTCATTATTGGTACAAGGATAAATATTGCACATCAGGACCCAAACCTGCCTGTTGACCTTGAAATAAGGCGGACTGTCGTAAAACGAATAGCACGGTTGCTCGAGGAGAAATGGCTTAAGAAAGTCACCTTTGAATATATTTAACCTTTGTGCCTTTGCGTCCCTGCTTACCGGCAGGTAGGTTGGTGGCAAAAAAAAAGCTTATTGAATCTTTAAATACCCGACTGTTTTCCTGAATAAATGTGGCTGAATATCGGGATGAGTAAGGTTTTCTGCTCCGGTCTCTTCCATTAATTCCCTTATGGCTGCTTCAAATGCAGTCTCACTTTTTTCAATATGCCCCCCGGCTATCTCCCATGTTGTACGCTTTTGATGGCGGACAAATATTCATTGGTTTTTATATTTAGCAGAGATAACTGAATAAATCAGTTTTGAATCAGGAACAAAAAGAGGATCATAAGAATTAACTTGGGTCATACATTTTAAATAATTACTTGTTCATCAATATTATTGAAAATTTATCATAAGTCGCTTGAAAATCAATGAATCAATTTACAAGATTACTGTTTGACATTTATCAATTTGTCATAGCGTATGTAAGAATAATCAGGATAATTAATATTTGAGTACTTTTATATCTTAAATATTCTATTTATGGGATTATTGATTATTCTGGTCATTACAGAGATCCTTACTGTTTTGGTTCTGCGCCAGCACTTCTATCCCGATTCAAAGGCAAAATATTTCATTTCAATGATTATTCACCTTATTCTCAGTCTCAGCTTGTGGATCATTTTCATTGAAACAACTTCTTTCAGGAGCTTTTACGATAGCCCCCGGCATGTCTGGTTAATGATGAATATGACGGGAATGATTATTGCTGTTGTTATTCCCAGAGCTATTTTAGATATTTTGCATTTTTCAGGGAAATTAATCAGGATAAGAAAAGGTGATCATATAAGATTGTTGACAAATACAGGGCTGATCATTATGATAGTAATCCTTTCAATTATCGGCTTGAGTACCTTCTATGGGCGATTTAATTTCAAAACAGAAGAAATCACCATAAAAATCAAAGGATTAAATAGAGATCTTGATGGTTTGAAAATCGTTCAGTTATCGGATTTGCATCTCCCCTGTTTTTATAATCACAAGAAGTTGTTGCAAAAGGTTATGGATGACGTTAACTCCTTAAAGCCTGACCTGATTCTGAATACGGGCGATTTTATTGACTATGGATGGAGGGAATTCGAAAGAGATGACACAATCCTGTCTAAAGCAAGGAGCATATATGGCAATTATGCTATTTTAGGTAACCACGATGTCGGAACTTACGACCCATTTTTCACGGAAGCAGACAGGGACAACAATATATTGATAATGAATAACCTGATCAGGGCTTCAGGATATCAGGTTCTGAATGATGAATTTAAGATAGTCAAGATAGGTAAAGCAAAAATCGCTCTTATAGGTATTGTCACAAAAGGACGGCATCCGCATATGATCCACGGCGATCTGGATAAAGCAATCTTCGGGCTTGACAGTGTTGACCTTAAAATACTTCTCAGTCATGATCCAAATCAATGGGCTGAGGATGTGACGGGAAAAACTGATATAGATATTACTCTCTCGGGGCATACTCATGGAATGCAAATGGGGATAATCACTAAGAAATTCCGATGGAGCCCGGCAAAATATTTTTACCCTCATTGGAATGGATTGTACTCAGATGGTAATCAGTATCAGTACGTTAACCGTGGACTTGGAGTTCTGGCTATCCCGTTCAGGATATGGATGCCACCCGAAATTACAGTAATAACAATTAAAAAGGAATAAGCAGTTCAGTATAATAAAGCGTCTCATCCATTATAAATAAAAAGGAACGGGTAGCAGTTGAACTGCCACCCGCTGATATTACCCTGACCTGATCTTTATTCTAACCTACTAACCTACTAACTTGTTAAGAAATGGCTGAAAAAATTACTGGGAATAATTTACTAACCATTTTCAGAGTCGGGTAATATTTTATTAGACAAATCAAAATATGCTGATATTCCTGAAAATTTGATTTTTAATTTTTTTTAACATATAACATTAGAAAATTTAACATTTTAAAAGAGGATTTTCCAAAGTGATTTAACTTACCGTTGGCTTTAGCCAACGGATCAGGAGACTCTACAAGTAGGGGCTATAGCCCAAAATGAAGGACTAAAGTCCTTTTATATGAGGCTGATATACCGTTGGCTGAAGCCAACGGTAATGGATTTTAATTTCAATCTTTTCAAAGTCTGGGTAGTATTTTATATCAAATCGATATGTAATAAAAAAGCTCCATAACCTCGATGTACTCATGATTTCAAAGAACAATATTTAATTTTAAGTGGACACTAAATTCATTTTTTATTAAATTGCGTCCTGACAGATAACAGCAAGTCATATATGAAAAATGCATGCATATCATTAATTTTCTGGGTTTTAATTAACACCATATCCTTAGGAAGCGAAAAAGATGAATGGATCAGGATCAACCAGCTAGGCTACAGAAATAATGATATTAAAGTTGCAGTTTTATTAAGCAGGAAATCTTTAGATCTTAAGTCATTTGAAGTAATCGATGCAAAATCAGGTAAAGTGGCAATGACTTTCCATAATGTCATTAAAACTGAAGCATTAATACCATTTGTAAGCTGTTATCAGCTGCCGTTCACAAGCCTTAAGAATAGCGGAGTTTATAGAATTATTGCAGGAAAAGCTGTCTCTCCCGAATTCCGTATCGCAGATAATGTATATGACGGCACAGCTGATTATCTTCTAAACTATATGCGACAGCAAAGATGCGGATATAACCCATTTGTAAAAGATTCATGCCACACCCATGACGGGTATGAGATATATGGTAAATCAGATGACTCCGCTCATATAAATGTCACAGGCGGATGGCATGATGCTGCTGATTATCTTCAATATGTGGCAACCTCAGCCAATGCAACTTACCAGATGCTTTTTGCATATTCAGAGAATCCTGCCTCATTTGGCGATAAGTATCTTTCCAATGGGTTGCCAGGACAGGATGGTTTGCCGGATGTTCTCAACGAGAGCAAGTGGGGTCTCGACTGGCTCTTCGGTTGTAATCCATGGGGGACCAGTATGATAGTCGGACTTCCCGAAAAAGGTGATTACCCTGAGAACTCCCATTCCTCTTATGTTGTTAAGGGAGGTCAGGTTTATGGAGGTCTGGTTGACGGACCGGTCTATCAGACAATATTCAATTCCCTTAAATATATCTACCTGTCTAAGAAAGATGAATATGCCCAATTCCAGACCAAACTTGCCGTTTATCATGATGACTTCGCGGATTATTCTACAAACGAATGTACAATGGATGGCACTGCAAGCCTGATATATTATCTTTCAGCAATGCAATCTCATTCAAAGAACTTATTTGATAAATAAAGACCGAAACTAATTGACTGTATTAAAATAATTAATGCTAAAAGACCAACGAATTCACAGAATAGAGGATATAGAATTCAAAATAATATATTCAAGAAGAAGGACAATAGGGATTAGTGTACTTCCCGATTCATCAGTAATTGTAAGGGTCCCATATCTTACATCATTGAAGACAATCAGCAGGATTGTAAATGAAAAGTACAATTGGGTTCTGAGACATCGTGACAATTACAGGAGGTTGGATAGCAGTACCCTCAACAGGACATATACAACAGGCTCAACTCATCTTTTCCACGGAAAGCAGTCTGTTCTAAAGATTGAAAAATCAGGAAAATCGTACATCCGGTTCTTCGATAATACTATTGAACTGAGAATAGAACAGGCAGAAGATGTTATAGCAATAAAGAGGTTGCTCTATAAAGGATATAAAGGCGAAGCTTTGAAATATTTTCCCGGATTAATGAGCAAAGTTCTCATGGAACATGAAAATCAGATGTTTAAGCCGGCAGGTCTGGTTATCCGAACCATGAAAAGACGATGGGGCAGCTGTTCAAATAAAGGAATAATAACATTAAGCACAGAACTCATAAAACTGTCTGACCTGTACATTGAGTATGTTATTATTCATGAGCTATGTCATCTTAAGCATCATAACCATGGCTCACAATATTATAAGCTCTTAACAGAAGTTTTCCCGGAATGGAAAACAGTGAGAAAAGAATTAAGAAAATATATACAATAAAAGTACAGGTATTCATTAAGATTGCCACGTCGCCCCTCTTCTAAGAAGGACCATATAACTATTAATGATTTTCGTAATTCTTAATTCCTAAATCAAGTATTCCTGTCCTTTTGCCGGAATTTCAATATTTTTAAATCCTTCAGTAGTTAGTGAAGAAACATACTTCTTCTGTGTTTCATACTCACCATGAACTATAAAAATCTTTGAGAGGGCGCTCTTATCCTGGCAGCTTATAAAACTGATCATTTCCTTATAATCACCATGACCACTGAACGATTCTATTTTTTTCACTTCAGCTTTTACCTCATGAACCGTTCCAAAGATAGATACTTCTTTAGCTCCCCTTCCAATTCTTGCTCCGAGAGTTGTTGGCGCGCAATATCCAACAATAAGTATGGTGTTTTTCGGATCTGAGATATTATTTGCAAGATGATGCTTTACGCGTCCGGCTTCCATCATACCTGAAGCTGAGATAATTACACAGGGCTTTTTATGATCATTGAGTTTTTTTGAATCTTCTACCTTGTTGATATAATACAGATTATCAAAACCGAACGGATCAGGATCCTTTTCCAGAACATCACTGAAATTTTTATTAAAACATTCAGGATGCATCCTGAAAACGGCAGTCGCATTTACTGCAAGCGGGCTATCGACAAAAATATCAATCTTAGGTAACCTGCCCTCGTTAAAGAAGTTATTAAGTGCAAATACAATTTCCTGAGTACGACCAACACTAAAGGCAGGGATTATCAGCTTACCAGCTTTAGTTACACAAGTATCTACCACTATATCAAGAAGTTCTTCTTCAGCCATTTTTGAATCCTGATGCAATCTGTCGCCATAAGTTGATTCGGTAATAAGTATATCAGCCTGTGGAAAAGGCTGGGGAGGTGCAAGAATCTGATCAACCGGTCTGCCTATATCCCCTGTATAGGCTATTTTATTAATCTGCCCGTTTTCGGCTATTTCAATATTGGCCACTCCGCTGCCAAGCATATGACCGGTATTTGTAAACTTAACCTTTATATTTTCATCAATCCTGAATTTCATCTCATTCGGAACACCGATAAAGAGTTTCATGCATTCAGTTGCATCTGACTGTGTATAAATAGGAGTCACCTGCGGAAGTCCTTTTTTGATCCTGCGTTTATTGAATGTAATTGTATCATGCTCCTGAATAAAAGCGGAATCCGCCAGCATTATAGCACAAAGATCGCGTGTTCCGTTTGTGCAAATTACTGATCCCCTGAATCCCAGCTTATACACATAGGGTATCAATCCAGAATGATCTATATGTGCATGTGTAAGAATTATATGATCGATCTGTGATGGGTCAAACATAAGGTCCCTGTTCATACTATCGGTTTCGAGTCCTTTACCCTGGAACATTCCACAATCAAGTAGGATTTTCTTACCTGAATCTGTAGTAATCAGATGTTTACTCCCGGTCACTTCCCTTGCTGCACCTATAAATTTAATTTTCATTATTGTTTAAATTTAATGTTTAAAGATAGTGAATTATTAATGAAGGCGATGGGCTTCAGACAACGAGCGACAGTCTTATATCCTCACACCTAAAATAGTAACATCGTCGATCTGGTTTGCGGAACCCTTCCACATTTCAAACTCATTCTCCAGTATAATGCGTTGTTCAGCCATTGGTTTGTAATAGATCTCTGACAGAAGATTCTTTAAATTATATCTCATGTATTTAGATCCTTTTGGACCGCCAAACTGATCAGCAAAACCATCTGAAAAGATATAGATTGTATCACCTTTTTGCACATCAATCACATAATTTGAAAATGTTTCTTTTTCACCGTAGTATATCCCGATTGGCATCCTGTCGGCGCGATATTCACTGAACTCTCCGTCATGGAAAATGAAGAGAGGGTTATATGCCCCTGAAAATTCGAGTTTTTTTCTGTTCTTATGAAGAATACAGAAGGCTACATCCATTCCATCAGTGGCTTCTCCCTGTTTGCCGGTCTGATGAAGCGACGTTTTGATCTTCTCACGTAACAGGTTCAAAACAGTATTTGCCTTAAGATTGGTATTATTGGTGATTATCTCATCCAGTGTTGATATTCCCAGTGTGCTCATAAAGGCACCCGGAACGCCATGGCCTGTGCAGTCGGCAACCGTGAAGTAAATATGTTTTTCATCTTCACCTATCCAGTAAAAATCGCCGCTTACAATGTCCCTCGGGTTGAATATAATAAAATAGTCGGCGAATGAATTTCTGAAATGCCAATCCTCCGGCAGCATAGCCATCTGTATCCTGCTTGCATATTCAATACTTGATGTAATCTCTTGTTTCTGTGCCTCAATTTTGGCGGTCCGTTCTTTTACCCTGGTCTCGAGGATCCGTTTATCTTTTTTAAGCTGCCTTTCCCTGAACCTTACTACTCCAATTACTACAATAATTATTGCAATAAATATTGCACCAAGAACAATTACGAAAAAAAATGGCGTTTGAGTAAAGGGAGCTTCAATTGTAAATGCTACCACTTTTGGATCACTTTTATTGCCCCATATATCTTTGGCCCTAACCTGAAGTGAATATTTACCAGGTTTTATCACCAGGCTTATTGTATTACTATACGACCATTTTGTCCATTCTGGCATTACTTTGTCAACGATATATTGATATTGTGTCGAATGCTCCTTAAGATATCCGGGTGCCACTACATCAAAGTACACAGTATTGTCACCACTCCCGATAACAATGTCCGAGAGTTTGAAATAGAGCCCTTTAGCATCAGAGATACTTCTTAGAAAGAGACCAATGTCAGGCTTATTTAAAGGTATCCTGTTACGGACAATTCTGAAGAGCATATTATCGCCGCTCACTACCCAGATATTATCTTTATCGGTATATATTGAATTAAGATTATCAAAGATTTTAAGAAGAGCCTTATCATTATATTCAATATTGCCTGCTGAACTTATATTGATCCATTCGTCGTCAGTTTTTATCCAGGGAATTTCAGGCTGCGAGAAAACAAATTTCATCCTGGTACCATCACTTGTAAACTCCTTTTTGTACTCTTTAAAAGAATCAAGACTCCGGTTATAATAACTTACTTTCGATAATGTAAAAAGAAATAATGTATCATTAACATAGTCAATGATATATCTCTGAGGAAAATCACTTTTAATGCTATATGTTTCAGGATTTCCTAAAGGTACGCCGTTAGTGAAACTTATTTTGAAGACGATATCGTCGCTTCCGGCCCAGACGGTATTCTCATCTGTTGATACGATTGAATAGATTGAGTGATTGAACGTTTTATCCGGATAAATAGCCTCCCATCCGCCATTTAAATCAGGAGTAATATAAAAGTAACCATCTGACGTGGCGACAAAATACTTATTATCTTCAGATTGTGCGCTTATGTGATTAATATACCTGTTATTGACAACAGGTTTGGCAATATGCCGGGAAATAACAAAAAGACCTTTGTTCGTAGATGCAAGGATTTCATTTCCTGCAGTGACCAGCTGCTTACATTTTTCATTTATTCCATCAATTTTTTTAAAGATATAATTGATTGATTTCAGCCTGCCGGCTATCTTTTTGAAATATTTCGGTTCCGGCAGCTTTATTTCCGGTGGCTTAATTAACGGTTGTTCCTTTTCCTGTTCAACCTGAGCAACAGCAGGAACGGATTTTTTACCGAATATTTGTGCAAAAATGCTTTTCCTTGTCTTCTGTGGCTCCTTAGCCAGCTTTTGAACTGGCATATTCCGTATGACTGCCTGGCTTGGTGCCCCGGAGGATCCTTCATTCTTTACCAGAACTTCAACTTCAGTATAATTTTTAACCTCTTTAAGATAATAAACACCCTCACTTGTGGCGACATATAATTCATTATTGTGCCAGATGGAGGTGATGAGGTTACCCTTCAGCCCCGGATAAATACTGAAGTTGGAAACCGGCAACTTCAGATCAGCGCGGGTAAGTCCATACTGATGGGAAAGCCAAAGACCATGATTGTTATCGACTCCAAGTGCAAAAACTTCATCATCGGGTAATCCATTTACATAATTAATGGTGTATTTCAGATCACCACTTTTCTTTTCAATAACCAGTGCTCCTCCATCAAGTGTCGAGAATGCGTACAGGCTATCAGAAATTGATAATCCTTCGGAAAGAATATTTTGCCTGAGGTAACCCTCATCCTTAATCTGGTAGTCATAGAATTTTATGCCGTCGAAAAGAGACAGGTCCCCGTTGCTTTTTCCCAGCAGAACCAGACTATTGTTGTATGGCAGGCTGAAAAGGATCTCATCATCCTTTGACAAATAACCGGTAACTATTGGGAATAAGGTATCACTCTCAAGTCGGTAAAGTCCTTTTGATAAAACATTTATGAAAGTATTTTTCGGGGTGATAAACATCCCGGTAAAAGGTTCATTTTCTTTCTGTCTGAGTCGAAGCTCAAGTTCTCCTGATTTTATATTATGCCTGCTTATACTTTGTTCCCCATAAAAATATATAGTAGAATCCGTAAAAATTATCCTCGATATTATTCCTACCGAGGCAGAATCCCCTGAAATAGAGAAGTATCTGTAAATTCCCTTATCATCCCGGGCAAGGTAACCGTAATTGTTCTCTCCACCGACATAAACTTTCCTTTCCTGCGGATTATATTTAAGGGAATACGGAATTGTTGGTATCGGAATTAAATTATAGCCCTGCCCATCAAATGTGAGAATTCCCCGTCTGTTGGCAAACAGCATAACATTCTTGTCATCCTGACAAATAGCCCAGTTCTGATTCTCGATCTCATTGCTTTCTTTAAAATTAGTAAGTAAGGGGGCACCCTGCTGAGCCTTAAGTGCATAAACTACAAGCATTAAAGAAAGCAGTGAAAGCATTTTCTTCATAGAAATCAATTCTCAGATTAGTTAACCTCTTTTTAAAGTTTAAATGTATAAGAAAAAACTTAATAACTACTCAGTCATTTTACAAACAGACTAAGAGCTAAAACCCCTAACAATCCGCTAATACCAATAGATGTTTCCATTACGCTCCATGTTTTCAGGGTATCCTTAATACTGAGGTTGAAGTATTCCTTGAAGAGCCAGAATCCGCCATCATTTACATGCCCGAACATAAGACTTCCGGAACCGATAGCCAGAACCATCAATTCAGGTTTTACCGACCCCCCGGTAACTAATGGCAGAACTATACCTGCCGTAGTAATTCCAGCTACGGTAGCCGAACCAACACAAAACCGCAGAATTGTTGCTATCATCCATCCCAGAAACAGAGGTGAGAGAGAAGATTGGCTCAGCAATTCTCCTATATATTTACTTACTCCGCTATCTACCAGAACCTGTTTCAGAGCACCGGCTCCGGCGATCAGCAACATAATCATGGTGATAGTAGTTACTGAATGGGCCAGGGAATTCATAATGTCAGTCATTTTTCTGCCTCTGGCCAGACCAAGGGTATAAATAGAAAATAAAACAGATATCATCATAGCAATTACCGGATTTCCTATATATCCAAGGACTTTTCTTACTCCGTTATCTCCGGGCAGCAGGAATCCGGCTATTGTTGAAACAGTAATCAGGATAACCGGGAGAAGTGATGAAAAAAAGCTTACCCAAAAGCCCGGCATCTCCTCATCAGTCATAACTTTCAGATTTAAAAATTCCTGCAGTGGTTTTGCCTCAATCTTACTAAGAGCTTTTGATAATACGGGACCAGAAATGATTATAGCAGGAATTGCAACGATTATACCGTAAAACAATGTTTTTCCAAGATCCGCATGAAACATCGTGACAATCGCTGTTGGTGCAGGATGAGGAGGTAGGTAACCATGAGTCACAGAAAGAGCCGCAAGCATTGGTAATCCGACATACAATAATGGAAGTCCGGTTGAAGCAGCCACGGTAAAGATCAGTGGTATCATAATGAAAAACCCAACATCGTAAAAAAGTGAAACACCAACAATAAAACCTGTGAGCATTAATGCCAGTTGAATATGTTTAATACCGAAAGCCTTAATCAGTTTGGATGTTATTTTCTGAGCAGCTCCACTTTCTGAAACCAGTTTACCAAGCATGGCTCCGAAACCAAGTACCAAAACAAGAAAACCCATTGTATTACCAATACCGTTTTCGATAGAAACAACGGCGCTATCTATGGTCATTCCTTCAGCCAGCCCCACAGCTAGAGAAACAATAACGAATGATAAAAACGAATTGAATTTAAGGACTAGTATCAGAAAAAGCAGAAGGCAGATTCCAAGGATAACAATTACTAGTGGCATAAACTGACTATTAATAGGTTAAATAAAACTTTTGTTACTCGGTGCTGGGTGCTGGGTGCTTGGTTCAGGTTTCAGAGGAAACTTTACAGGCATATTATCGCGAGTGGAGCGGTAGATTGAGGTGAATAGCTCCACGGTTCTGCGACCATCTTCTCCAGTTACAGCCGGTTCCTTTCTATTCCCTATTGAATGAAGAAAATCCTCAATCTGGTATTGCATATACCTTACTGTAGCATCACAATTATTAAAAATCTCGATATCTTCCCTGATCCATTGTTTCAATAAATCTTCTTCACCCGGAATGGTCCACAGATCATTAACCGGTGGTTCGGTAACACCAGTCCTGCCAGCAATGAACATTGCCCCTCCATCGGTCTGTACTCCTACAGACGCACCATTTTCCCCATGTACATGCACCTTCCCGTAAAGACCCGGTTTCTGAGAGTTACTGACCAGTATATTTCCGATTGCACCACTTTTAAATTTGACTATTGCTACAGCTGTATCATCTACTTCAATATAAGGATGATTCAGGTTCTTCCAGATGCCATAAACTTCATCAATTTCACCCATATACCATAAAAGTATATCGAGCTGATGCGGAGCCTGGTTAACCAGGACACCACCACCTTCCGTTTTCCACGCTCCACGCCATGCATCAGAATCATAATAAGCTTTATCTCGCCAACCCAACATTGTAACAACTGCCAGTACCGGTTTCCCGATCTTACCCTGTTCAATAGCATGCTTAACTCTTTTTACAGGTTCGTACCATCTCCGCTGACTTATTACTCCTAATCTTACGTGGCTATTTTTACAGGCTTTAATGATATCGTCGCAATCCTGAAGATCAGAAGCAAGTGGCTTTTCAACCAGCACATTGGCACCTGCGAAAGCTGCCTCAACAGCAGGAGACTTATGATAAGGATGTGCATTACAGATAATTACGAGATCAGATTTGTTTTCTGTTACCATTTTTGAAATATCTGAATAGGCCTGTGTTTTGTACAGAGAAGCAAAATCTTCTGCTTTTGAGGTTGTTCTGCTCCAAACACCTGCCAGTCGCGCATTTGGAATGCTCAGGATCGCTTTTGCATGCAGATGTGCCACTTTACTGCATCCGGCAATTGAAATATTATAAATTCTTCCAGCCATTTATTAAAATCAGGGTACGAGAATAATTTTATTCAGATCTTCTTCTTTTCTGTATAGCTTGTTGAACCAGACAGCTCCTTCCGAAAGAGGTGCAACTGCCGAGATCTGATCATCGACACTAATCTTTCCGGTATCCAGCATATTAAGGACGGTTTCATATTCACCTCTGATAGCACAACTTCCAAGTACTTTTAACTCGCGGGTAACAACTTTTTGAAGAGGAAAATCGATAATGGGAGAGATATTCCCAACTAAAACTGTCTTTCCGCCTTTTCGTAGAATATCAATAGCAATATTCACTGATTCACTCTTTCCGACAGCTTCAAAAGAGATATCTGCTCCTCTGTTGTTTGTCAGAGCAAGTATTTTTTCTCCAAGGTTCTCTTCCGTTGAAATGAATGTATGATCCGCACCGGTTATATTGGCCAGCTCAAGTCGTTTAGGATTACTATCAATTGCAATGATCTTTGAAGCACCTGATATTCTAAGGAGTTTCAGAATAAAAATACCAATCATTCCGGCACCCACCACAACACATTTATCTCCGGTTCCGGCTCCTGAGATATTAACCGAATGAAGAGCAACAGCAACAGCCTCTGCCATAGCAGCCTGTTCAAAAGTGACCTTTGCAGGTATTTTGTACAGGATATGCTGAGGAATTGCAATGAATTCGGCAAATGCACCATCTCTTTTATAGGTGCCAGGGGATACCCCTAGAACCTCACGGTTGTCGCTGAGATTATACATTCCTTCGAGTGTAAACCAGTCATTCAGCGGATAAACTGTTGAATCAAAAGTAACTCTGTCTCCTGATTTCCATCCGCTTACGTCAGCACCGGTTTTTACGATAATCCCTGAAGCTTCATGTCCCATGATCATTGGCGGGATTCTTCGCCCTGTACTGCCATCCATCCCATGGACATCAGAGCCACAGATTCCACAGGCCATCACCCTGACAAGTACTTCGTCACTCTTTATTATTGGGTCGGGAACATCTTTATAAACAAGTTCATTATACTTTTCAAGTACGAGGGCCTTCATTATATCAGTATTAGATTCAAATATTTGTTGAATAGACCAATTATTGTTCATGCCATGGCATGACCCTATTATTTATTTTCCTCTTTGGCCACACTAATTATTTTAATCTTAGCCGGTTCTGCAACCAGATCACTGATTTTGGGACCAAAAGCCTTAAAATAATCGCTGGCAAAATGGGCATCAACTGCAGCCTGATTCTTATATTCTTCGACAAAAACAAACTTCGTATTATCATAAGGGTCCTGGTAAAGCTGGTAAGATTTGCAGCCGGTTTCTTTATTGGATTTTTCAATTATCTCCTTAGCGGCTTCTGTAAAGGCTTTTACCTTTTCCGGTTTCACAGTTAACTTCGCTACTATCATCATTCCATAATCTGTAGCAGTAGTTTGTGTTAAATTGGCTGTACCCTTCGCGTTTTCTCCTGATTTTTTACTTCCGTAGCTACTGGAAATTAATGCTAAACTGAATAAAATAACTAATAATTTTGCTTTCATGATTTTTCATTTTATTTAATAATATCCAAGTGTATTTCGCTGACTGATTTAATTGCTCTGTCGGAGAAAAAATCCGCGGCGGCGAAAATTCTGAAAAGACCTCCATCTTCCTGAACCCTGGTCTTGATAAGCATAAACTCCTGCTGGTCGTTCCGGTTGAATAGTTCAGAATATGAGATAGCACTCCTGTAGCCATCCTTCCCTGCAATACAGATTATGCCAGATTTCAGATTTTCCCTGTTCACAGGATAATTCTTCAGAAGGAGATCTTTAAGCAAAATCCCGTTAAATGGTGTAGTACTATGAATGCCTTTTCCCCTGCCATAAAATATTGTATTAAAAGTTTCATAATTAAGGTTTGCAGGGAGAGTTTCAATTTGCCCTACCTGTCTGGAAGAACTGAAAATATCTATCCGTGATGAATACATCGGTGACATACCCTTCTGAACAGTAAATGAGTGTGGATATGACTTAACGGTAATCCTTACCGGAGAAGTGATATTTCTTTCAGTCACAAGATCGCTTGCTGCCACAATCTTGCTTTCAACCGGAAGCGGCCAGAGCTCTTTGGTTTTGGAAGGTACTATCCTCGACACACCAGTGGCAATCAATATCTTATGAAGGTTATTCGGATAATAGATTTCACCCCAGCTAAAGACAACTTTTTCACCTTTCTCATTTTCAATTTCAACATATAAATCGATAATGGGTCTAAATTCACTGCTGTTTGCCTTTTTTAATATTCTTTTATCGAGAATATCAAAAAGTGAATAGCCATCATATCTGTAAGCGCCCACAAAACTGTTACCTCCGGCACTGTCGAGTAAAGTCTCTTTAACAATCACCGAATGCACAGGAAGAGCCGTAAAATCAACTTTGCCCGGATTAGCTATTTCACCATCAATGAACAATTCCTTTACCGGAAGAGGATAAGTTTCAATATTATCGTAAAAATTATTGGTCATGTCAGAGGTATCGATAAATTGTGTCAGAGGCTTTTTTCCATTTTCAGCTATTTGTTTTGATGCCTGATTACACGAAATCAAACTTAGTAAAAAAATAGCGCACAGAGATATTACTTTCATATTTACCAGGGTTTTGTTATAGTTCATATTGCTGTTATGTTGTTATGACGTTATGACGTTATGTTGTTATGACGTTATGTTGTTATATCGTTATATCGTTGCGCCTTCATTATTATTCCACAATCACCACAATAATATCCATTACGTTTGTCATAGTCGGTCCGGTGATGATATGTCCTCCGGCTTTTTTAAAGAAATGGAATGAATCAAATTCATTAAGATGCTTCTCAGGATCAATATTTTTTGATATTGCTCCGTGTATAGTATCTGAATCAACGACAGCTCCTGCGACATCAGTTGTTCCGTCATTACCATCGGTTCCTGCAGAAAGTATTGTTATCCCCGGATTGTTTTGAAGTAAGATGGCAGACAACAATGCTAAATGCTGGTTTCTTCCTCCGGTACCTTTTCCTGTCATTTTAACAGTTGTTTCTCCGCCAAACAAAAGACACACTGGCTTTACTTCATCTTTATCACTCTTAAATCTTATTGCAGTTTCGACTAAATACTCAGCAACTGTGGAAGTGTCACCTTGCAACTGATCGTCAATTATAACAGCATTAATATTGAATTCCAATGCTTTGCTTTTGGCTGCTTCAAGTGCCATTCTGTTAGAACCGATAAGTATATTGAACGTTTTATCAAAAGCAGGATCACCGGGTTTTGGGGTTTCCGGCTTCTTTCCTGCAGCTCCTTCCTTTAAAAAAGTAAGAATTCCGCGGGGGATAGATCTTGTCAGCCCAAACGTTGCCAAAACAGTCAATGCCTGCAGAAATGTTGTGGGATCGGGGACTGTTGGTCCGGAAGCTATTACGTCAAATGGGTCACCGGGAACATCTGATAAAATAAGATTCACAAGAGTAGCAGGGTAAACGACCCTTGCAAGTTGACCACCCTTAACAACTGATAAATGTTTACGCACTGCATTAATTTCACTGATGCTGGCCCCGCAATTTATCAGAAGGTCATTAACCTTAATCATATCATCAGGTAAACATCCCTCGGGTATATCAGATAACAGTGATGAGCCGCCGCCAGATAACAGGCAGATTACAAGGTCATTCCAATTGGCCAATTCAGCTATTTTCAGTATTTCCATGGTTGCGCTGAATCCGTTTACATCTGGTATCGGATGACCAGCTTCTGAAACTTTAATAAAGTTCAATTTACATGAATAGCCATATTTAACTACTATATGCCCTTCAGTGATCCGGTTACCAAGTATCTTTTCTATTTCTGCTCCCATCATTGCGCCAGCTTTCCCGGCTCCAATAACATAAATATTCTCAATCGTTTCAAGCGAAAAACTCTGATGGCCGATTTTCAGACAACTATCTTTCAAAGACATCTCATTGGTTATCAATCTGTAGGGTAGAACACTTTCGACACCTGCCAGAAAGATCTGTTCAGCGATTGTTCTGCAATTCATTTTATCGTTTTCCATCTTCATAATCAGTCAATTATAAATCCAGACCTCTTACAAAATTATCAAAGATGTGATCCATACGCACGCAAATACAACAATTCCCATAACAATAGTTGAAGAGGAATAAACTTTTAAAGTTGTCCCTGTGTCTATTTCAGAAAAATTGGAGATGACCCAGAAGTAAGAATCGTTGGCATGAGATATAATCATTGAACCTGCACCCATCGACAACATAGTAAGCAATCTGCCCCATTCTGAATCCAGACCAAGCAAGGATAACATTGGAGCAACAAATGATGCTGTTGTGATAACTGCCACAGTGGATGATCCCTGCGCAGTCTTCATTATAACTGCAATAAGAAATGGTACCACAATACCAATGTTTGTGCCGGCTAGCAGCTTACCCATTGCCTCACCTGTACCTGTTGCCTTAATTACCATCCCAAACATTCCACCTGCTGCAGTGACAATAAGTATTGGTCCCGCCTTTTCGATAGCTTCCCTAAAAATCAAATTCATTGATTCAATTGTCTTATTTTTAATTAATAACATAGCCAGAACAACGCCAACTGACAATGCGAATATAGGTTCTCCCGGCAGAAGGAGTATTTTTGAAATCAGACTCTGGCCTCCTTTGTCGAGCAAACTAAATAATGATTTGAATGCTATCAGCAGCAGAGGGATAAGGATCGGAAGGAATGAGAGGAAAGCTGAAGGAAGATCGTTTTGAGTTAATTTTGAATCTATACCGGTATCTTTTGCCGGTTGATAATCTTTCCCCCTGCAAATCCATTTGCTCCAGAAATATGCAGCCAATGTACCGGGAATGGCGAAGATTGTCCCAATCACTATCAGGTAACCTATATTCACCTTGAGCATACCTGCTGCAGCCAGTGCTCCAGGGTGAGGGGGTATCAGACAGTGCACTGAATAGAGAGAACATGCCAGAACAGCTGCCAGAAATGGCATTGGTAGTTTCGATTTTGAACTTAACGACTTTGAGAGTCCGCTTAATATTATGAACCCGGAATTGCAAAAGATTGGCAATCCGGTAATAAAACCGATTATGCCCAAAGCCCGGGCACTCTTGTTTTCTCCTGTTTTTGAAAGAATAAATCTGGCAATGCTGAGAGTTCCACCTGTTTTGTCGAGTGTAAGACCAATAATTGCACCAAGGATGATTAAGAATCCTATTGTGGCCATTGTGCTTCCAAATCCTTCCTGTATTGTGCTTACGATCGTTTTTACAGGGAGAACTGTAAACGCCAGGAAGATTGAAACCAGAAATAAAGCAATAAAAGCTTCCAGTTTTAACCTGGATGTAAGAATAATAATTGCAATAATGCTTATTCCCACAATAATTGAAGCCAGCAGAATACTCATAAATAAAGTTTAGGTGAAGAAGAGATATGCTACAAATATCGCTGCAGTAAATCCTGCAAGATCAGCAAGTAATCCGCAACCTATTGAGTACCTCGTATTTTTTATTCCTACTGAACCGAAATAGACAGCAACAATATAGAATGTTGTATCGGTGGTCCCCTGCATGGTGCAGGACAATCTCCCTATGAATGAGTCTGGTCCATTTGTCTTCATTGCATCAATCATCAGTCCTCGTGCACCACTTCCTGACAGTGGTTTCATGAACGCGACCGGCAGAGCGCCTGTGAATCGGGTATCAACACCCAACCATGTAAAAAACTTTGCTATTCCGGAAATTATGAAATCCATTGCCCCTGAAGCTCTGAAAATCCCTATGGCAACAAGGATTGCAACAAGAAATGGTATAATCCTGATGGCAGTATTAAATCCCTCTTTGGCACCTTCAATAAAAGCATCATATACATTAACTTTTTTGATGAATGCCATGACAATAAAAAGTACAATTATCGACATCAGGATAAAATTGGCAGCGAAAGTCGAAATTGTTGATATCTGTTCTTTAGGAAGCCGGCTGAAATATATTATTATACCAATGATTATAGCAGTAAGTCCCCCCAGATATGCAAGTATGACCTTATCGAAAAGATTTATTTTCTGAATTATAGCTACGCTGACCATCCCCGTAAGAGAAGCTGCAAAAGTCGAAATTAGTATTGGAATAAAAATATCAGCCGGGTTGACTGCTCCCAGCTGGGTCCTGAAAACAATAATACTGACAGGAATAATTGTAAGCCCCGCAGCATTAAGAACCAGGAACATAATCTGGGCATTGGAAGCAGTTTCTTTATCTGGATTGACCTCCTGCATCTCTTTCATTGCCTTAAGTCCTACAGGGGTTGCAGCGTTATCAAGACCAAGCATATTGGCAGAAATATTAAGCATAATTGATCCGTAAGCCGGATGACCTTTTGGTAGTCCGGGAAAAAGTTTTTCAAAAAGCGGACCAATAAGTCGGCCAAGAAGCGCTACCACTCCGCCTTTCTCTCCCACTTTTAATAGTCCCATCCATAACGTAAGTGCACCTGTTAATCCGAGTGAAATTTCAAAGCCTGTTTTTGCATTTGAAAAAACAGAATTTATAAGGTCATTGAATATTTGAGTATTACCAACGAATATCAACTGACCAAGAGCCACAATAAATCCAATTATGAAGAAAGCGATCCAGATGTAATTTAAGGCCATGGTAATCGATTGAGATGCTAAGATAATTATTAGGAAAGACAAAAGATAAAAGTAAAAAGATAAAAGTAGAAATGTTGTAAAAAGGTGCTTGGTGCTAGGTAGTATGACTGAGGACCAAGGACCGAGAACCCGGAACCATAAAAATAATTAACTGACTTAAAACTTTGTATTTTTTAAATACATTTGTATAAACGAAAAAAGCTATGGCACGGTTTACAAGAATAGACGTCATCCTTAAGATGAGGGAAGCAGGCATTGTACCAATATTCTACCATAAAGATCCGGAAATATGCAGAAATGTAATCAAGGCTTGCTCTGATGGCGGAATAAAGGTTTTTGAATTCACTAATCGTGGCGATTATGCACATGAATTATTCAGCGAACTTAATAAATGGGCAGAAAAAGAGGTCCCCGGGTTAGTAATGGGTGCCGGATCAATAGTTGACGCCGGAACTGCTTCATTATATGTACAGCTGGGTGCTAATTTCATTGTTTCGCCCGTACTTAATCCTGAAATGGCAAAAGTATGCAACCGGAGAAAACTCCTGTGGATACCAGGTTGTGGAACGCTCTCAGAAATCAGTTATGCTGAAGAGCTTGGCGCCGAGATAGTTAAAATATTCCCTGGTTCATCTGTTGGTGGACCTGATTTTGTCAGAGCAATTAAAGGACCGTGTCCGTGGACAAGTATAATGCCTACGGGTGGAGTTGAATCAACTCTTGAAAATTTAACAGAATGGTTTAATGCAGGAGTAACCTGTGTCGGTATAGGTTCAAATCTCATCACGAAAGAGCATATCCTCAAGAAAAACTGGGCAGGACTTACAAAGAGAGTTACAGCAGCAGTTAAAGTAGCAAGAATGTTTCATGTAGAATAAAAATGTGCTGAAACCTTGAATTCCTGAACTCTTTGTCCTAGTTTTATATATTCCTGAAGTAAGATCCTGTTCACCTCTGTTTCAGCTCCAAGGTAAATGATTAAATCGCCAGCCGTTTGTAAATCATTTGTGGTCCAGTAAGTTTCCGGATTCCCGTCATTTACGTTTGAAACTTCATACCTGCGTCCCTGGCAACTCTTGCCCATTGTCTGCAATCGAGTTCAGTGGGATTAAAGACAGACTCACTTTCATCTCCGTAACCCCATTCCTTATCGGTGAAGGTGTTAACAGTAAAATGGACAAACATATAATACTCTATCTCATGCCAGGCAAGTTGTCGTTCAGAAGGAACCGGGCCAAAAGGTTCAGGTGGTTTCACTTGAGAACAGGCTGAAAATGAAAGATCTTTAATTCTTATGTTTCTGAATTTTACGAGTGATCCATGACCCAGAAAACCGATATGACCAATCTTATTTTTTAATCCGGGATGGTCCTTGTGATCCATAGTTCCATTGTCTCTTGGTCCGGCAATATCTCCATCAACAATAGTCGTTCCATTAAGAACAATCTTAATCCGTGTTCCTTTAGCAGTGACCTCTTCATAATTCCAGTCACCGAGAGCTTTAAGGTATCCTCTTCTGGAAGGAATTACCCCATAAACCGATCCGTGATATTGGTAAAGTTGCAGGTTTGCATAAACAGGGTCAGTATCGTCGAGTATCTGAAGCTCCATACCCACATAAGCTGCATCTCCGGTAAGGGGAGCTCTGATACCCACACCATTATTTGCAGCCGGTGTAAGTTGAAATTCAAATCGGATTATAAAATCGGCATATTCTTTTTTCGTATAAAGATTACCTATATTTCCTTTGGATGGAATCGTAACTAACAATCCATCTTCAACTCCATAGGCAATTGTATCTCCAACCCAGCCGTTCAGATTTCTTCCATTGAAAAGCGCTTTAAATCCTTCCGATTTTTCTTCAGGGGTAAGATTAAATTCCTTTTCACTTATTTCTCTGACATATATATCTCTGAATGCCAGATCAGTACCATGCGCCTGCAGTTCAATTGGTCCAGTTGGGAATATTGGGATTTTACGATCCCAGTAATTTTCCAAAGTGACATTATCAACAACAAGCTCTCCATTCAGCCATACTGATACCTTTTCACCGATCATTACAATCCTGAAACTATTCCATTCGCCAACGGGATTATCTGCTACTTTGAGAGGTTTGGACGGGTTAGTCTGGTTATTGTACAATCCACCGGAGCCAACCTGAGCTCCTACCTCTTTTCTCGAGGTATCCCATATCTGAACCTGGGGGGAACCTCTCAGGTAAATCCCGCTGTCACCTTTCTTTGTGATTTTCCAGTCCACTAACATTTCAAAATCACCATATTCCTTAATTGAACAAAGATTATCACCTGCACCGTTAAACCATATACATGCATCTTTAACACTCCAGTTACCAGATACTTTTTTATTTGCTTCGATCTGTTTTTTTGCCAGTTCTGCAGGTTTCATCTTAGCCCTTACAACAGGGTTTTCAACAAGTCCCTGCCACCCGGAAAGATCCTTCCCGTTAAACATTGGTTTAAAACCTTCATCAGCAGGCATACCTGATAAATATTTGTTTATCATCTCTTTATCGTATTCACTCTCCTGCCCTTTCAGTTTCCCGGCTGCTTTGATAAGAATCTCTTTTACTAACTCTCCATACAAACCTGCCTTTGAATTTACTGAGGGAAGAGCGATATTCATTGCAGCTTTGGCAGCTGTTGCCGAGGTTGAAGAATCTTCAAGATAATTTGCAACAAAATAAAGAGACTGATATGTCTTGAGTTTTCCTATCTCCGTCAGAATTTCGTTTTTACGATCAGTGCTCAAAGCATAGGGCATGATCTTTCTGAAAAGCAGCAATTTTTGTTCGTCGGTCAGATCGGTTGATCTTATTTGTTTGATATATCCCTCAAAAGCCGGCCCTTCATAAGTTTTATTTCCGGAGGCACAAATCTCATACAATGCCGAAGATGCTGAATAGTCTTTCCAGGTTGAAAGAGTATTAAAACATACATCACGGATATCAGCATTCCCATTTTCAAATTCCTTTAGTACAGTTTTCAGAGCTTCACGTCCACCTGTTTTTGCAAGGATAGGAATAATTTTCCCCTTTTGTATGTTTCCTCCCATTGCTTTAAGAATGGCTGAAGATCTCTTTTCAGGATCAGATATTTTATCGGCCGCCACTGCAATGGCAGTCCGGATATCGTTTATATAATCCTGATTATCTGTTACTGAGAGGAGTTCAATCAGTTTTGTCTGATCGGATGGTCCGGCAAGACTTGCAAGTGCTTTCATTGCGGCTGTTTTTAAAGGTTCTTCAGAAGATGATGTAAAAGGAAGAACCTCTTTGAAATAATCATTCCCATTATTCCAGGCCAGCAGTTCAATCGTACTTTTCCTTGCTGCAGAAGTTCCGCCTTTCAGGATAGGTATCAGAAGTGAAATATTATCGCTGCCGCAAACAGTCATCAGAGCTGATTTTGCAGCTTCCTGATCTGATTCGCTGCTGAATTTCATCATGTAATCTATCAATGCCGGGATAGACCTGCTCCCGTTTATCTTGACAACAGCAGCAGAAGCCTCCCTCCTGACGTTCAAATCCTGATCTGACAATGAAGCAGTTACAAGAGGCAGAGCCATCTTGTCTGATCTTATACCCAACATGTTGATTATTTCAGGTCTTGCAGCTGGAATAGCTTTTGGAAAATATTCAATCCATTTCTTAACAACTTCCGGTACTGGAATTGAAAGCGACATAAGGATAGCTGCATTTCTGTACTTGATGTTTGAATGAGCGGCTGCTTTTATCAGGTCAGCCATAGCGCTGACACCATGAAAGCCTACATAGGTATCGAGTGCAACTGTCTTGTTTTGAATTGTTATATTATCATCGCATTTTGAAATTATGAGTTTACAGATCTTATCCATGGTTTTAATATCACCATTCAGACCGATCACTTTAGCGTACTTGAGCAAAGAAGCTGTTGCACCTGTAGCTTCCCACCTGTATCCAACCTCTTCAGCAGCTTTCAACAAAACAGGATATGCTGATTGACTTCCGCTCTGTGCAAGTGCGTTGAATGCAGAAGCTTTTATATTGATATCACTTATTGAAGCCCATGTAATATATTCATTTACAGCTATCTGCGATTTCATTAATGCAAGTGCGTTCATAACAGCAGCGGCACATGGAAGTTCTTTATTCTTCAGTGATTCAGATAAAATTGTCTCTGCATTTTTCCCACCGGTTGCAGTTATTACTGCAAGGGCCGGGCTGCAAATTTCCTTACTCATTAGGTATATCTTCATGGCTTCTGCCGACTGGCTCCTACCGAACAGCTGAAGTTGTTTCATGAAAAAATCTTTGACTCCAAAGTCTGTTTGTCCCGTAGCATAACTTATACAGACTTTTTCCCACATTGGTTTTTCATTTTCATAATTTTTCCCGGAGAGAAAACGGGAAAGGCTTTCGATTGCAAACCTTGGACGTGTATCATCGCCGGTTCCGGCAGGGATAACCTGATCGCAAATCTGCTTTATTCCAGTTTCTCCGAGAGACAACAAATCGACCATAAGTCTTTCAGTAAATTGCTGGTCATTGGAAGGCATACGGGCAAGAAGATCTGCTACTTTTGTTTCAATAGTTCTTTTATCCTGTGGGAAAGCCTCCAGAGATATCAGAAGGAGAGAAAAACTGATGAGAAGTATTCTTTTTACATTCATATTTTCAAATTATAGTTCAGATTTTCCATGGTCCCCGCATCGGCGGATTAATGAGCCGGTTCGCTCCTTCATCATCGATAAACTGCTGTTTAACAGGATCATATTTAAGGTTTCTTCCCAGTCGGAGTGCAATTACACCAAGGTTCACAATCGAACATGATCTGTGACCGTTTGCCTCATTAAGGGCGAACTTTTTTCTTGTAAGAACTGACTCGGTGAATGTCACTATTTGCGGTTCTGGGTCAGGAAGAGAATCGATCAGTTTTTGAATATCAGGGATATCCGATCTGAATCCTTTAAAAATTTTCCCTTGAGGCCCTTCAATATAGGCAGCATCTTTATCGCGGTTTTCACCATCGAGAATTATCTGGCATCCATCAGCATAAGTGAAAGTAATCCTGCGCCACGAGCCTACCGCATCGTAATGTTGCTGAGGTGCATCAATTTCTACCGAAACAGGACCTGTATCATCCTTACCAAGCAGGTACTGAACTGGGTCGAGATAGTGTTGACCCATATCACCCAAACCACCGCCATCATAGTCCCAATAGCCGCGAAATTTAGTATGAACCCGCTCAGGATTATACGGTTTATAAGGTGCAGGGCCTAGCCAGAAGTCGTAGTCCAGCTCAGGTGGTACAGGCATTGGCTGAAGATTATAAAGACCGCTCCAATAGAACTTCCAATCATAACCTGTTATTCCGCTGACTGTTACCTTTAAAGGCCATCCAAGAACCCCGCTGTCGACAAGTTTCTTAAGTGGTTTTACAGTAGTCCCCAGACCATAAAACTGATCCTTAAACCTGAACCATGTATTGAGCCGAAACATCCGGCCATTTTTCTGGACTGCTTCAACTACCTTTATTCCTTCTCCTATAGTGCGTGTCATTGGTTTTTCGCACCAGATATCCTTGCCGGCTTCAGCAGCTGTTTTTGCTATTATACCATGCCAGTGAGGCGGAGTGGCAATATGAACAATATCAATATCAGGTCTGGCAATCAGTTCCCGGAAATCGTGGTAGCCAGAGATATTTCCACCGGCTGCAGAGATTGCCTGATCAAGGTGGTTTTTGTCAACATCACATACTGCAAGCAGACGGGTACCTTCATAATCAAAATGGCCTCTTCCCATGCCCCCGACTCCTACAATGCCTTTAGTTAGCTGATCGCTTGGAGCAGTATAGCGCTGTCCTCCAAATACATGCCTGGGTACAATTGTTAAAGCGATAGCTCCAGTAGCTGTTTTCTTCAGAAAATTACGCCTGGCTAGTTTAACTTCTTTCATATTATTTGTGTTTGCATCCGAGTAAAAATTACAAATTACTCTGCAATTTGCAAGTTTTAAGGTCAAAATACAAATGGAAGAAGTTCTATTTTTGACAAACAAAAAGAACCCCCTTCGGGCTGATAAGAAGTTTATCTATACATAAACCTCACAGTGAAGGGGGATAAAATGTTCTGGAGTAGTTGGGAAAATGGGGAAAGGGGAACTCCGGAACACTGGAAAAGCTAACCTAAAACTATTTACCTGAATATTGAAATTGAAAGAAAAATGTTTCTTTTAAATAACCCCATTTTTACGTTAACTACAGACTCTTCAAAATCACCATTAAAATTAGTGTGATCTTCCGTAAAAAATCACTATTGGTTTGGGTTTTGTATGAACCGCCTGTTTTAGTGTATATACATTGAATCTGATTGGATGAATAATGATTGATTAAAAATAAAAAGACAGGCTTTTAACCTGTCTTTTATAATATACGAAAGAATAATCAGATCGTAATTTATTGTTTATCTCTTAAGACTGTAAACAGATACTGATAACAGATAAATCATACAAACTATCAGAATTGACATACCGAAAGCAACATTGCTAAGATCGCTTATCCAGCCTATAAGCAATGGGATAACTGCTCCACCTGATATTGCCATCATCATCAATCCTGAAATTTCATTTTTGCGAGCGGGATATTTTTCAACTGCTATTGAGAATACTAGTGGCCAGATGTTAGCGACAGCCAGACCTATCATGAATACCAATCCCCAGGCCATAAAAGTAGATTTAACAAGAAGTATAGACACCAAGCAAACAATACCCAGGGCCGATGAGCCGAGAAAGAATTTGCGAGATGATATCCTTGTCAACAGCAGAGCACCTCCAAAAGTACCTAACATACGGCCAAAGAAGTAGACGCTTCTGCCCGATGCTGCAGTTGTCGGATCAATGCCAAACTGTTTGATCAGGAATTGCCCGGAATTAGAATTAAAACCGACATCTACACC
>PLNF01000103.1 GCA_003141715.1 Bacteroidales bacterium | reverse complement strand
GCACAAATTGGGCATGACAAGATTTTCTGGCCAATTGCAATCCTAAGAGAACTAATTGACAATTCACTGGATGCTTGTGAAAAAACAAGTATTGCACCTATTATTGAAATTGATATCAAGGACGATTTTATAACTGTTTCTGATAACGGAAATGGAATCCCGATTGAGATTATTAATAAGTCGCTTAACTATTTGTCCCGTGTAAGTGATAAAGCGTACTATATTTCCCCAACCAGAGGACAGATGGGTAATGCTCTTAAAGTTATTTATGCTGCACCGTTTGTAACTAGTGGTAATGGTTACGTAGAAATTGGTTCTCATGGTGAGTTGCATCACATTTCTATAACGGTAGACCGTATTGCAGGGAAACCCAAAATTAACCATTCAATAACTCCTTTTGTAAAAAATGGGACTTTTGTAAAAATCCATTACCCAAAGTCAACGAGTTTACTATGTACACCAAATCGCAATTCTTACAATTTCCCTCCTACTCCTCAAGAGTTAATTGAAGCATATACTGCATTCAATCCGCATGCGACCTTTATTTTAAATGGGACGAAATACGATGCAACAGATATTAATTGGACTAAATGGAGTCCAAATATGCAGACATCACCGCATTGGTACAACATTGAAACATTTAGTGATCTTGTTGCAGGTTACCTTGTAAAAGAGCGTACTAACGGACAGCATCGGAAGACAGTGAGGGAGTTTGTTTCGGAGTTTCGTGGAATAACCAGCACTGCCAAACAAAAAAAAGTGACTGAGAATTATTCACGTGCCGATCTTACTGTGTTTGAAAAGAATGGAGATATAGACCGGGAATCACTTAAGATACTTCTTGATAATATGCAGAAGGAGTGTATTGCACCAAAACCAAGTGTTCTGGGAATTATAGGTAAGGAGCATTTTACAAATTGGATGATTGGAAAAGGAGGTGCTGAGCACTCCATTAAATATATTAAGAAAACAGGCATTGATGGCGGATTACCATACGTTTTAGAAGTAGGTTTTGCAGTGAAAGAGGATAATAATGCAAAACGGACTATGATAACTGGGCTTAATTGGTCGCCTGTGATTGGAAGTGAACCTGTCTCGACATTACAAAGTGCTGTCCAGCAAGCAAGACTTGATCCTGACGATGCTGTTATATTCATGATACATATTGCAAGGCCACGTTTTGAATTCACGGATCGAGGTAAAACAAAGATTGAATTTATAAGCTTATCAGATGACATTTCATCCGCCATAAAAAGTACAACAAAAGGATGGAAGGCTGAGAAACGTAAAGCCGATAAAAAAGATCACATATCTAGCAGTCAATATGCCAAATTACGAGGATCAAGAAAAGTATCTATAAAGTACGTCGCTTTTGACGTTATGGAAGCTGCATATAACATGGCAAGTTCAAATGGTGAATATTATGCAAATGCAAGACAAATAATGTACGCGGCAAGACCGGAAATTCTAAGTAGAACAGGAAATGATAAACTCGATGATGTTTATTTCACACAAACATTGTTAAAGGACTATATTGAAGAAAGAGAACCAGATTGGAAAATTGTCTGGGATGCTAGGGGACATATTATAGAACCTCATACTAACGAAAAAATAGGATTGGGAGGAATTGAAATTGAGCGTTATATAAGGAAATGGCATTCTCAAATTAATATTGAACCTCCTGCTATTCAGTCATTAATTAAAACAAATGGGCCGGGGAACAGATTTAAAAATGTGCTTTTTATTGAAAAGGAAGGATTCA
Organism: Bacteroidales bacterium; assembly: GCA_003141715.1. Taxonomy (GTDB): domain Bacteria; phylum Bacteroidota; class Bacteroidia; order Bacteroidales; family VadinHA17; genus LD21. The sequence goes on along the minus strand of PLNF01000103.1, from coordinate 26,634 downwards.
CAGAAATATTAACGCATGCTGGAATAACCGAAAGATATGACCTTGCTCTGATGAGTACTAAAGGAATCCCAGTAAAGGCAGCCTGTGATCTTATTCACCAAATGGACATGATTGATGTTCGGGTTTTTGTATTACATGACTTTGATCTTGATGGTTTCAAGATATTGCGGAGCTTAACAGAGGGTGTGAGATTATCATGTGGATCTGATGTTATCGACTTGGGGCTAAGAATGCCTGACATTAAAGACTTGATCGCTGAACCAGTCCAATACAAACAACGAATTGATCCAGGTCTATATTTGGAGTTTGATTGCGATGCCACACAGGAAGAGATTGATTTTTTAGTTGATCCCAAGGGTGGATATCCTTCGTATCATGGTCATCGTGTCGAGATAAATGCCATGACTTCGCAGCAATTAATAGCCTGGCTGGAGGGGAAATTTAAAGAATATGGAGTTGAGAAATTCATCCCTGATCAAGACATTCTTAGCATGGGTTTTCGTCGGGCAAAATATCTTGGATTAGTAGAAAAAAAGATTAAGGAAATGCAAGAAACTATTGTCGAAGACGATGAAGAAATACCTGAGGATCTGATTGAGCTTATAGAGGAGAAATTTGCAGAAAATCCAAGTTTAAGCTGGGATGAAGCATTATGGAAGATTGTCAGAGATAATCCTTAAAAGACTTCTTATCAACTTTGAAATAAAAACGAACTGCAGATATCCTACATCCAAACTATTTATTATAGGAAATACAGAGATCAACATTCACACATTAATAAGAACGTTTAGAATAGATTTTTTACAAAAAAAGGCTTCAGATTAATTTTCACACTTGGATCGTATAAATCTTAATCGGCTTGATCACTGTGGTATGTCTACTTGACATGCCATCTCTCGATACATGCAAAGACCGTTTGCCCACTTCATTTGTTCAATGGTGTTGCACTCGACTTCAAAAATTTTAGGAGCTGATACTAAGATGCTGATACATTTTGCACGGCTGGTTGCTACATTCATGCGGTTAGGATTGTACAAGAAATTCATACCCCTCGGAGCATCTTCAGACGAGGAACTTGTCATAGAATAAATCACGACTGGTGCTTCCTGCCCTTGGAATTTATCAACAGTTCCGATGGAAAAACCAGGTAATGCCTCTCGCAATACACTTACCTGAGCATTATAGGGAGCAATAATCAATATATCTTCTTTCTGCAGTTTCAATGATTTTCCTTCTCGGTCAATCCAAGTAATGTTTTCGGCCAACATGTGATCCACTATTTTTTTTATGGCTTCAACTTCCTCTTTGGATTGACTTTGATTGCCAATATGATCAACAGGAACATGGAAAAGGCCGCTACCTTTAAATAGACTGTTTCCTACCAGTTTTGATTTTCAAGTCCTCCTTTTGATCTTAATCTTCCTTCATAATAAAGTGTTGACGTAAAATGAGCTATGAGCGGATGTAATCTCCAGGTTGTATCCAGGAATAACCCTTTATCTTCTGGCATGGTCTGATGTCCATCAAGAATGTGTTCAAGAGCAGATATATCAGCACCCTCTGGATGGGCACCCTTTTTGGGTTGTTCCAGTTGTTGCGGATCTCCCAATAAAATTATATTCCTTGCTGCCCTGGAAATCGTAAGGACATTGGTAAGCGACATCTGTCCGGCCTCATCAACGAAAAGGTAATCAAGGGTTCCTTCAAAAATATTGTCTGCCCAGAGCCAGGCTGTTCCACCAACAACTGAACCATGGTTTAAGGCATCCAGGGCATCTTCTTTTTTAATTAAAATTGTAGGTTCTCCTGCTGAATCATTAGTGCCTGATTTGGCTTTATGTCTGATCACAACATTAATTCCTTTCTCTGCACCTCTCTCTACTGCCTTATCCAATAAATTTCGAATGACCTTATGACTGACTGCAGTTACACCGATTCTTTTACCTCTTTTAACAAGTTCTGCAATTAAAACTCCTCCTAAATGGGTTTTCCCAGTGCCTGGAGGTCCTTGAACCGGTAAAATACCATTGTCAAGTTCAAGAACATTTCTTAATGCAACATCTTCAACAGTTTCTCCTCTTTGTAATGCTAATTCATTCTCTCCAGACAATCTTGGTTGGTTTTTTAGAAGTAGATCTCTGCCAGCTCTGTATGGCCCATCGCCATCAATACCATAAGTAATGACTGATTCAACAAAAGTAAATAGAGAAGGAACTAAGACACCAGGTGTAACTATATCATTAATAAAAAGAGCATATGGATGTATTTCAGCGGTTTTTCCTGTTTTCTTTATATCAACAGTTCTGTTTTCTAGGGAAAAATCGTGAATTGTCCCAATTTTATCTCCTTGAGGTTCATATAATTCATTACCTATATCCATAGATATTTCCTGTGATGGGTAAGAATATCTATCTATAGGTACCTTTTTTGATTCCGGTAGTCTGAGTTCATAAGTAAGTCCAGCCATGCCCTTTCTTTCTTCCATCAATTCGTTTGGCTCAAGTTCCCGAAGTCTGAAGAATTCCCACCAGGCACTTCTCATTTCTCTTCGATAAAATTCAACCTGGTGCGCTAATAGCCATTTTGCATGTTCCTCATTGCCCCATTCAGCAGGATCGGCAGGCAGTCCGCTAACTAGACCCTCATATAATGCCCTTGCATGTTCTTCACTCTCTGAAATATGCTCATTTGCTTCTCCAGTTGAATTTTTTAACCGACTTAATGAAGTTCCGCTCTTTACCTGTTCTTGGTATATCAACTCTATCCAATAATGCAATGCCTTTGTTGCTTGGCAATCATCCTTATTATATGTTTCAATTAAATCAAAATCAGCATCTGTTAGAGAAGAAAATTCGTTAAAATCAAGTGCTATGGACATCCTTCGTCTGGCATCGCTTGAGAGTCTAAGGTCTGCTAAACGAGTATAATCCGTGAATTTTTCTGTATCCTTTAATGAATAACTTTCAACACTCGCAATAAGTGTCTCTTTTATAATGGAAAATAGGTCAACAAATCGTTCGGATCTTAATAACTGATCAACTTCTTGTTCGAAAACTGCTGATCTTGACGCTAACCTTTTAATGGCTGTTGGTTCATAAGGTGCATAATGGTAAATGTGCATATCAGGATAGCGTTCCCATTGCTTAAGAACAAATGACATAAATTCCTTAAACACCGCTATCTCTTCCTCTCTGTTTTTTGCCCAAAAGCTATTATATTCTATTTCATGGTTTTCGTTTAAAAAACTTATCCCAAACAAATACTCGATACCACCTGCTTCATAAAAATGATCACCTTCAATATCAAAATAAAGGTCTCCATCAGATGGTGCGGGTAATCTATTTAATCCTCGTAAAGGTTCTATTGGAAGCAATTCATACAGCATTTTCTTCTCATTTCTACCCTTAAGCTGAATCTGCGCCTGATGATGTATTTTTTTGTAGGTTTCTTCATTGCCTTGTTCTGGCATTCTTCTAAATGGTTTTGGCTCTTTAGCATATGTTTCAAGAGATGAAATTCCCTGCTGATCAAGTTCTTTTATTTGGTTGGAACGAATTCCGGCGATTAAACTTAAGTGGTCATCCACATGCCATTTGATATTACATGCTTTCCACCACCTACAGGTATCACATTTCGCAACAGGGATTGGATATGTAGATTGAGGTTCAGCCATCATTACCTGCTGAAACCTGGTTTTAACTGATCTGTAGTATGCCTCAAATTCTGGATATCGAAATTTCTCAACAGGAAAATCAATCCCTGGTTTTACTACATACATATTTTCGGGGATCCGACCGTGAATCTCTCCAAGTAGTTCAGAATAAAGACAAAGTTGAAGTACAGTTCCTGCCTTCGTTTCTCTTGCAAGCTTTGTATCTTCGACTTCGTAGTAATAGTCTTCAAGCTGGCTATTGCCTGAAACTTTTCTCAGGATATCGGCAATACCAACCCAACCATCTTTTTCAAATCTGGCCTGAGTGATAATATCATATCCTTTCAAGATTGCAGCTTTTGTTTCATCAGAAGAATGTCCCTCTAATTCACATACATTCAATTCCTGGGATTTTAAATGTGCTACATATGCGTGTTCATGTTCAATTCCTTTTTGCTGAATTAATACCAAGGCCGGATTACTCCAATCTGGCGGATCTATTTCCCCAAGAACGGTTTTCCGGTCTAATTCAGTTAAATGTTTGCATCCCAAATAATTTACAAGATCGGATGCTGAGTATTGGATTGTGTCATTGATTTTTCTCATTTATGGAAGTTACAGGTTAATTTGAATAGAAAGATACAATTTTATCACTTTATAATTTTCTCAAAAATATCTCAGTCCATGAGATATTTTTCATACCTTCATGTGCACTTATTAATGCATAATCCATGAACAGGATCAAGGAGATTCTAGAAGAAAAGGGTATCAAGCAAACTTGGCTTGCCGAAAAGCTGGGTAAAAGCTACAATATGGTGAACAGTTATGTTCAAAACCGCCGACAGCCAAGTCTTATCGACTTGTATAAAATTGCCGAAATCCTTAATACCGATATTAAAAATCTGGTTGTGTCAAATAAAAAGAAAAGCTGATCATGAAAGAAGAGCAAGTAATAGAGCGTTTAGTAAGTGTACTTAGGGATGAACCGAATAATTATAGTCTTATACTAGAACTGTCTTCTAAACTGGCCTCATTTGACAAAAATCATGTAAGATTTTCTGTTGATGCTGGTGTAATTGACAGACTTGGGAAAGAACTTGTTGCGAGACAAGAAACTGCAGTGTCAGAACTTGTTAAAAATGCCTATGACTCAGATGCTTCGGTTGTTGAGTTATTATTTCAAGATACAAATAATATTGGCGGGGAACTAACTGTAGAAGATGATGGCCATGGTATGACAAAAGAGCAAGTTTTAAATGGGTTTATGAGGATTTCTTCCACGGATAAAATACATAATCCCACTTCACCTATTTATAAAAGAAACAGAGCCGGAAAGAAGGGAATTGGAAGATTTGCAACACAAAGGTTGGGTGAGAGGTTAACTATTATTACACAAACTGCCGGTGAGAAAAACGCATTAAAAATTGAGATTAATTGGAATGACTTTAATCTTGACAAAGACATAATGAGCATTTCAAGTTTGGTTACTGAGATTCCAAAACAAAAGGAACAAGGTACTACATTAATAATAAATGGATTAAGGGAATGGTGGAGTGTTACCTCAATAAAACGGGTTTACCGATATTCACTCGATATAATTCAACCATTTCCATTGTCAAAAGTGACCAAAGATAAGTCCATCGATCCTGGCTTTGCTATAAAATGTTATAGATCAATAAATGATGATCTAGAAGAAATTGCAGATGAAGACATAATGTTTTACGAACATTCACTTTCTGAGATCGAAGGCTATATTGATTCTACTGGGATAGCTTCCTGGAAATTAACTAGTAAAAAGCTAGATCTAAGTGACTCAGGGAGTACACCAAAAAACAGAAAAGATCCTGAAAGCAAGTATGATTATTTAAGAAATATACATTTTAAAGCATACTACTTCATATATAATATAGGAATGATCCCTAAGATGGTTGAGGGATACATTAGAGAGAAAGCAAATGAAGTTGGAGGAATTAGGATATATAGGAATGGCTTCAGAGTTCTTCCTTATGGCGAACCTCAAAATGATTGGTTAGGATTAGATGAATCGGTAAGAAGAAGAACTATACTCCCACAGCATGGTAATAATAATTTTTTCGGATTTGTTGAAATAATTGGTTACGACACTACATTATTTAATGAACTATCTAGTAGAGAAGGATTATTTAAAAATGAAGCATATAACGAACTAACGGATTTCGTATTTAGAACTCTTTTATCTGCAGTTTTAAGAATCGCAGACTACCGTGATGTCAAAAAAACAACTGGACAAAAAAACTGGGTAAAACAAGAAAAAAATCCAGCCGAAACTGTAAAGGAAATAGCTGAAACACTTGAAAGTTTTGCTAATGATATTGATTCAAAAAATGAGCAACATAAAAAAGATAGTAAGGAACCATCTAGTGATGAAGATGCAGGAAAATCTCAAAAATTCAGGGAGCTATCAGAACAATTAAGAACAGCTGTTGATAGTTTGGAAGAAATTGGAATGTTAAGAGTTTTGGCAGGATTAGGTTTAACTATAGGAGAATTTACCCACGAAATAAAGCAGTATTTACCTGCTTTTGATGTTGATACGATGTTCCTTGTAGATAATTTATTAGAAACCACAGAAACTTATAAGAGATCGTTGAGATTACAGGATTCTTTCAACTCATTTAAAACATATGCTTCTTATTTTGATGAGACCATATCTAAAAATGTTCAGCGGAATCTACATCCAATAGAGTTAAGAGATGCTGTTAACTCATTTAAAAGGGTAATTGAACCAGACCTAGATAGAAATGGATTTGTATTAGATACAAATTTCTCTGGGTATGATTTATTCACATGCAAAATGCATCCTTCTGAATGGGCCTCTATTCTATTTAATTTATATAGCAATTCAAAAAAAGCAATTAAAAGAGCCAAGACTCCAGGCAATATTTATATAAATGCTGGTGAAATTGGGGATAATATTTTTATGGAGTTCTCTGATAACGGTGATGGAATACCAGAAGAAAATCAGAACAAAATATTTAATGCCTTTTTTACTACTTCAAGTCAAAAGGGACATTCCGCAAGCAAAGAAGATGAACTAACGGGAACAGGACTTGGGCTTAAAATAATAAAGGATATTATTGAGGGTTACGGAGGTGAGATTTTCCTTATTCAATCACCTGAGAAATATAATACCACATTTAGAATCGAATTGGCAAAAGCTACAAACAAAGAAATTGAAGAATATGACGTATAATCTTTTATATTTAGATGATGACCCAACCGCAACAACTATTGCCGATGGTTTTCGCACAACAGGTTTGATCAATATTACTGTTCAAAGGCCTACCGAATTTGAGTCCCAGCTTGAAGAGTTAATTGCAGGACAAGAAGGAATTGACGGATTAATTCTTGACTTAAAGCTAGATGATAATCTTAGTGGAGAGAGAAAAGCGCGCTATACAGCTACAAGTCTTGCTTCACTTGTTAGGTCAAAAGTTAAAGAGAAAGTCTGGAAAAAGGAATTTCCTATTTTTTTATTTACCACTATTAGTAAATCTAATAACCTTTTTTCGAGTGATGCAAATAGTCGTGATTTATTTGATTGGATTTTTCTAAAGGAAGAAATAAGCAACTCTAGCATTCAATTTAGAATTCATGCGATAATTGAGGCATATTCTAAGATAGGAATGGATAAGCCTAATCTACCAACAATTCTAGATTTAGAAAATCTTTCAAGACTTGATAAGAGAATCTTTCCAAGCTATCTTGATGAGTTCTCCTCAGTATTTAATTTTTCCCGGTACATTTTAAACGAACTAATAGTGGCCCCTGGTCCATTAATTGATGAATATTACCTTTCATCCAGACTAGGATGTGATGTAAAAGCATCTGAAGACTGGGACATATTAAAGAATGAAATTCTAAAGGAAGCTAAATACTCAGGAGTGTTTAGCAATGCATTCGACAGATGGTGGATGTATAAACTTAATGATTGGTGGCAAAGTATTGAAAAAGAGAATACTCTTGCAAGCCTTGATGCTAGAGAAAGGGTAGAAATCTTAAGCGAGAGACTCGGATTAAAAAGATTAATTGTTGCAGAACCTATTAAAAAGTCCTCAAGCTATAGGTACTGGACAGTCTGTCAGGGATTCAATAGGCCATTAGATCCCAGAGAAGGCTTACGCATTGATGAAAAAGACCCTCTCCCATGGCAGGAGACAAGATATATTTCAATAGAAGCAGCACTTGAAAGAGTAAGGCGAGATCAGGGATTAAAAGTTCACCCTCTTGAACGTGAAAGGTTCAATGACATTAAAAAAACATTTTCCTGATTATGCCAATAAATGAACAAGTGATAGGCTTTAGAAGAAGTCGTGCCAGTGATTTAGAGCAATTTGCTCGAGTTTTGAATAGATTAGGGATTTGTAACCCATATCCTATTTACGAAGCGGCTAAACAACTAATAAATTTGGATTTTGTACCAAAAATGCCAGATAGTAGCATTAATTATGACTATTGGGGGTATACCATATCCGAATTAACATTCCCTTTTGAAAAAACTCCTCGGCATACATATCCAGATCATGTCATAAATATGGGGCTAAAATTATCATTAAAATTAATTTGTGACTTCAATGACTTTGAAAAGATTAAAGATCCTTTTAAATATCTTGAATTTAATATATATCTATCTGGAACTCAAATAATACAAGGAGGAACGCAGAAAGAAGTAGTTTCATCTCTCCATTTAGATAGGCACTTAACCTCAGAAGAGGATACTGAACCAGATGAAATACATCCTATTTATCATTTCCAATTTGGTGGTCGAAAGCTAGATAAGAAATACATGGATTTTGGAAATTCTTTGATACTTGACTCGCCACGCATTGTACATTATCCAATGGATGTCATATTAGGAGTTGACTTTGTGCTTGCCAATTTTTTCCCGAACCAATGGCGCGAGTTAAGAAAGGATGGGGAATACATAAACCTAGTTAGAATTTATCAAAGGTATTTTTGGAAATCATATGTACATACAAAGGCATCCCACTGGAGACCATTTGAACAAAGTGCTGTTGAGTGGGATCCTATGCTCATTTGGCCGAATTTGATTATAAATGTTGCAAATTAAAAGGAACTTGATTTGAAAAAGGAAGTATTTAAATATCTAAAAGAGTACTCAACTGATACTACAACCATTAATAGATTAATAGTCTCAGCATTTATTGAGATTAATAAACTTGAAATCACAAATTGTTCATTGATAAAAAATCATGTAATTTCAGATTTAGACGATCTGGAAATCAAATATATAACTGATTTTGTTGCCATCTTTAAAAAAAACTCATTGCAATTCAATTTTGAAGATCTTATTGAACTATTTGAGTTTGTAATTTCCCCTGCAGATAAAATAATTAATGGAACTGTTTATACCCCAAAATTCATTCGTGATTATATTGTCAACGAAACTTTAAAGAGTATCAATAATCATATTGACAAAGCACTATATGCAGATTTATCATGTGGTTGTGGGGCTTTTCTTTTCACGATTGCAGTAAGAATCCATGAGCAAACCGGAATTCCGTACACTTCCATTTTTAATCGTATTTACGGACTAGACATAACAGAATATAGCATTGAACGCACCAAAATTCTTCTCGCTTTGTTAGCATTAACCAATGGAGAGGATCCACCAGAATTTACATTTAATTTATTTTGTGGAAATGCTCTTGAATTTGACCTCACGAATGTATCTCCAGTCGTAAAAAATAATGGCGGATTTGATGTAATAGTTGGAAATCCTCCTTATGTATGCTCAAGAAACATGGATAGTAATTCTATCCGGCTATTAGAAAAATGGTCTGTTACAAAAAGTGGACACCCTGATCTATATATTCCTTTTTTCCAGGTTGGATTTGAAAACTTAAGTGCCAATGGCGTTCTGGGATATATCACTGTTAACACATTTCTAAAAAGCATCAATGGCAGGGCATTAAGACAGTATTTTGCGGATCATCAGATTAGTCTGAAGATTATAAGTTTTGGTGGCGAACAAATATTTAAAGATAGAAATACATACACTTGCCTCTGCTTCTTGCACAAGAAAGCAGGTGGCATTAGTTATAAGCTATCAATCAGTACCGAGCTTAACAATCTAAAAGACAATGATTTTTATTTTTATGAATATAAATTATTAAATAATCTTGATGGATGGAATTTAGCAGACTCAATAAAAATACATGAGTATATCCAAAGGTTAGAAGCGACTGGAATTTCTTTCAAGGATAAATACATAACCAGGAATGGAATTGCTACACTGAAAAATGATATATATAAATTCATTCCATCTGAAGTTGCAGACAAAGATTGTTATTTAATGGAGAAGAACGGGAAAGAATATAAAATAGAAAAAAAAATATGCAGAGATATAATTAATGCAAATAAAATTAAAACAGAAGAGGACCTATACACAAAAAGAGAAAAAATTATTTACCCATATTACCAAATAAATGGGCTAACAAATCTGATAGATGAGGTTGAATTCCAAAAAGAATATCCATATGCATATAAATATTTATATGTCCACAAGAGAGAGCTAGGAAAAAGGGACAAAGGAAACCAAGAATATGAGAATTGGTATGCATATGGTCGGAGACAATCATTGGATCTTCGTTCACTAAAATTGTTTTTCCCCCATATTTGTGAACGTCCAACCTTTATTATTTCTGAAGACAAAGAATTGCTTTTTTATAATGGTATAGCCATTATATCCAATAATATTGAAGAACTGGAAATCGCAAAAAAGATTCTTGAATCGGATATTTTTTTCAATTATATACGATTAACAACTAAAGATTATTCTTCGGGATTCATTTCAATGAGCAAAAATTATATCAAAAATTTCGGAATCATAGAATTATCTGAGAGCGAAAAGAATAAACTTCTCGCAGGGAAGAATTCGGACGCTTTATTAAACTCATTATATAAATTAAATGGATCCTTGCCATTTTAAAGATCGTCATGACGACCTAAATTGATAGAACAGGGAAAAACAATTATTTAAACAAGTAAAACATGATTTATAGAGAATCCGAAAGAGAAAAAGTAGTAAGAATCAGAGATGGTTTCTTTAACGACCCAGGCGATGGCGTTTTTGAAGGAGATAAACGAGCATTTGTATTGATTGATGCTGAAAAGAATCTCTGGTACAAAATACGGAAAGATGCAATCGAATACTTTAAATCCAATAAAATTGTTTGGTGGCCAGGAAGTTCAGAGCCAACAGGACATTTGTTGTCTTCTCAGGTATCCTGTGTTAATCATTTATTCTTTCTTAGAGAAGATAAAGACACTGCATTGAAAATACTGAAAGGACTTAACCATGATTTTGTTGACGTATGCAGAGACTTCGATGATGCATATATTGGTTTTGAGGTTGTCAGTAACGGAAGCTATCTAAGAGAAGTCCCTGGTGGGGAAAAACAGACAAGAGGTGCAAATTGTACTTCCGTAGATGCCATGATGACAGGGATATTAAAAGACGGTAAAAAGATTCAAATATTTATTGAATGGAAGTATACCGAATACTATACCAAAACCTGCATGGCAGATGGTAAATCTGGAATTACCCGTAAGTCAAGATATGATCATTTAATTACCGATTCGGATTCTCCGATTAAATGTACAGTTGATTTGGATAATCTTTATTACGAACCATTTTATCAGATAATGCGTCAGACATTATTGGCTTGGCAAATGATAAAGAACAAAAAAGCTGAGTTAAATGCTGATGACTACCTACATTTTGATATTATTCCAGAGAACAATTTGAATTTACGATATCAGGTTCAAGCACCGGGCTTACTGCAATCAGGTATTGAAGACGCCTGGAAGGGTCAACTAAAAGAACCTCAGAAGTATAATATTATTACTCCGCAGAGACTCTTGAAACCAATTTTATTTGATTCTAAATTCAGAAACTTTATTAACTATTTAAATGCAAGATATTGGTAGCTGAAATTTATCAAGAGATTCAAAACTAATTTAATTCTAGGACTTTAGTGAAAAAAATGCACCATGAAACCCAATTAATAAATGTAAATTCATCATCTAATTTGAAACTGATTTAATGGCTACAAATAAACTATCACTCTCCCGTTTAGAAACCTTTCTTGAAGAAGCTTGTGAAAGCCTCCGTGGCAATATGGATGCGTCTGAATATAAAGAATATATTATTGCAATGCTCTTTTTAAAAAGAGTGAACGACCAGTTTGATGTACAACGGGATACTCGTAAAAAGTACCTGGTAGAAAAAAGACATCTTGAAGATCCCGAACTCATTTACGCAGAACTTGAGAAACAAAATGCTCCCGAATACGACTTCTTTGTTCCTGAAGCCTCTCGATGGGAAAACATTAAAAACCTTCAGGAAGAAATTGGGGACCATCTGAACAAAGCACTTGCTGCACTTGAAGATGCAAACCTTGATAAATTGGAGGGTGTTTTAAAATCCATCAATTTCAACCGCAGCATTGGTAAAAATAATAAGCAAATTACAGATGAAGATTTGCGTGAATTACTACGTGAGTTTAATCGTATCCGTCTGACTGACGATAATCTTGAATTCCCTGATTTATTAGGTGCTGCCTACGAATTTCTTATTAAATATTTTGCCGATAGTGCCGGGAAAAAGGGAGGAGAATTCTATACTCCCAACGAAGTAGTACGGCTGCTTATTAATATTTTAGAGCCAGAACATGATGCTGAAGTTTATGATCCTACTGTAGGTAGCGGTGGAATGCTCATTGAAAGTAAAAACTATGTGGAAAGCCGCTATGGTTCTGCACGTAACCTTTCTCTTTTCGGGCAGGAAAAAAACGGCACTACGTGGAGTTTGTGTAAAATGAACATGCTGTTTCATGGAATTTATGACAGCGATATTGTTAATGGTGATACTTTAATGAATCCTCTGCATGAAAACAAAGAACGTGGTGGTGAATTAAGAACATTTGATATAGTAATAGCCAATCCTCCTTTCTCCCAAAACTATTCCAAAGACGGGATGAAGAAAAAGGAACGCTTCAATTTCTGGATGCCTGTTAAAAGTAAAGCTGACTTCATGTTTGTACAACATATGGTGGCATCATTGAATAATAAAGGTCGCATGGCAGTTGTAATGCCTCACGGTGTATTATTTCGCGGTGGCGATGAACATAACTTCAGAAAATCTCTTATTGAAAAAGGATACCTTGAAACCGTAATTGGATTGCCGCCTGCTTTGTTCTACGGTACCGGTATTCCGGCTTCAGTGATTGTGATCAATAAAAAAGATGCTCATTTGAGAGAGCATGTTTTATTTATCAATGCTGACCGGGAATACAAAGAAGGGAAGGTGCAAAACAAACTACGACCGGAGGACATTGAGAAAATTGCTTTCACCTATCGTAACAAAGAGAAAATCGACAAGTACAGTAGGCTTGTTAGTAAAGAAGAGTTGGCAGCAGAAGAATACAACCTGAACATCCGAAGGTTCGTAGATAATGCCCCACCGGCAGAGCCACACGATGTATATGCGCACCTGCATGGAGGCATTCCCATAAGTGAAGTGGATACGCTGAAAAATGCTTTTGAGTCTTATCCCGGCTTGCGTAATAAATTATTTGCTCCTTTAAAAAAGGGCTATCTGAAATTTTCTGAAGCAATTGCAAATAAAGAAGACATTAAAAAACTATTGGATGAAAATTCAGAAGTAAAAGCCACACAGGCACAATATACCATCCAGTTAAGCGATTGGTGGAACAGCGTGGTAAAAGATTTCGAAGCGCTGCCCGAAACGCGGAATATTTTTGAACTCTATCAGAAATTCTCTGAAAGTTTTTCTGATGCCACTGCCAAATTAAAGACCGGACAAAAAACATTGTTGGATAATTACCAGATCCGTGGTGCATTGGCTGCTTATTGGAACAAACTTAATTCTGATCTGAAAAGTGTGGCTGCCAGCGGTTGGAATGCTGAATTAATACCTGATGACGAAATTCTTGAAAGCCAGTTTCCTGAAGTGCTTAAAGAACTACGAATCAACGAAGCCAGGAAAGAAGACCTGGAAGCCATATTTAAGGAAGTGAACGAATTGGAAGAAGATGTCTGGCAGGAAGAGGATTACGATATATGGCCTACTAAGGAGCTGAAAGAATTTAAGGAAGGAATTAAATCTCTGAAAGGCGAACTGAAAGAATTGAACAAAGAAATAAATAATCTTAAAAAACGGATTGCTGCTTACAAAAAAGCAAATCAGGAAGAAAGTACAGACGCAATACTTTGCGTCTCGAATGTTAACAGGCAAAATATTGCTTATCAAGACTTGGAGAAGCAGATAACAACTTTGGAAAACCGCATGTCCAGACACATCGAACTAGAGGATGAATTAAAACAATGCAAGAAGGTAATTAGGGAAATCAAAGACAAAAAACAAAACCTTGTAGATACAGCACGCGAGCGAATATTACCTGATGAAGCTAAGGAACTCATTTTGAAACGATGGAACAAAGTATTGCACTCCACCATAAATGGCTACCTGCAAAACCAGAGCCGCAGTTTGTTGCTGTCCATAGAAAACCTGCACAACAAATACACCACACCCCTACACAACATTTTAGGTGAAAGAGAAAAAGAAACCAAATTGTTAAACACTTTTTTAATGGAGTTAGGATATGAATGAATGGAAGGAAGAACCATTAGAAAAATTAACTCTCTTTATCAAAGACGGTACTCATGGAACTCACAGAGATTATGAGAATGGAATTCCATTATTGAGTGCTAAGGATATAGTGGATGGCAAAGTTTTAATTCCTGAAGATTGCAGAAGAATTTCCAAAAATGACTACGACAAGATACATTCAAATTATGAAATACAAGAAAATGATTTAGTACTGACAATTGTTGGGACAATTGGAAGAGCTGCTATAATTAAAAATAAACAACGGAAATTCACTTTTCAAAGAAGTGTGGGTATTTTTAGAGTTGATCCATTAGAAATAAATCCAGATTACTGCTATCACTATTTTACTTCTAATCAATTTCAACAATCTCTTGAAAGGTCTAAAAATGCTTCTGCACAAGGCGGAGTTTATTTAGGCGAATTAGCAAAAATCAAAATATCATACCCAAAAAAACTCCTCAATCAACGCCACATCTCAAATATCCTTAACATCGCCGATGGGGTAATAGAGAAAACCCAAGTTGCCATTGCCAAATACAAAGCCATTAAACAAGGAATGCTTCACGATTTGTTTACACGAGGCATTGAAATAACCACTGGAAAACTTCGTCCCAAATACGAAGATGCACCGGAGTTGTATAAAGATAGTAAGTTGGGGATGGTGCCGATGGATTGGGGTACTATCACTATTGAAGAATTTGCTATGGATACTAAAAATGCGATAGTTGATGGACCTTTTGGGAGTAATCTTAAGACAATTCATTACCGTAAATCTGGCATTCCTATAATTCAAAGCGGCTTTGTTACTTCTAATACATTTTTAGCCGAAAATTATCTTTATGTTGATAATGACACTTTTCAATCAGAAATCAGAAGCAAAGTCACACCAGGAGATATAATTATGGCAAAAATTGGTGCTCATTGTGGCACTTGTGCTATTTTACCTGATAATCACCCAGTCGCAATTTTAGCAGGAAATTGTCTGAAGATTACAGTTTCAAAAATAAATTCTAACAAATTCTTAGAGACATATTTGCATTTTCTATATGAAACCAAAGCGATAAATAATATTATTTCAACAACAGCACAACCAGCAGTAAGTATGTCATCATTGAAAGTAATGAGGATTAAATATCCAAAACCTGAAGAGCAATTTGAGATTGTAAATCGGATAAATATAATGAATGAAGTAATCCAAACGGAGCAAATCTGCTTGCACAAACTGCAACAGTCGAAAGCAGGGTTAATGGGGGATTTGTTGAGCGGGAGGAAGAGCGTAACAACTAAGGAAGAAAAAATGGTATGAGTTTCAAAACGGACATAGAAAAACTCATTGAGAGCAATTTGAAAACCTACCGAGATAATTCAGATAGGTTTATTGCCGATTATAACCGTGAGCTAGAACTTACAAAAGAATATAATGGAAGGCAGTTGTTAGAGTTACTGCAAAATGCCGATGATGCTGATTCGAATGAGGTATATATTTTATGGGATAAAAACAAATTAAAACTTATTATTTCAAATAAGGGTGAATCATTTACTATGGGGGGTATAAAATCCCTAATGTTAGCTAACCTGAGTACAAAGACTAAAATTAACTACATTGGAAACAAAGGACTTGGATTTCGATCTATTCTTAATTGGGCAGAAAATATAATAATATTAGGTAATAATTGTAGGATCTCATTTTCTGAAAAGATTGCATACGATGTTTTTAATACCAAACTCAATCTTTCCGAATCAGATAAGAAGAAACTAAGAAATGAGAGAAACCTGACACAACTAACAGTTCCATTTCCTGTGCTGGGTATTCCAAAAATCGAACAATCAGACTCATTATCTGAATGGACAACCCGTATAGAAATACATTATAGAAAGGATTTTGAAAAGGATATCGAATTACAGATAAAAGAAATTAAAGAAGAAATTTTATTGTTTTTGAATAGCATTCAAACTATATCAATTCGAATTAATGATGTTGAAACCAAAACTCAAATATTAAGCAGTAAAAAAACAGGTAAAGAGAATTTTACAATAACTGAAATTCAGGATAAGAAATGGAAGGTATTTTCCAAGGAGAACCAACTGCCGGAGGAATATCAGGACAAAACAAAAAACGAAAAACAATCATACAACTTAAAAGTAGCTTTTCAACCAGATTTGTCAGATACATATGGGAAACTTTTTAATTTTTTCCCAACGCAACTTTCTATTTCTCTACCATGTATTATCCATGGCACTTTCGAATTAAACAGTTCAAGAAATCATTTAAATGAATCAAAAAAAAATGAATATATTCTAAAGGAGCTGGTTGCTCTATTAAGGGATTGTTCATTTTTTTTAACCAATGAGAAAATAGACTGGCGCCCCTACAAATTGCTCACACCATCAACTAAAGTGTCCGATTCAAAATTAATAGTAACTTTTTACGACGATTTAAATGGTCTAAAAAAGACAGAAGCTATTTACCCATGTATAAGTAATCAATATAATTCTTTAGATGAAGCTGTTTATTATACAGATGAATTTGATTCATTTTTTATGCAGCATTCCCCAAATACTTTACCTGGGTTACTTATACCATTGAATAATGAAGTAGAAAACAGATTTCTGGATGATAAATTTAGTCACCCTTACTTAGTTGAAAAAATTGAGGAATTATCCATAACCAATATTTCAATAAGCCTGCGTGCCCAACTCATTGTCCAACTATCAAAGGTTCTTTCATTCAATGATGAACTAGAACGCTTTTCCCTTTTGGTAAACGAATCAGGCAAGGTTATTTCGAAAGATGATATTGCTTTTACACCGGTAATTCGTTCAGAAGAAAATTTTAACATTCCTAAATCGGTGAAAGTTGATTTCATGAATTCTGAATTGTATGATGCCTTGTTAAAACTTCTTGAAAATGATTTTGATAAAAAGGAGCCAAAATCAAGAGAATTACAGAGAACCATTAAATCGGTTGTCAACCTTCAACCCTATGATAGTAACAATGTAATAGACAAAATCATTACCGGTACAAAAGATACTCTTGACATTCTAAGTGAAAATGAGGATAGATTGATGTGTATTAAAGAAATGGTGACTGCCTTGTATGCTAACTTTAAAAATATTGAAAACAGACAAGACAAACTCAGGATTAAAGTGCCGTTGATTAACAAAGCAAAAATAATTGACACTGCTGAGAATTTGTTTTTAAGTAAAAGCTATCCCAGTGGAGCAATAACTGAATTGATTTATCAAGGAATCTACACAGAAAATGATTATTTAAATGAGATAAATTATTGGAATTTAGAAAATGAGGACCCTGAAACAATTGAAAGTTTCTTTATATGGTTGGGTGTAAATAAATTTTCCAAAATCATTACAGTCAACCTACAAAATAATTGGTCCGAGAAAGATTATATTGATTTTATTTTTGAAAATGGTACAGATAAGCCCGACAATTTTGAAATTAACAGAATTCAAAAAGATTCGTTAGTTTACCAAATTGATCGATTTGATAAAATACAAAAAATACCTGTAAACCGGTTGGTTTTACTGGTACTTAAAGATAGTTTTATACGAAAACAACTTGAAGGTAATGATGAAAGAATCAGCTGGTATTATGTTACCTGGAGACCTACAATAATCTCCAACTATTCATATTTACGTTATCAATTCCTTAAATCTGATCTTTTTTCTAATTATATATTAGAAGATGGTAGTGAAGAATTGAATAAACTCATCAATGAGAATTTCCAAATAGACTTTGAGTTTTTGGATCAATATGGTCTTAATAAAACGGAAGTAAAATCAATCCTAATTAAGTTAGGAGCAAAAGAATCATTCAATGAGATTGATCCGGATAGCATTTATGAAATATTAAAAGCTATTCCCGAAAAGGATAGTGCCAAAAAAGGACGATTCACTCAGACTATTTATAAACTTGCTCTAGAAAGTTTCGTTAAACAACACTCAAATATTACAATTCCTGATAATTTATTGCTATTCGCAAAAAAAGGTGATTTAGAAGATTATAAACCAATTGACGAAATATATTATTCTGATAACACCATCTTGCCAAAAAAAATCCTTGACACCTTGTATTTGCTAAATCTCCAGAAGAGAAGTGGTGAAGATAATGTAGAAAAGTATTTTGGGGTAAAAAGCTTGAGAGAGTTTAAAATTCAGATAGATTCAAATAGCATTAGGGAAAATTATTATAATGCTGAATTTAAAAAGCATTTTGAATTAATTAAACCTTACTTGCTTGCTTACCGACTAGAAAGTCCCAATCTTAAGAAACGAGTTACAGATTTTGACACAAAACGAAAGGAAGCCAATGCAATTAAGCAATGCAAGGTTCACCTTGTAAATGAATGCAATTTTAATTTTGCTGAGAAAACCGATTTTCCAATTGAACAAAAGGAATACATCAATATTAAGGATGATTTTTATTACAAAGACAATAGCATCATTTCAATAGAATCAATTAAGCGTGATTCAATTTTCTGTGATGCTTTTGCTGAAATGATGTGTATTATCTTTAAAGTAAACGATTTAAAAAATGATTTCAGGCAGATACTAAAAAATGATTTATCAGATACTATTCATTTAGCGATTCAGGATTTAGGCAAAGAGAAAATTGAAGAGGTATTTCAATTATTAGGTATTTCCAGAGTGGAAATTGATTTTTGGAAAAGAATTTTTGAGCAAAAAAGGAAACAACTTTTTGAACCTATTGAAAATATTGATGTTCTAAACAACAAAGTGGCTGAAGGCTTAGCGTTTACATTGCCTGATGATTATTCAAATGTAGATTTTGACACATTCAGCAACAATGAAAGTTATAGTCTAATTAAAAAACTATCCGAAGAACTTTCACTTAATCTTAAACAAATAGTACCACAAGGCTTACTGCCTTATCATCAAAAAAAGTTTGCTGACACTATTAAAGACCAGGAATATAATTTTAAACAACTTCTTTGGCTTAAATTTTCAACTGCAAAGGATAGTCAACCAAAATTTATTTCTAGTATCAATAAGTATAATTTGGAATTTCATTCAAAAATTGAGGATCAAATAATCCCTTTAGCATATGATATGAACGTAGATTATGCTTTGTATTTAAACCGATGGATAAAAGATCATTTTGAAATAGATATTAACAGTTCATTCTCTGATAGTATAAATATTGAAAACCATTATATTGATTTACTCTCTAAATATTCAATTGACGATATCGACATTGAAGAAGAATCTATTCGAAGTCTGCTTTATTTCGAGGACAATACAGAAGTCATTGAAACCTATCTTAAGAAACATTATTTAAAAGAACAAAACGATGAATCAAACAATCATAAAAACGACAACATTTTAGGTAATATAATAGATGCTTCTTTAAGTAAATCGAATAAGTTGGTTTCTTTAAAAAGTAATGGAGGTTCAAATGGGACTTGGCTTCATTCAAAACAAAGCGAAAGAGCAAAAAGGCGAAGCGGGAAAGCTGCTGAGTTATTAGTTTATAATACATTAATAAAAGAATATAGAGCTGAAAATGTAAAATGGGTTTCGGGTAACTCTACAACTCCAGATAAAAATGATAAACTTCATTATGATATCCTTTACAAAAACAAAAATAATGAATGGAAATATTTAGAAGTTAAGGTGATTTCGGATGATTCTTTTATTATATCCCATCCAGAAAAAGAAATGGGATTAAATGAACCTGAGAAATATGAAATGGCACTGGTAAAAGATGGAGATATTTTTATAGTAAAAGATGTTTTTAAGTTTCTTGATGGGGAAAGTTTTGAGAACAATACAAAATTCGTTGCTCAGGCAAAGGATTATTTATTCTATTTTGATATAAATAGACTAACTAAGGATTAATATGGCCGAATACATTAATGTTGAAAAACCTTTCCTGGATAAACTTCGCCAATTAGGCTGGCAAGTTATAGACCAGGGGATTGGCGTACCACAAGAACCTGAAAAAAGTTTACGCAACAACTTTAAGGAAGTAGTTTTATCAGATGTCTTTAAAAACAGCATCAAAAAGATAAATGTCACAGATGATAGTAGGGAGTGGCTTACTGACAAACAGTTAAATGAAATTCTATTTGAACTGCAAAATTTCCCGGGGAAAAGTTTACATGAAGCAAATAAAGAAATTCATCGTCTTCTTTTGAAGGGTACAAGTGTCGCTAAAAATGAACTGACCGGAGAAAATAGCCCCTCAGTTCGGTTGATCGATTTCAAAAACTGGGATAAAAACTCATTTATTGCTATTAATCAATTCAGGTTGCTTACACCCGGTGCGAGCCGTCAGGGGATTATTCCTGACATAGTTTTGTTTCTGAATGGGATGCCTGTGGTGGTGGTAGAAGCAAAAGATTTTGATTTTGCCGAACCGTTAAGTGAGGCCTATTTGCAGGTTACCCGTTATGCCAACACCAGACAGGATGATTATGGCTTTAAGGAAGGTGAAGAAAAACTGTTTCACTATAATATGTTCAGCATTATTACCCATGGGCGAGAGGCAAGAGTCGGAACCATTAGTGCAGAGTTTGAATTTTACAATAATTGGGTTGACATCTTCCCTGAAGAATATAGAACTATCGAGTATCCTCCTGATGAAGAACGACAGGAAGTATTGATTCACGGGATGTTGAACAAAGAAATTCTGGTGGATATCCTGAAACATTTCACTTTGTTCATGGAGATTAAAAAAGGTGTTGAAGTTAAAATTGTATCACGCTATAATCAATACCGTGCCGTTGGAAAGATAATTCTGAATATTCGCGAAGGCAAATCACCGATGGACAAGAGTGGTGTAGTATGGCATACACAGGGCAGCGGTAAGAGTTTAACCATGGTTTTTCTGATTAAAAAACTGCGTAGTTGCAGTGATCTGAAGGATTTTAAAATAATTTTCATTGTTGATCGCACTGATTTGGAAGATCAACTTTCTGAATCAGCGGCTTTAACTGGTGAGCCGGTGAGAGTAATTGACAGAAGAACTCGTTTGCATTTATTGAATGATGATACCGGCGATGTTAATATGGTAATGATTCATAAGTTTTTAGATGAAAATAATGTATCGGCTCAATCACTCATAGATGCTGGTATTGTACCCAAATTTGAAAAATTCGAAACAATTAATGCCAGTGATAGAATCTTATTGCTGATTGACGAAGCCCATAGGACACAAGGTGGTGATATGGGTGATAATTTGTTTTCAGCTTTCCCTAATGCTGTCCGCATAGGATTTACAGGGACTCCTTTATTAACTGAACGCCACGAGATAAAAACTCATGAACGATTTGGCGGATTCATTGATTACTACAAGTTTGATACAGCCGTAAAGGACAGGGCTACAGTCGAGATTAAATATATCGGTAAAGTATCAAAAGACAAACTTGATGACAAGGAGGTTTTTGATGCAGAGTTTGAAGATATGTTTAAGCAGCGAACGCAGGCAGAAAAGGAAGAAATACAGCGTAGATATGGATCTTTAGTTGCTTATCTGGAATCGACAGATCGTATAGCTGAAATAGCTAAAGACATTCTTGAACATTATACCAAAGACATTTTGGTTAATGGTTTTAAAGCACAAGTTGTTGCTTCAAGTATTGTTGCAGCAGTTCGCTTCAAGTATGAATTGGAAATAGCAATTATAAACAGAATTGAAGAGATAAAAAAGCAACCTGAAGAAACCATTGATAAAGACCAATTAAAGCAATTGGAATTTCTTAAGGTGGCAGCTATTGTTTCAAGTTTGGGTAATAATGAACCAGGGTACATAAGTAAAGCAAGAAGTGAAGCTTATGAACAAAATGCTATTGAAAACTTCAAAAATGATTTCAACTCTAATAAACCTGAGACAGGTATTGGTATTATATGTGTATGCGATCGCTTACTTACAGGTTTTGACGCTCCCATTGAACAGGTAATGTACCTGGATAAGGGCATGCGTGAACATGATTTGTTCCAGGCTATTGCCCGTGTAAATCGTACCAGAAAGGGGAAATCCTATGGATTGATTGTCGATTATTTTGGTGTAACAAAGCATTTAAGTGAAGCTTTGAGCATTTACACAGATAAGGATAAAAGCAACCTCATTAACTTCCTGGAAGAATTTCGTGATATCAATAAAGAAATTCCAATTCTGGAAACCCGTTACAAGAGATTGATAGATCTATTTAATGACAATAATCTTAAACAGATAAATGAATTTCTTCAACAGAAATTTACAGATGGAACAAAAGAATTTGAATTTGCTGAAGAATGCATTGAAAAGGCAAAAGCTATAAAATTCAGAGCTGAGTTACTTACTTATACCAAAAGCTTTTATGATAGCCTGGATTTACTTTTCAACGTCCAAGCAGGAACAGATTTTTGGATTCCGGCAAAACGTCTGGGTTATTTACTTTGGCGTATAAAAGATCGCTACAAGGATGATACAATGGATTTGAAATGGGCTTCTGAAAAAGTTCGTAAGCTGATTGATAAACATTTGCTCTCGATGGGTATAGATACTAAAGTCTCCAAGGTATCAATACTATCTGATGAATTTAACAATAAAGTTGACTATCTGAACAAGACACCAAAATCCAAAGCATCTGAAATGGAGCATGCCATACGTTGGCACATCAAGGTAAACCTTGATAAAGATCCAACACTTTATAATCGTTTCAAGGATAGATTAGAAATGATTTTGAATGCCTACAAGGAAAATTGGGAGGAGATAGTTACCCAGCTAGGTGTTCTAAGAGAAGAAATGAAGGTTGAAAGGAAGAAAGAAGAACCATTTTTTGACCTTATAGCAACATTCTTAGGAGACTCCAAAGACAAAGGATCCGAAATATTGAAAGTTCTAACTGAGAAAATTATGGTAATCCTAAAAGATTCCGCACAGATAAGAAATTTCTGGAATAAAGGATCTGAGAGAAGAAAAATGGAAGGTATAATAGAAGAAGAGCTAAAATTCAGCAATATCTCAGGCATTAAAGAAAAAGCTGGAGATCTTACTACAGAATTAATGAAACTGGCTAAAAACAGAGAAACTGATTTAAGATGATCTTAGAAGGTATTGATATTATCATTGAGAAGACTGAACGGAGAAAAACCATGAGCATCTTTATAGAACGTGATGGTTCTGTAAGAGTTTTGGCACCAATGACAGCTACTGATGATAAGATTGAGAATGCAATAAAAGCCAAAGAATATCAGATTTTCGCCAAATTGGCTAAATGGAAGGAACTTAATCAAGGTAAAGTTACTCGTGAGTATGTTAATGGTCAATCTTTTCTTTATCTCGGCAGAAATTATCGATTAGCAATTTTAGAGAACCAATCAGTACCATTAAAACTTAGTGGAGGCAATTTTCAACTTGACAAAAAATATCTCGGAAAAGCTGAAATGGTTTTTAAGAAATTTTACAAGGAGAAAGCGAATGAGAAGATCACGGAACGGCTTAAACTTATAGAAGATAAATTTCTTGCCAAACCAACATCTTTCAAGGTTTTTGAGCTAAAAAACCGTTGGGCCTCCTGGTCACCAAATAATAGACTGAATTTCCATTGGAAGTGCGCAATGGCCCCTGTACCAGTACTAGACTATATTATAACTCATGAAATGGTACATCTTAAGTTTCCAAATCATTCACCGGAATTCTGGAATGAACTCGATAAGAAGATGCCAAACTACAGAGAACACGAAAATTGGTTAAAGGCCAATGGGGTGAAAATGGCATTATAAAAACAGATCTATCAATTCTGAGCATTTTTACTATTGAACTTTTTCTTCAAAAAGTGGTATAAGAAAATTAATACCTCTAACCCAATTGTCAAAAGAACCAATGTTTTGGGTATTAAGGCAAAAAAATATACAAATACACCAAGAATAACTAATACTATTGCAGATCGGATAATTGCAAAGAGATTTAAGACAGACTGTTTTACTTGAGATTTTAGATGAGATTCTCCCATATCAAAGTAATAGGTAGCAATTAAATAATTAATTGCATAAACAGATATGTACAAAATTATAAGAAGTATCAACTCATTAATAAAGAGTTTCCATTCACTTAAGTTTACATAACGCGTTACAATAAAGGCAAGAGGACCGATATTTGTAGCCAACCATAATAAGTAGATAGGAAAGTAATTCGTTTTTCCTAGTTTAATATTTATGCCCATTTCATAACTTGTTTTGATGATTTTATAATGTATATTTTAAACTTAACTTAAAGGTATGAAAAGGATAACAATTAGTTATAGTTGTAAAGAAATTTGGGTTAAAAGATTAGAAATAAATAATGTGTAATTACAGACTTGAGATTTTTGACTACAAAATATTTTTATGCTACATTTTGTACTACTAATGAAAACGGCCTCGTAAATATTAGATTTACAAGGCCATTTGATTTACTTAGTCGGGGTGAGAATTAAGAATTCCTGATATTAAAGGAAGACTCTTTCTTCATTTGTTCTTTAGTAAGATTGGCAATAAAAGCAGCAAAAACACTAATATCTTGATCTACACTACCCTTTTCAAGGGCAGCCATGTAATTCTCTCTTTTATCTACAGGAATTACCGTCCATGGATAACCTCCGGAAGCAAGCATTGTATTCATTAAAAACCTTGCAATCCTGCCATTTCCGTCCGAGTATGGATGAATATATACAAAAAAGAAATGTCCAAGCACAGCCTTTACAGAAGGTTCAGTTTCTTCCTCAAGTAGTTCAAATAGCGTTGGCATTGCATCACGGACTGAATCTGGATCTGGTGGAACATGACGTGACTGACTGATAAAAACATTATTATTTCTATACCCTGCAAGATCAGAAGGTTTTAAAATCCCTGCGGTAACGCTTGGTGCAAATAATTCCCGAAACCATGAACCATGATCACTAAAGATTATTGCTCCTGGGTTTTGGCCTGTAAGAATCTTCTGGATACTTTCTTTCACTTTCTGAAAAGCTTGCCAGTATCCTCTAGCAGCAAGGGCATTTTTATGTTCAATATCCTCTTTTGAACCAATTGGATCCCAATTCCCACTTCTTACTTTTTCTATTAGTTCAACTGAAACATTGTATCCTTCGATTGATAACGAATGATATGCATCAAGCTTATAGATATCCTCAACTTTTTTTAAATATTCTGAAATATCCTTTGCTGAACCTGGAGCTTCAGGGAAGTTCTCAATTACAATATTCCTCATCTGTTGCCACATAAGTTTTATACGGAGTGCAACAGCAGATTTATCTCTTTCGGACAATATTATGGGAAGTTTATCATCAAATGGATCCTTTTCACGTACATCGTATCCAGCAGACTTCATAGTATTGATTATATCGTCTGCAATTTTTGATCTTT
Source organism: Bacteroidales bacterium (assembly GCA_003141715.1). Lineage (GTDB taxonomy): Bacteria > Bacteroidota > Bacteroidia > Bacteroidales > VadinHA17 > LD21. Next base: position 919 of record PLNF01000103.1, on the reverse strand, counting down.
TAATATTTCTAAAAGCTCCGGCCAGTCTTCCGGCAATTAAAGAATGTCCACCATCTAGAAGTGGATTTAGGATTTCTGATGAATCTTTAATCAATAATAAAGCAGCTCGGATATCACTCGGAGATTGTACATAGAAGCTCTCTGAGCATGAAATTAGTGCCATTGTCAATGAATAAATATTGACACCATTTTTAACATATATATCATTTTTCTGAGGAATCTTTAATGTTATTTCCAAGATTGAAGTTCCATGAAGCAGATTTGTCAGATTATTATTTGCTTTTGGAGACCTTACCAGGAGCTGTTTTGGGACTGTCCAATTTCCTGAATGTATGGATATAGATTGCTCTGGGGATAAACACCATCTGCCAGAAAATCTGTTATTTAGATAATCCGAACAGAATTTCCAGAAATTAGTATACCAAGAAGTTGTATCTCCAGGTTTAGTGGCTGGACGACAGGGAATATACCAACCTTTAATAACTTCTTGAATGAATCCATTCTCAAGCAGTCTTTCACGATGTGTCCGGGAAAAACTGCTGGCTTGAATTGCAGTAATCCCATCTTCACTCTGAATCTTTCTTAATTCTTCAAGTGATTCTGCTAGCTTCTCTGCTGGTGTTGGCATCTTTTATCCTCCACTTTATTAATAATACTCCTTGAGATCCTAATCTATATCTAGTTTATTGTGTTGCGCAATACCTAGTTTATTATGCTGTGTGATATATAGTATATTGTGTTGTGTCGTATCTAGTTTAATTTGTTGCAAATTTAAGAAAATATTATATCTCAACCAGATAAAAGACAAATATGATGCGTTGTCACCATAGAAAAAGAACCAAATAAAAATTTCCAAAACAGATAAGAAGTTGATGATTTTTATACTACTAATGAAAATATAATTAGCCCCGGAACTTGG
>PLNF01000044.1 GCA_003141715.1 Bacteroidales bacterium | reverse complement strand
GAGAGTCGGATATAATAAAGAGTGTTCTGTTAATACCAGGTGTTCAGTCTGTTGGAGAGGGTTCATCGGGATTTAACGTAAGAGGCGGCTCCGCTGACCAGAACCTGATTCTTCTGTACGGGGCACCTATATACAATTCTTCTCATTTTTTTGGATTCTTTTCAGCAGTCAATTCCGATATAATAAAAGATGTTACCTTATATAAAGGAGGAATCCCCAGCCGGTATGGGGGAAGGATCTCTTCGGTGCTTGATATTGGATCAAATGAAGGGAACAGGAGTGAATTTTCAGGGAGTGCGGGTATAAGTCCAATTACCACTCACATAATGGTGGAAGGCCCGATTATAAAAGATACACTTACCTATATCTTTACCGCACGTACTACTTACTCAAACTGGATTTTTGATCTGATCAGGGACCCTGCTCTTCGCAACAGCAGGGCATCTTTCTATGATTTGAACGGGAAGATAACATATGACTTTAATAAGAACAATAAAATTGATTTTTCTGCCTATCATAGTCACGACTCTTTCCGGTTCAACTCCGATACGGTTTACAGCTATGACAACAATATTTTTGCTTTGAAGTGGCGTCATTTTTTCAGCAGCAGGTTTTTTTCATCCCTTTCAATTAATAACAGTTCTTATAATTACGATATTTCCAGTCAGAATATCCCGGCAGAGGCGTTTGTGCTTTCTCATAAAGTGAACACTACGGGTTTTAAGGCAGATTTTAACTGGTTCCAGGGAAGAAATGAGATTAATTTTGGTCTTGACCTTACAAAACATGAGATATTACCCGGGAGCTATCTTCCTAAAGGATATTCATCACTTCTTATCCCAAATGCTATTGAAAGGGAACGGGCATGGGAAGGAGCTTTATATATTGATGACAAATTCATTCTGACAAATTTTTTGTCTGTTAATGTTGGAATGAGAATGTCAGGTTATTGCTCATTGGGTCCGGCATCAGTTATGATCTATGGCCCCGGGTATACAAAAAGCACATCGGCAATTACTGACACACTTAATTTCAAGTCTGGTGCAATAACCAGTAAATATGCAGGACTGGAGCCAAGAGTCTCTTTGAATTTCCGAATTTCGGACAAGAATTCTTTTAAGGTAAATTATAACAGAACACGACAATACCTGCATCTCCTTTCAAATTCAGCCTCAATATCTCCGACAGATACCTGGAAGCTGTGTGATTATTATCTGAAACCGGAAATTGGGGACCAGGTAGCAGTTGGATTTTATGAATTATTATTTAAAAATAATTTTGAAGCATCAGCCGAATTGTATTATAAGGAAATAAGGAATATGATAGATTTTAAAGCCGGGACAGATCTGATAATGGATGAAAACATAGAAAAAGATGTCATAAATATGAAGGGTAAAGCATATGGTTTGGAGTTAGTACTTAAAAAAACAGAAGGAAAAATACGTTATAGTATAAGTTATACATATTCGAGAACCTTTATTAAAAGTCTCGGTTCTTTCAGCGAGGAAATCATTAATTCAGGTAAGTGGTTCCCAGCGAATTATGATAAACCGAATGACCTGATTGTGACATTTAATTATCTCTTCTCACGCCGTATCAGTTTCTCATCTGACTATACATATAGCACAGGCCGGCCAATAACCTATCCTGTTTCTACTTATTATATGTATGATAATGCGCTGGTGGACTATTCGGACAGGAATCAATTCAGAATTCCTGATTATTCGAGGCTCGATCTTTCTCTGAAAGTAAGCGGGAATCTAAGGTCAAATAGAATTGCGCATCCAAACTGGACATTCTCGGTTTATAATGTTCTCGGAAGACAAAACATTTATTCAATTTTTTTTAAAAAGGAAGGCGCTGTTGTCAATGGTTACAAACTGTCAGTGTTTGGCAGAGCAATTCCTTCTGTAACTTATAGTTTTAACTTTTAACATATATGCAATTACATATTTTCAGGCGTTTTATAATTATATGCATGCAGATTAATCCAATACAATATTTTATTCTGTTTCTGTTTCTGTTTTTGCTTCTTTTGAACAGTTGTATTACAGAATTTATTCCTAAGTCTGAGGGGGAAAAGGAACTGCTTGTAGTTGAGGGTTTAATTACTGATCAGACAGAGCATTATACAATAAAACTATCAAAATCCCTGCCACTGGGGGAAATAAGTGCTGCAAGACCTGTGAGTGGTTGCAGCGTGCAAATTTCAGATAATGTCGGAAATAATTTCAGTTTAAAGGAAACTGTAGCCGGCACGTATATTACCGACCCTACAATATTTAAAGGTGTGATTGGAAGAACATACGCGCTGCACATAGGCGTAAGCAACGGCAATAATATAATTAGCTACCAGTCGTATCCGGCAGAGATGAAACCTGTCCCTGCGATTGACAGTGTATATTATGAAAAAACGGTTATTGAAAAACCATATGAAAACTTCCATGGTATTGATGGCTGCAAGATATACATCGACACTCACGATGCCGAAAATAATTGTAAGTTCTACAGATGGGATTACTCAGAGACATGGGAGATCATCCTTCCCTTTGAGATTCAAAATAATATATGCTGGATATCAGATAATTCTGACACAATCAATATTAAAAGCACAGCAGCTTATAAGGAAGCCGGGATAAACCGCCATCCCGTTACTTATATTTCGAACGTTACCGACAGACTGAAAATAAAATACAGCATTCTGGTGAATCAATATTCCCTGAATGAGGATGAATACAACTATTGGCAGGAATTGCAAAAACTTATGGTGCAGGTAGGAGGCCTTTCTGATAAAATTCCCTCTTCTATTCCGAGTAATATCTGGTGCCCTGACAATCCAAATGAAAAGGTTTTGGGCTACTTCAGCGTTTCAGCAAAGTCGCCTGAAAGGATTTTTATAAAAGATAGTTTTGCTGGTATTATTGATCCTTATGCTGACTGTGTTTCAGACACACTTATAGGAGGACCTGATGAAATTCCGGGTTTGGGTATTTCTGTATGGACGCTCTTTGATATTCCTCCTTCTCCATTTATTTCTCCGCGTATCAGAATATTGACAGAAACAAAAGGATGCACAGATTGTACGATGAGAGGTACAAATATTGAACCTGATTTCTGGAAAGATGATAAATGACAAATTACTTACGAAAGTATTTTAGATGATAAAGAAATTCAAACCTGTGATACTGCTTCTGATAAATCTCTTGTTTCTGCAAGGTATTTGTGGTCAGACTCCTCAGGATATGCCAGATTTTCTTGTTCAAAAGTTTTCACAATATTGTAAATCAGTTCCAAGAGAAGAAATATATATTCACTGCGACAGGGATGAGTATATTTCAGGTGAAAACATTTGGTTTAATACTTATTTGGTTGATAGACAGAGCTTTAAGCCTTCGTTAAATAGCAGAATTGTATATTTTGAATTATTGAATACTGAAAACAGGCCGGTTGTGCAAAAGAGGATTCTGATTGATAAAGGTTTTGGTCCCGGACAAATTGTACTACCCGATACTTTAAGTTCAGGATCATATAGGATCAGGGCGTATACCAGCTGGATGAAAAATTTTCTTCCATATAATTGCTTTATTAAGGACATTAATATATATAATACATTAAGCAATAAAGACTTTAAACGAAAATTAAATGCAGGCAATTTCATTAAAAAAGAAAATAGTAATAATACCAGGAAGATTAAATACACAGGGTTAACTCTTAATGTAAATAATTCTAAACCGGATATTCTTGAAATATTCGTAAATGCTGATAAGAGGTTCCGGTCAGAAAACAGTGACCTTATTTATATCTTTATTCAGACCCATGGGAACATTAACCATGTTAGTTCTGAAAAGCTGACTGAAGAAACGACAAAGTTTACTGTCCCAAAGGTTTTGCTGAGTGCAGGGATTAATCAGATAACAATATTTAATTCAAAGGGCGAACCGGTTGGTGAAAGATTTATTTATACTCCAGTTAGGGAAAATAATTTTCTTACCCTTCATTCTGTCGATAGTTGTGATCTGAGGGATAAAATCACTCTCGAAATTGAGCTTGAAAATGAGACATTAGCAGCGTTGAATTCAACAAATCTAAGTATATCAGTTGCTCCTCAAAGGAATAACCCGGAAATCATGGACATGGATGATTATCTGGTATTTGGTACAGAGTATGGACTGCCGTGGCAAGAAGCGATTAAGGGCAAAAAAAATAATGAGCTTTCTCGTGAAATAATCGACAGTATTCTTCTGAATGTTACAAGCAACTGGATTGATTGGGCAACAATACTATCAGGGGATCTGCATCATTTTAAATACCAAATGGAAAAAGAGGATCATCATCTTTCAGGAAAACTTTTAACTGACGATCAACAAGCAGCCCATCCTGGCGAATTGGTTCTGATGTGCTCACCTGGTAAAGAGGCCGCATTTCAATATACCAGGACAGATAATGAAGGGAATTTCAACTTCAATATTCATATTGACGAAGGGCCTAAAGATTTAATATTCATGCCGGATGATGTAAGCAAAAATCATAAAATTATTATTGAATCATCTTTCTCCGATCAATTTCTTAAGTCAGAGGTATCTGTCGATTCAACCACAACAACTACACCTGCTTATATTTCAAAGTTGAGTGTGAACCTGCAGGTACAGAAGATTTATGGAGTTTCCGCCATTGGAAACTCGTTGACTCCGGTTTTTCAGCCGGTAAAACCATCAAGATTCTACGGGAATCCTGATATAGAACTAATTCTGGCAGATTACATCAGTCTGCCCGTAATGAACGAGATCTTTTTCGAACTTTTACCCGGAGTTTCTCTGAAAATGAAAAAATCAACATACGAAATATCAATAACTTATCGCATTGATGACGATCAGTTTTCTACATTACCATGTTTAATGATAGATGGCGTAATAATTAAGGATGCTTCGATGATCGCTAATCTTAATCCTGAAATTGTAGAGAAAATTGATGTTATTAAGGGAAAATATTTAGTCGGGAAATATTTTTTCCCCGGTTTGGTAAATGTAATTACTAAGTCAGGTGATTTTAGTAGTGTTTCACTTCCCGACTATATGGTAAGGCTACCTTACAAAGTAACAGATCCTGTAAGATCGTTTGTTTCACCTGATTATTCGTCGCAAGAAATGAAGGATAGCCGGATTCCGGATTACAGAAATACTCTCTACTGGAATCCATCTGTTAAGCCGGGGAAAGATGGCAGAGCCATAGTCGAATTCTGGAGTTCTGATAATAAATCAGATTATTTGATTAATATTCAGGGTATTACGCAGGAAGGAAAGACATTCTCCTTTCAAAAAATTTTAAAGGTAAAATAAAACCTTAAGCCTTTTAATAAATATTTACTTCCCGGTTATTCAAAAGCCTGATCCAATAGATCTGCAGAGTGGAAAAAACACCCGTGGTTTGTTCCTATACTTAAAAAATGATAATATTGTTGATAAATTGAACCTATTAAGATATATTACAAAAAATACTTAAACTGTATGAGTACAAATTCAAAAATCGATTTCAACAAGGTTGTACCTTATCTTTTTTCAATAGTCAGAATAGCTATCGGCTGGCACTTTTTGTACGAAGGCATTACAAAAATAGTTATCTCCGGATGGAGCTCAGCACCTTATCTTGCAGGATCGAGATGGATATTTGCCGGACTTTTTAATTCCATGGCAAATAACACCGGAATTATAGCAATTGTTGATTTTTTGAATATCTGGGGAATGATACTGGTAGGACTAGGCTTGATATTTGGAATTCTGACACGATGGGCAAGCGCCGGCGGATCGTTGATGCTGCTGTTCTATTTTGTGGCATATCCGCCTATCCCTGGTTATACTGCCGGTGTTCCGGTAGAGGGAAGTTACCTGTGGGTTAATAAAACACTTATTGAATTTTTTATACTTACTGCATTTATATTTATTTCATCCGATTACTATTTCAGTATTGACCGTCTTTTTAAAAGATGGAGAGAAGAAAAAGCCCGCAGGCCGGTTGCCGATCTTCCATCGGATATCAGGAGAGGCCTTGGACGACGTGAAGCAATAAAGGACCTGATTTCCATCCCTGCTATCGGCGCTTTTGCTTACGCATTCTACAGAAAGAAGAGATGGGACAGTTTCGAAGAGAAACTCCTCGAGATAGATGGAATCGATGCTAACTCCGGTGCCACTTTGCTGAAGTTTAATTATTCATCCATGAAGGACCTGAAGGGCCTGGTTCCAAAAGGAATTATAAAGCATATCGGTAAAAACGGCCAGCCGGCGGAGTTTGAGCTCAGCCGCCTGCTGATGGGAGGAAATCTTATTGGCGGATGGGCCCATGCCCGCGACCTGATATACGTGTCTAAACTGGTTAAAACGTACCATACCGACGATAAGGTAATGCAGACACTTGCTCTCGGAGAAAAATGCGGGATTAATGCTATAATTTCTAATCCACAGATGGGAAGAATATTTCAGAAATACAGGCATGAATTTCGTGGGAAAATAAAATTCATTTCCGACTGTGGGACAAACCTCGATTTTCAGAAAGGAATTGCGATGTCACTTGCAGCCGATTGGGACGCTCTTTACTGTCAGGGGGAAATAACTGATCGCTGGACAAATTCTGAATATGATGATCCCAAGCATAGAACAGTTGATGAACGCATTGAGCTTATCAGAAAAGGACTCGA
>PLNF01000127.1 GCA_003141715.1 Bacteroidales bacterium | reverse complement strand
GCTGATATGAATCAGTACTTCAACTATATTTCAGGACATGATTTAAGCAGGCGTATGCCTCTGTGGATCAAGCCTGACCATAAAATTTCCGATTACGATATGATGAATTTCATGAGGGATCATCTTGAAGGAACCCCTCTTGATATGAGAAAAGACATAGGCGCCGGCCCATTCGGTCTCCCCTATCGCTGGCGTCCTCTTGATTGGAAAGTATCAGACGATAAAAATGGACAGTTATATTGTAATGAAAGAACAGTTGCTACTCAGCAAACAGGGTTCGTATTTGTAGCTGAATGCCGTAACTGGCTTCCTGATCCCATCGGGGGTATTTTCTGGTTTGGAGTTGATGATGCTTCCACTACCGTTTTCACTCCGATGTATTGCGGTATAACTGAAATTCCTGAATGTTTCAAAGTTGGAAATGGCGATATGCTTACTTATTCTCCTACTTCCGCTTTCTGGTTATTTAATATGGTGGCCAACTTTTGCTACATGCGTTACAATCTCATGAGCGCTGATGCACAAAAAGTACAGAAAAAGCTTGAAACAAAGTACGTATCCAAAATAGATTCTATTGATGCCGAAGCACTTAAACTTTCTGCTAATGATATGAACATGGCCAGAAATTATCTTACAAATTATTCAGGTAAAATGGCAGGGAATACTTTTACCCAATGGAAAACATTAAGTGAATACCTTCTTGTAAAATATATTGATGGTAATATCAAAAAAGAAAAGGACGGAAAGTTTGAAAGGAATCGCTGGGGGGATCCTGTAATGCCTTTGCAGCCTGGTTATTCAGATGCATGGAAGAAATCAGTTATCCAGGAAACGGGAGATAAATTGCTTGAACCCGCAAAAGCAGGACACTAGGTAAAGACAAAAGACAAAAGACAAAAGGCAAAAGGCAAAAGACAAAAGGTTAAAGATTGAAGGAAAAAGGGAGGTTGAGGATTATTTAAAACTTTTTCTGACAAATTGCGGATTATGTTTTTTTTTTGTAAGTTTGCGACCGGATTTTTGAAACCAAACTGAGTATACAAAATACATTGCGTGATGAATTTAATGAATGTTGTTGAGAAAGAATTTGCGGTAAAAAATGAATTTCCGAAATTCGTAGCAGGTGACACTGTTACTGTCCATTATAAAATTAAAGAAGGTAATAAGGAGAGGATCCAGCAGTACCGTGGTGTTGTAATCCAGAGAAGCGGAGAAAAAATTACCGAGACTTTTACAGTAAGGAAAATGTCAGGAAACATAGGTGTTGAAAGAATATTTCCTGTTGCCTCCCCATTTATTGACAAGATTGAAGTCAATAAACACGGAAAAGTACGCAGGGCAAGAATATTCTACCTTCGAGATCTTACTGGTAAAAAGGCGAGAATTAGGGAGAAGAAATTTTAAAGGAAACTTTTATAAAAAAAAGGCTGTTTTCGGACAGCCTTTTTTTTGTCAGATCTTCTTTATCATCTCCTCCTTCTTAGCCTTAGCATCCTCAACCAGCTTATTTGCCTGAACATCTGCCTGATGAACAACCTGGTTAGCACTTTTGTCAGCATTTTTTCTGAGGCCATCAGCAGCTTTTTCGGAAGCCAGCTTTTGAAATGTTCCTTTTGTAGATGAATCATCTATAAGTTTCTGAGCCTGAGCATCTGCTTCCTTACGTATTTCTTCAGCTGTTTTTGCTGCCTGGTCTCTTAATTGCTGACCCCTTTCTTCTGCATCTTTAACAAGTTTATCACCCTCTGTTTCAGCTTCAGCCCTGGCTTTCTCCTTTGATTTATCAACACTATTATCGATAGTCTGTTTTACAGCTCCCTGAGCAGCTGACTTCCCCGCTCCTGCATTTTCACCAGAAGTACTTCCGAAAAATGGAGCAACTATCGGTTTGCTGAAAGTCCCGCTTACCTTGACATTCACCTTCAGAACATCAACAGGTTTATATTTAATGCCAAAAGATGATGCATAAGCTGAGACATTATCAATAAACGAATTAACTGAACTTCCAAGGTCAGACCTTGGTATTTCAGTTTTAACAATATAGTTCAGTGTCTGATCAAGACCCTGGTCACCACTTATATTCATTTTCAGATTACCGGTTTTTACATCAAACGGACTCACATAAACCCTTCCCTCAGCAATTTTAAAACTTATATTAATGTCCTTAAAAGTTTTACCATACTTATCACTTAGTTTAAGAACCTCTTTCATCTTGTCGAAAGTTTTCGATTCGAGAAGAGTTATTTCGTTTGACTTAATAGTTCCGGCTCCGTTTATCGAATTTGTAACAGGCATCATATCCCTTCCAAGTAAGCTCACATAGTTCAGTTTTGCATTTATCTTACCATCAATTCCTTTAGCAGCAGGAGCAAGCTTCTTCACAGTATTGAAGGTATTAAATGCATCTTTGACACCAATATTCTGCATATCAAAGTCAGCTTTCATCACTGGTTTAAGAGTATCACGGGTATCATAATCGGCATTCATTGCTATTGTGCCATTTAAAATGTTCATTGCAGCTTCTCTGATACTCAGTATTCCATTTCGTACAATAACATGTCCTTTGACCTTCTGGGCTTTAATATTACTATAGCTGAACTCATCGATGAGAGCATCAAAATCAAAATCGATGTTTTTTGGTACTTTTATTAATGTGAGGGAAGAAGTGTTTTCAGCGACAGGGGCCGGATTGTCTTTTGCCGCAACTGAAGGATTGTTTTTTGCTGTAACTGAAGGCGCGTCTTTAACTGCGGAGGCCCCTGATGCCATTTTTGACATTATTTCTGACACGTCGACAAGTTTAGATCGCATTATAAGATTTCCCTTGATTGTTTTATTACTGAAGACGTAAGGGATATAATTTTCAACCTTGCCACTTAAAGAAAAATCGCTTTTTCCTCCCACTTTCATGTTTGTGTTGGTCATCGCTGCATAGGCCGGTGTAAATTCAAATGCTGCTTCATTTATTTTTACATCAGGATAACCAATCATTGAGATATCCATATTTTTAATACCCATCGTGCCTGAGGCTTTAAAACTATCATATTGCCCCTTTTCAATCATCGACATCTTCCCAGCCATCTGAACTGACATATCGATTATACCGGAAAGACTTATACTATCCATGGGAACAGCTTTTGAAAGTGCTGAAAGATCTATTCTTCCGACCATTGATCCTTTAAAATCAGGGTCGCTGATCGGTGTCTTAAGGGTCAGAGTCATATCGAAAGGACTCCCGGCAAGTTCCATATGAAATAGATCGACATTGATTATAGTTTTATCCAATGCTTTTCCATTGACGAATATATTCGATTTAATATTTATGTTCTTAATCTGCTCAGGTAATGCCGGGTAGCTTACTAATCCATTAGAGACTGAAATTGCAAGCGTTACATCGGGTAATGTGCTGTCAGCATCGCTGTATATTCCTTTTGCTGATCCTGACAAAGCAAATTCGCCACTTGCCTTAAGATCTTTATAATCTTTCATATAAATTGCCGGAACTAATGATAAGAGCGTTTTAAACGAGGTTTGTATTGTTCCGAATTTTATATCTGTCTCAATATTGTTGCCGGGCATCGCCACTGTACCTGAAAAATTAAGTTTCAGATCATTAATTGATAAATAATTCTCGCGGAAGGTAAACTTCATTTTATCAAGATTTGCAAGCATATCGATTTTGGAATCGAGAGCTACCTTATTTAGATACTTCGTGCCATCCATGATAAAAGTAAATTCACCTGCATTAAATGTCATCTGCAGATCTGTTTCACTCATGGTCATGTCGCCCTTCAGATAAAAATTAACCTTATTAAGGTAAACCTTCATTTCAGAACTCTCGTCAACATATGAAATAGAACTGTTAAGAACTGTGACTTTTTTCAGTAGTATCTTCATACCGGATGAGGAAGGCTTAGTCTCTGTCGTTACTGCCTGTGAAGTATCTTTCATTACATCCCAGTTTGCTTTCCCCTCTTTCCTGACTATTGCGTTTATCACAGCCTTGTCAACGACGATTGATTTTACTTCATAACCTGTTTTTTTAAAGAGGCTTGAAAGGTTGAATACAAGATCAAAGGACTTGAATCCGGCAAGAGTATCGTTTTCAAATTTGTTCACACCGACAACAGATATATTATAAAGTGAAAAGGACAAGTTTGGAAAATCCCTGAAAAACCCAAGTTTATAATCTTCAAATTTTACTGTTGCATTGACCGACTCATTAATAACTTTTTCAACCTTGGTCTTAATTTGCTTTTTAAAGATTATTGGAACGGTAAAGAGCAAGACAAGAATTAAAAGAATAATTCCGAGGAATATTTTTATAACTACACCTGTTGTCTTTTTCATAACTACTATATTTATAATTGATTATCAGTAAAATATGTAAAATATTTTTCCCAGTTTGAGACAAATAAAAGTAATTAATATTCCCGAAAATAAAAATATTGTTATATTTGCGTCCGCATAAACAACAGGACCTGTAGCTTAATTGGATAGAGCATCTGGCTACGGACCAGAAGGTTGGGGGTTCGAGTCCCTTCAGGTTCACTTTTCAGAAACGCAATTACATTAATATACAATGAATTGCGTTTTTTTATGCCTAGTTTTTACCAACAATTCTACAATTATTTCAGAAACTGGTCATTTTTAGACCTTTTTTAAAGCAAAACCCCGGTTTTTTAGTTCTCAGCCATCTGGACAACTTTATCGTGACATGACAACTTCCACCACTTACCGGGACTTAAACACTACGGCGCCATAATAGCTAAAAGACAATTTCGTTATTGAAACCTAAAATTTGCTGATTTAATAATAAATACTTATCTTTGGCGTTAGTAACGCTACACGGAAAATGATTACCTCTTTTGGGTCTAAGGAGACTGAAAAAATATGGATTGGGGATAGAGTAAAAAATCTACCTCACGAAATACAACAAATTGGAAGGCGAAAATTAAGGATGCTTAATAACTCACAGAATTTAATAGACTTAAAAGTTCCTCCATCGAATAAACTTGAGAAACTTTCAGGTAAAATGAGTGACTTCTACAGCATCAGGATTAATGACCAATGGAGAATTGTTTTTAAATGGGATGATGGAAACTCAAGCGATGTAACAATAATGGATTATCATAAATAGAAAAATGGAAAAGATTTCAAATATTCACCCTGGAGAGATTCTTCTTGAAGAATTCCTTAAACCTTTAAATATATCTGCTTACAGACTTTCAAAGGACCTTGGAATACCCCAGACCAGAACTTCCGAGATAATTAAAGGACATAGAAGCATTACTGCAGACACTGCAATAAGACTCAGCTACTATTTTGGTAATTCTGCAAAATTCTGGCTTGGACTTCAGAATGACTTTGATCTTGAAGAAGAAAAGAAATCTAAAGATCGGGAATTCAGACATATTAAGAGATTAAAGGAACACGCTGCCTAGCAACGAATCATCTCACGTGAGACAAACTAGTCAAAATTGTAGACTATTCAAATAAACAATTTGTAAAACTTTGTTAAAGGTGTTTGCCTTTCTTACAAAAGAAGAAATAGAGCTAATCTTACAGGAGGCAAAAAATCCTATCTACAAAGATCCTAGTATTTTAACTCCTGGCAGAAAAAAATCTGAACCGCAAAGGTTTACAATTGTCGGACTCTGGGGTGATTACATTTTAAAACATCCGACGAAAAGATATAGAAACCTGCCAGAGTTAGAGGACCTGACTATGCACCTTGCAGAATTATCCGGAATTGATGTTGTCCCTCATTCCCTTATAAGGTTGAATTCAGGAAAACTATCATATATTACAAAAAGTATTGATCGGTTGAATGAATATAAGATTCATATGGAAGATATGTGTCAGCTTACAGAAAGATTGACCGAGCATAAATATCAGGGTTCTTATGAGCAAATAGGTAAGGCAATTATCAATTATTCTGAACAGGTTATATTTTCTTTCCTGACAGGAAATGCTGACATGCATCTAAAGAACTTTTCATTAATTGATAAGCCCGAAATGGGATATGTTCTTTGCCCTGCTTATGATATGGTAGCATCCAGTCTTTTAGTGGAGGGTGATGATTAAGAATTAGCTCTGACATTGAATGGGAAAAAGAAAAAAATCAGGAGTAAAGATTTTCCTGAAGCTTTAAACAGATTTGACATTGAAGATAAATCAATTGAAAACATGTTTCACAAATTCCAGGCTTCATTGACCAACTGGTACAAATTTATTGAAATCAGCTTTCTTCCGGATGATATGAAAAAAGCATATCATGAGTTGATCGAAAGCCGGGCAAATCAAACTGAACACTTAATACCTGGTGTATATCAGATACTCTTTCCCGCTAAGCGTGTCATGGCATAATATGCACTTCCCAGCAAAGAGGCGCTTGATCCGAGATGGGCCCTTTCAATTTTTACTTCCGATCTGCAGTTTTCAAGTGAATTAGCAAAAGCGCTTTCCCTTATCATTGCCAGATAACTATCGGCTGCCTCCGACATTCCTCCACCGAGAACAATTATTTCAGGAGCAAAAATGGTAATGAGATTTGCAAGTCCGATGCCTACAAGTTCTGCATTTTCTTTTACTACCTTAGCCGCAATTTGTGAGTTGGTATAACTCAATTCAAAAATCTCTCTGCAGGTTAAAGGCATTTCTTTTTTAAGATTGTTTATACCGGTTTCTTCCCTGTACCTTCGAACGATTGCTGATGCAGAAGCAAAATGTTCATACGATCCCCTGATACCTTTGTCACTAATACCATTTTCAAAATTAATAATCATCTGCCCTACCTCTCCGCCGGCATTATTTACACCCCTGTATAACTTCCCATTTATGATTATTCCACCCCCAATACCAGTACGAAGTGCTACAAATATAATATTTTCATATCCTTTCGCAGCTCCAAATCTATGCTCCGCTATTGTCATCATATTTGCATCATTCCCAACATATGCCGGCAGACCTGTTTCCTGGTTGATTATTTTTGCCAAAGGCACGTTAGTCCAGTCTCTGATACCCTGATCCGGACCAATAACGATCCCTGACATATGGTCAATGAATCCCTTGGCCGCTGTACCGACACAGATTGGATTTACGCCTTCTGCAGCTACAGATTGCCTGATATCCCTGATCGCATGAAGGAGCTTTGAAATAATATACTCCTTCGTCTGAGCAGGATTCAAGGGATACGATTTTGTAGCAATAACTTCTCCATGAATCTTCACTACGGCTATCTTAATTGAATTCCGGCCAATATCGACTCCTATGGCTGCAGCATGATTAAACATCTTTTATCTTTTGATCGTGTTTCACACAAAAATAAACTTTAATAACAATAAACGAGTATCCGATTTAGCGAATAAATTGATGTGTTACTTTCTTTTTCTTAATAAAAAAAAAGTAACCAAAGAAAAATCAAGGCTGCAGATAATTTTG
>PLNF01000009.1 GCA_003141715.1 Bacteroidales bacterium | reverse complement strand
TATAAGCGGTCAAGTAAAATCTGCCGCAATCACTTGTCATTTTTTATAGATAAGGGTGCGAAGGCTTTGGTGTGTAATCTTATTGTTACATGCCGAGTTTTGCGCTATCCCTAACTGGTAATGATCTTATAGATTTATATTTCTATTAAGCTACTCCTGTTACATAAGGTTGTCTGTTTTTCATTACATATCGTACTCGATTTAAAAGTTTACGNNTCCTGCCGGATGGCCTGCCATGAGGATTCAATTAACAACGTCCGTAGGTATTCGTTGCAGCGAAAGGTCATTCCTCCGTTATAAGATGTCTCGCCACTTTGCTTTACCCTGGGAACCAAGCCTACAAAACTGCTTAAATGATTGATATGAGGAAAACGGTTAATATCACCAAGCTCTGTTATTAATGCTGATGACGTAAGTGGTCCTATTCCTGATATTGTTTTNNCTGTGATATTCATAAGAACGAATCAGGTTGGAGAAAGCATCCTGACCGCTCATAGTTTTCATTTTTATCTGCTTTAGCCAGGCAATGTATTTTAATGTCCATAGACTATTATCAAACTCAAAGGGAATTGGTATCCCATAATATTGAAGAAAGCTTTTTATTCTGTTTTTGCTTCTTCTTAAATCACGCATTAAATAGAATCTTGTCCTGTTTAAACTTCGGAGTTCTTCCATCTCCCTGTCAAAAATGTGGATGGCTCTGAGTAGCCCTTTTTCGAGCGCTCTGGCGATCTTTCGGCTATCGACTGGATCTCGCTTCTGAAGTTGATCTTTTTGGCTGGCAGGTATGTCTGCTGCGTTAATAACAATATTGTTTATCCCAATATCATTAAGTGCCCGATGAATCCCATAACCACAGAAACCAGCTTCGTAGGCACTGTAATAAGTTCCACCCGGAAACATCTTTTGCAGATAATTAAACAAGGCTTCTGGATCGGGAGGTTGTGTAAAAGTCCTGTGTTCCATCCCTTCAACCAGGATGGTAACACTCCAGCTCTTTTTATGAACATCTAAACCAATAAAAAGATCTTTGCCTTGGAAATCGATTTTTTTCGTAACTTGTGTCTGCATAGTCTCTCGTATTATGTTTACGAACAATAATTTACAAAGATTATTGATATCGTACCTGAGACTATGCTTTTATCATATATGCTTTAATTAATTGCCTTCGCCAGCCCGGACAACTCCGTAATCGGCCCCAAAAGTCTAAGCGAGTAAACATTAACCCACTTATCGGGACCACGTCATCTTGACAACTTCATCATGACACCAAACGCTCGTCCACCTATCGGGACTTTGCAAAAACGCATGCCAACCCTGACACGGACGGCAACTCATTAAACCGCCGGGCCGTTAGGTGTTATAGTTCGGAGGACATGACAGGCTCTCATTTATAGAGTTTTTTCATGAATAAGAATCTTCATCAAAGTTTACAGAACCTCGACTAATAACTTATTAAATTTATCATGACAGGGAAACTTCTACCACTTACCAGGATTACGACTTTTAACAACTTTTGCATGACATGTATGTTTTGTCCATTTACCAGGACTTGAAAAAAGCTACAACACCTAACGTCATTTAGAATATTTATATCTGGACGAATAGCTTCAGTTTCTTCTTTGTTTGCCGTATAGATATTTTAAAAAGCGGATTGGATAAACAGAAATTACATTATGCTTCAGAACTGTTTAATACATATGTGTGAATTATGTAAATTATTTCCCTATTTATGTAACTATCGCTGGGGAAGAGAGACATACTTTTATTAGTGAGTAATTTACTCGGAAACTTAAAACTAATAATAATGAAAAAGTATTTTCTAATAATTGCGACAATTATCTTCATGGCTAACATTATAAGCGCTCAGGATAACAGTTCTGATTTGCGTAATAGTCTTCAGTTTGGCCTAAAAGCAGGTGCAAATTTCTCAAATGTTTATGACTCAAAAGATCAGGAATTTAATGCTGATTTTAAAGTTGGTTTTGCTGCAGGCGCTTTTTTAGCGATCCCTATCGGGAAATATATAGGTTTTCAACCTGAAATATTATTTTCTCAAAAAGGATACAAGTTATCAGGCACATTCCTTACTATCCCTTATGAATTTACCCATACCACAAATTATATAGATGTTCCCCTGCTATTTGCACTTAAACCAAGTGCACTTATAACCCTTCTGGCAGGACCTGATTATTCTTTCCTTGTGAAACAAAAAGATGTATTTACAGGTGGAGGTTTTTACCAGCACTCAGGAGAAGGAGTTTGAAAATGATAAAAGTGTATTGTGTTTTGTAGCTGGTATTGATATTACCATGGACCAATTTGTGCTTGGCGCAAGAGCCGGATGGGACCTTCAAAATAATAACGGTGATGGAACATCCACAAATCCCCGTTACAAAAATGTCTGGTACCAGGCCACTTTAGGATTCAGGTTTTAAGAAAATGCTACAAACACCTAACACGGACGGTTTAATTAATTGGCTTCAGCAGCCCGGACAACTTCATCATCGCATTCAGGAGTCTATGTGAGAAAGATCTTCTCAACTTATCAAAATTTGTGGCATCCGGACTGATCCTGCTACCGAGATAAAGTTAATAGGGCTGCCGGCCGACGCGCTGGTGCCTTGTTTTTTGCTCGCCACCTGGACTATTTCATCGTGACACAAAACCATACATCCATCTATCGGGACTTGGTACCATCTGACAACTTTATCGTGACACGAAACTTTCGTCCATCTACCGGGACTGGCAAAAAACGCGTCACCTCGACACGGACGCCAACTAATTAAACCGCCGGGCCGTTAGGTGGCATAGCTCGCAAAACCACAGACAGTCTACTCTAGAGAATTTATCATGACGCAAAACTTTCGTCCATCTACCGGGATTCAGTCATCTGCCAATTTTGCCTTGACGTGTCCGGCTTGCCCCCTCGCTCACTTGCATATGATAATTCACGGTTTTGCTTTTATCAAATATGCAAAACCGGTTCATGAGCATCATCTGCAAGCTTTGCCTTCCGAAGCAAGCCTGGTTTTGCCACATTTGCCGGGACTAAAAGCAACGCCACCTAACGGCATTTTGACAAATTCTAATTCTGATGATTGATTTTATTTTGTCAAAGCTTCAGAGTAGATTGAACCGTAGTGATTTAAAATTGACTTTATGATAAACATGTTATAACTTTGATATTGAAGTAATAAATACAGAAAGTTCAACTTTGTTATATCTTCCTAAATCGCAGGAACAGATTTTTTTCGAATTGTAGAAATTGCTGATTTCTCTTATTATAAACTTGTTATTATGAAAACATTAAAATTAATCTTTGCATTAACCCTTATTTTTAATGCACTAGAAGCACAAGAGACTTTATCGTTTAAAACCTCTGATGGCGAAACCCTCTTCTATACAAAGACAGGAAAAGGACCAGTAATTGTGCTCCTATCTGGAGGCCCTGGTTATGGAGCCAGTGCACTTCAACAATGGGCTGATACATTATCAAAAAAATTTGAATGCATTTTATTTGAGCAAAGAGGAATTGGACTATCAGGCAATGTAAAAGTGGATAGCACTACAATAAACCTTAAAAGAGCTGTTCTTGATATTGAAGACTTACGCAAACATTTAGGAAATGAGCAAATTTCACTTTGCGGGATTTCATGGGGCGCAGGCCTTGCTCAAGCATATGTTTCATACTTCCCTGATAAAGTAAAAAAAATAGTATTGATTAGTGCAATGGGGCCTGACCTAACATTTTTACCCGCGATGAATGACAATAAGAAGATGCGACTATATCCCAATGAAAGAGATTCAATACAATACTGGAGTAACCAGCCCCCAAGTCAGATTTCACAATTTAAACAACTTATTTTTTCCCAATTACCTTATTTCTATGACCATACTTTAGGATATAATATCATTCCGAAAGCTTTTTCAAATGTTGCATTCAATGCCAAGGTAAGTGATTTAATGTGGAAAGATCTTGATAAGAATTATGATCTGAAATCACGGCTTGTTAATTACAAAGGACAGTGCATAATTATCAGACCAAGACAAGATATAATTCCCGGAGATGCTGCATATCAAATCAGAGAGTTAATACCTCAAGCTAAGATCGTTATAATTGAAAGAAGTGGACATTACCCTCAAATAGAAAATCCAAATGCTTTTTTCCCTGCTTTAAAAAACGCTTTTTCAGATATCAAATAATTACTCTGGACTGACAATTATTTTAGGGACAGCTTTCTGCATGATATATTAAAAATTGCTACGACCACCTAACACGGACGGTTGGGGTAATAAACTTGTCACAATTTTTGCGCGCCACCTTGACAATTTTATCATGACACAAAACTTTTCGCTCATTTACTTAATCCGTGACTTCGGCTATGGACAAATCCTGCAACCGAGACAAATTTGCCTGTCGCCGGGATTTGCAAAAATTGCGCCATGCTGGCTTGCCCGCCGGGACAGTTATTCGGCTAAAGTACCGGGACACGTAACGGCGGACGGCGCCACCAACGTTTACTCCCTCAACCGCCGGGCCGTTAGGCAAAATGCCCCAGCCTTAACTTTACAATGATATTCCCGATTTTATCACACAATGTGTTTTCTTTTAATATTCGACTACCGCATTTGATTGTATCCTTTAAAAACTAGGACTAATAAAATTTCGGTTTATAATGATAGATCATTTTCAATATTAGTTGTAAATTAGCTAATTATAAAATAAATATTACCTAATTATAAAACGATGAAATCAATTCATTTAAGAATCAGAATGAATCGTTTTCCGCAGATACGATTCATATCAAAAGTATCTTTTCTTTGGTTTATAATTATCTGTTTTCAGATAGACCTGTTCTCGCAGACAATTGATGTTACTAAAAGACTTAAGGGTTTTGATTCCTACATGGAAAAAATCCTGAAAGACTGGAATATTGCCGGAGCAGGTGTCGGAATTGTGTATAAAGACAAGTTGGTTTTTGCAAAAGGATATGGTTACCGTGAGTATGAACAAAAACTTCCTGTTACACCTAAAACCTTATTCCAGATTGCATCTAACACAAAATTATTTACAGCAGTGTCCATCGGAATGCTTGTTGACCAGGGAAAACTTGACTGGGATAAACCAGTACGTAATTATGTACCCTCAATTGAGTTTTATAATAATGACTTAAATAATTCTGTCACCGTCCGAGACATGCTATCGCACCGCACTGGTATATCACGACATGATCTGATCTGGTACAAATCTGATTTTAGTCGCAAGGAACTTTTTGAACGATTAAAATATCTTGAACCGAGTCAGCCTCTGAGACAAGGGTTTCTTTATAATAATCTGATGTATGTTGGTGCAGGTTACATAATTGAACTTCTTAGTTCAAAGACATGGGAGACATTTGTACGGGAGAATATATTTAATCCGCTTGAAATGAAAAGCACTGTCTTTACAGTAAAAGAGATGGAAAAAAATCCGGATCACGGTGTTCCTTATAATGAGAAACGTGATACAACATTGTTGTACAAAATCCCGATATATGAGGATCAACAGGCAGTAGGACCAGCAGGTGCAATAATCTCGAATATTGAAGATATGTCGAACTGGTTGATAACACTTATGAATAATGGAAAATTTAAGAACCGCCAGGTCATTCCTGAGAGAATAGTAAAAGCAACTCTTGAGCCAACGATTGCTCTTCCGAACAGTGGATTAGAGAACAAAGGATATAAGGAAATACTTAATTCCTTTTATGGGATGGGACGGTTCACTTTATCTTATAGGGGTCACTTTATGACGAACCATGGTGGAGCCCTTCCCGGTTTTTATTCGCAGGTTTCTGCTATGCCCTATGACAGTATCGGTGTAATTGTATTTGTTATTGGTGACCAGGGTTCCTCACTTAGTAACATAATACCATACAACATCTTTGAGAGATTACTTGGGCTTGATCTTACTCCGTGGAGTGAAAGAGGTCTGAAAGATCAGAAGGAAGATAAAAAACTTGGAAAGGAAGGACGCAGTAAATCAGGCTCTGAAATCATTGCTGGAACCAAGCCATCACATCAACTAACAGATTATGTTGGTCAATATCAGAATCCAGCCTACGGCATTATTAATATTACACTTGCAGATACAACATTACAGTTCGATTTCCATAACATGAAGCTGCCACTTAAACATTATCATTATGACCGGTTTGACACTCCTAATGATGAACAATGGGGTCTCTGGACATTGAATTTCACTACTAATCCGCAAGGTGCCATAGATGGTCTTTACAGTTCGATTGACGAGTCTCAGGCGACTTTCACAAGAAAAGCGGATGCTTCATTAAGTGATCCTGGAGTGCTTATAAAATATGCCGGGAAATATGTTTTTGCAGGGAGTTTCATGAATGTGGAACTTATTGATAAGGATCTTTATCTTATTGCCCCCGGACAACCTCGAATTATGCTGATACCTGTTAAACCGCATACTTTCAGAATCAAGGAATACCCAGACTATAGTTTTGTATTTGTAATCGAGAATGGAGAAGTTACAGGTTTTAAGCAAATAGATCCATCTGGTGAATATAAGGTTGAAAAACAAAAATAACCCCAGCAGCTAACACGGACGGTTTAATTAATTGCCTTCGGCAGCCCGGACAACATCTCAATCGGTCCCAAAAGTCTATGAGAGGTAAATTTAACCCACTTATCAATTCTTGTGACATCTGGACTGATCCTGCTGCCGAGACAATGTCAATAGGGCTGCCGGCCGGCGCACAGTTGTCATGGTTTTTGCATGCCACCTTGACAACTTTATCGTGACATGACAAATCCTGCCCACTTATCGGGACTACGCCATCTGGACAGCTTCATCGTGACACCAAACGCTCGTCCGGTTATCGGGACTTAGCAAAAACGCATGCCAACCCTGACACGGTCGGCAACTCATTAAACCGCCGGGCCGTTAGCATTCATTGGCTCGAAAAAAACCATCTTGACAACTACGTTATGACTCCCGCATTTCTATTTACCATGACCAACGAATGCTAACTTAAAAAATAGGTTGGTGACTGTAGATACCTTGATCCCAATATTTTATTAAATTTGCAATATGATTCGAAGAAAGCAACATATTATCCAATTGATTCGTCAGAAGGTAAATGAAATCGACAATAGCGCTGAGGTTATTCTTTATGGTTCCAGAGCCAGAGGAGATAATAAGCACGATTCGGATTGGGACGTAATGATCCTTCTGAAGCAAAGTAATGTTAATAAAAAAGTCGAACAGATATTTAGACATCATCTTCTTGACTTAGAACTTGAAATTGGAGTCCCTATTTCAGTTTTTGTTTATTCAAAAAGTGATTGGGAAGGAAAATATTCAATAACACCACTTTTTAGAAGCATAAAAAAGGAAGGGATTCTAATTCCATGACAAAAGAACAGAATGATTATATTAAGTATCGTCTTCAAAGAGCTACTGAAACCTTAAATGACGCCAGACTACTAGCTGAGAACGAAAGGTGGAATTCCTCAATTAATCGATTATATTATGCATGTTTTTATGCAGTTTCAGCTTTACTGTATTCTCAGTCAATAGAAGCCAAAACTCATAAAGGTGTCAGGATTAAATTCATGGGGGAGTTTATAAAAACTGGTATATTCGATAAAGATTTTGGCAAGCTCTTTTCGGATCTCTTTGATTGGAGACAAGAGGGAGACTATTCTGATTTTGTTTCGTTTGACAAAGACTTGACAATGCCATTAATTAACAAAAGTAAAGAGTTTATTACCCTGATTGAAGAATTCTTAAAATCCAACGAAATGCTAACATGGACGGTGCTATGAAAAGCATTGCCCCGAGTTTTTGTAAAATTAAATAAAAAACTTAAAAACTTCTTCTTATAAATTCTAT
>PLNF01000091.1 GCA_003141715.1 Bacteroidales bacterium | reverse complement strand
TGACAGGATTGTAATAAAATACAGAAAATAGACTGCTGAAATGAGGGAAAAAATAACAGTTATACTTAATGGACCAAGATTTTTATTCGTTGATATCCATGTACTTACAACCAGAACACAATAAATAATTGCCAAAGGAATCAGAGTTCCAGGCTTGTCAAAGAAAAATAGAACCGGAACAACTAACGAGATGATTATAGAAAAGATAACTGTTCGTGTACTAAATAGTCTCACACTTTGAAATATTTTAAACAAATAGAGCACAGGAACCAGCATAATCAGGAAAGCTGAAACAAATCCCACAATGCTGAACATATTCAACTCCAGCACTTTATAAGTTTCAAAGTTTATATTTGAGGTTGCAATAAGCTCACCGAAAATCCACTGAAATAAACATAAAATAAGAGCTCCGCCCATCAGCAAAACTGAAAGGAAAAGATAATTTGAAATTCCCTTGCTCTTCTTTTGCTCCTTAACCGGAAAATGACGGTAAAGAATTGTTGAAAAAGCTGCAGCAAGAATACCGAGCACTAACAGGTGACCCAATGACGGGATAAGCTTGTTTAAAGAGAACCTGTAGGGAGAAAAAAGTTCAGTCTGAAAAACAGACAGAGGTTTCCCGGTGAAGAGAATAAACAGATAAACAAGAGCAAAAACTATCAGGGTAAAACCGGCTACCAAAAGGCCTTTCCCCTTACTGACAAATAATTTAACGAGTCCGAAAGTAAAGAGAATAATCAGGACAAATGCACCTGCCCATAAACATAACGGAACAAGCATAAAAGATGTATTCCCTTTGACTGCAGGGAATACGAGCGAAAAAAGGAAATCGCCTTTTTTATTAAAAATGTGGAATCCGGAAGCATCTTTGTCGGTATCCAGTTCAACGTTTTCGGGTATCCTGAACTCCTTTTGGAACCCGTTTTTAATAATGTTATTCTCAAAACCATAATCAGTATGTATTCTAAGCAAACCAATTATTTTTTCATTCCCGGCACGAATAGTTTTGGTAAGAAACCATCCATTCTGTAAAAAAACGAATGGTTTGTTATATAGCGAATCAATAAATACCGGAGGCACGTCAAACTCATTATCCGACCAGTAGACAAGTTTATTGTCAAAATATTCAAGAATACTGATCCTGTTTTCTTCTGCTGCTTTAAAAAGGTCATTTCGTGAAATTGTATCATTATCATTTTCTTTTGCCAGAACAGGCCGGATGGAATTGAGGCAATCTTCCATGACCGTTTCTTTAACAACCAGAGTTTTGTTAAACATCTTTGTTCTGAAGCGATACTCAAAATCACTGAAATATACTTTTTCTGAGACGAGGGCCAGAATTATGAATACGACAGTCAGAGCGGAAAGAAATATGGTATAACGATTAGCTCTCATAATATAATAATCAAAGCTTATTCATGATGATAGGGTTCTCCTTTGATAATTGTAAATGCCCTGTAAAGCTGTTCAAGAAACAATAATCGTACCAGCTGATGAGGAAAAGTCATCTTTGACAGAGACATTTTATAGTCGGCCCTGGTATAAACAGTTTCGGGAAAGCCCCACGCGCCACCAATAACAAACACGATCCTTTTTTTTGGAAGTAAAAACATTTTCCCCAAAGCTCCTGAAAATTCAAGCGTCCTTAACTCCTTCCCTTTCTCATCAAGTAATATAACATAATCATCTTCACTAAGCGACTGAATGATTTTTGCAGCCTCTTTAATCTTTTGTTCCTGGACTGGCATGTTCCTGGTATTCTTTACATCAGGAAGTGTTATGATCTCAAAAACAGAGTATTTTTTTATACGGTTTGTATAAAGATCAATTAACTCCGAAATATGTTTATCAGTAGTTTTTCCTGTCTGCAATAAGGCAATCTTCATATAAAATGGTTCAATTTTTTTTCATGAATGAACAATCCCACTGATACAAAAATAGCATTTTATAGCATCTTAACACATGCGATAATACTATTGATTATGCAGAATAGGTCTATCATAATCAAATTAGTATTAAATTTGTAGTGCATTGATTTATTTGTCCGCAATATTTAAACTGAATCGATATGAAATCCGTAAATATTATTCCGGTAGTATTAATAACCTTGAGCAGTCTTACTGCCAGGGCGCAGGATCAGGCAAAAATACCCGGAGGAATTGCAATAGCAATAAAAGCGGGTAATGCAGCTGAATTATCGAAGTACATGAACTCTACAATTGAGCTTCTTCTGCTCGATAAAGAGGATTTTTATAAAAAGAATGTAGCTGAAACCATACTTAAAGACTTTTTTGCTGAGTACCAGACTAAAGACTTTACGATCCGTCATCAGGGTGCAAAAAATGATGCGCAATATGCCATAGGCAATCTTAAGACAGAAAAAGGAGATTTTCGTGTTTATTTCCTTCTTAAAAAAGTTGACCAGGAATTGCTGATACATCAGATACGTATTGAATCTGACAATGGAAAATAGAATTCTCAGGGAATTCATCTTAAGAAGTCTCGCTGAGGATTTAGGGAATGGCGATCACACATCCCTTGCCTGCATACCTGCTGAAACAAACGGGAAGGCCAAACTTCTCATAAAAGAGAAAGGAATACTTGCAGGAATCAGTGTCGCAACAGAACTCTTTTCAATAATCGATAAAAATCTTAAACCTGATCTGATTCTTGAAGACGGGACAAGCATAGTTCCCGGAGATATCGCATTCTACCTTACAGGCCGTCAGCAATCAATCCTTAAATCAGAACGCCTGGTTTTGAACATCATGCAAAGAATGAGCGGAATCGCCACAAGTACGCACGAATATGCAACCAAGCTTAAAGGGTTGAAAACCAAGATACTTGATACGCGTAAAACTACACCCGGGTTCAGATTTCTTGAAAAAGAGGCTGTAAGAATCGGAGGTGGATTAAATCACAGAATGGGTTTGTTCGATATGATCATGTTGAAAGACAACCATATCGATTATGCCGGAGGAATTGACAAAGCAATCTGTAAAACCAGGGAGTACCTGAAGAGGAATAATCTGAATCTGAAGGTAGAGATAGAAGCAAGATCCCTTGAGGATCTAAGAACAATTCTTTCAGCCGGAGGGGTGGATCGCATAATGCTTGATAATTTCAGCATTGAGGATACGAGAATTGCAGTTAAAGAAATTTCCGGCAGGTTTGAGACAGAATCTTCAGGTGGAATTGATCTTTCAACAATCAGATCTTATGCGGAATGTGGTGTTGATTTCATATCTGTGGGCTCTCTGACTCATCATATCAAAAGCCTGGATATGAGTCTTAAAGCCTTTTAGATAATGATTATCAGGGAAGTTAAATCATTATGGCCGCACTGACAGAAGATGAAGAAAAAAGCTGCCTCAACTGAGACAGCCCTTTTAACTAACTAGCAAACTAAAAAATCATTTCAATCCTTTAGAAATTTATATCAACCTGTGCAGTAAAAGTGTTGGCATTCTGGTTGTTGGTATTATAATAAGCCTTTTTGTTATTATAAATATCATACCCGAAAATCACCGAGACATTTTTAGAAAAAGCCCATGAGGCGCCAAAACTTAAGGCTCCCAAATAATTTTTACCTCCCTGGGAATCAACAGCCAGCCAAAGTTTATCAGAGATTTCTGTCATCGTTCTGTCCCATGATAATAAAACGCCTTTATTTGCTTTCTTCAAATTCTCATCAACAAGAACCTTATCATTGCCAGTATAATAACCAACACTAAGTCTGCCAAGCATGGGAATTGTTTTTGCAATTTCCCCATATATTATGTTATAATTGGTAAGATTCGTTTTTAGCCCGAAGTTATAATCCCCTAAAGCAACAGCCGGAAAACCCTTAAAAAATGCATCTTCAGGCAACCCTATTTTTGCATTGAAATAAATCGGATGGTCATCGTAATTGCTATCTCCCATGTACAAATAGTCCACGCCAATCTCTCCCTGAAATTTTTCGAAAGGCAGGATACCGGTTGTTAAACCTATATCTAAGATGCCTGCACCGCGAATACCGTTTATGTTCGATATCCTTATATAATTATCAAGACCCAGATGCATGGTTTTCCACTTTTGAAAATCTGTGGAAGGAATCCATATCTGCGTTGAGGGAGTTGAAAATGTTAATTCACTGCTTGAAAAACACAAAACCGTATATATTAAGAAGAGTTTTTTCATGATAAATTGATTTAGAATAAATAATTAAACAGCTTTTTCAGATAGAATGAAGACAGTCAGGGAGCAAATTATAATGGGAAATAGAATGATGCTCCCTACTGCCAGCTAAATAACTTTATCTTGAT
>PLNF01000062.1 GCA_003141715.1 Bacteroidales bacterium | reverse complement strand
AAGGAATTTGAAAAATTCGTTAATGGTTATGAGAAGATGTACCAGTCTGAGTTTTCTGATACTGAACCTGATATGAAATTTATAATCGGGAAGACTACTCTTCCTGCCAAAGTAATGAATCAGGGCGATCAGTACAAGATAATAAGATCACTGTTTGCATGTCCAAACGGTGTTCAAAGGATGAGCCAGGCAATGAAAGGACTGGTCGAAACATCAAATAACCTTGCAATAGTCAAATGTATCGGAGGTAAATTTGAAACTTATAATCTGACCCGAAGCTCGGTTGACTCTGCCAAAGAAGCAACTGCATGGAAAATTGCAGCTGTTTTTCAACTGATTGGTGCAGAGGTTACTCTGACTGGTACTTACCCTGGTTGGAAGCCAAATATGCAATCGCCTATTCTGAAAACAATGAGTGATGTTTATAAGGATATGTTTGGAAATATCCCCGAAAAAAAAGCAATTCATGCGGGTCTCGAATGCGGTCTCATTGGCGGTGTTTATCCAAATCTCGATATGATTTCATTCGGACCTACCATCAGATATCCACATTCTCCTGATGAGAAAGTTAATATTGCCTCAGTAGCAAAATTCTGGGATTTTCTGGTAGTTACTCTGAAACATATTCCTGTTAAAAGCTAAGAATTCAGAGAGGTTTCTCCCCATTTAGAAACCTCTCTTTTTAATTCATTTCAGTCAGAATATGATGTGGGACAGATTTAAAAGCTTCTTGATAGCTGATATTAATATTATTTTGCACGATAAAACGCTTTTAGCTCGAAGCCTGGCTCCATTCGTACTTATTATTATACTGAGATTTCTTTTTACTCCGCTATCGGCCTTCATCTTTTCAAAAACAGGTTTCCTTCTCGATAATTATTACTCTTTAGCAGCTATTACATTTGTTTCTGTTATCGCCATTCTTCCCGGGATGCTGTATGCTTTTGTTCTTCTCGGTGAAAAAGATTTACATATCGTGCACGTTGAAGAAGTTTTTCTGGCAGACAGGTACAAGTTTCTACTTATGAGGATGACAATTTCTGCATTTATTAGTTTCGTTTTAGTGATGATAACTATAATTCTGGCAAAGCCTGTTCCAACTGAAGGATGGCTGAGAACCCTCTTCGCAGCTTTGCTTCTTTCGATTCAGTCGCCGTTTGTTTTTCTGTTTATTTGCTCTCTGGCAGAAAAAAAGATTGAAGGATTGGCTCTTTCCAGGCTTTATTGGATTTTTCTGATCGCAGTCCCTTCGGGTTTGTTGCTTCATCATCCGTGGAATTATTTTACTTTTTTTTCACCGCTGTATTGGATATCCTGGGCCTGGATTGTCAAATCACCTGTTGAAAGTCTGATTTACGGATCAATAGCTATGATACTGACATCAGTCACTGCAATAATGCTATACAGTCATTTTTTTAAAAAGAATGTTGGCTGAACAGGCCTTTTTATAAGGTATATCTCAACTAGATAGAAATATCTAACTTACAAGACTGCAAGATCGCAAGATCGCAAGACCATAAGACCGTAAGACTGCAAGACAGTTCCTAGAGTTTAATCTCAACAAGGAGATCATCTTTCATTACATTGGTATTTGGTTTCGCCAGCACTTTTACAATTGTGCCATGTACGGGTGATATTATTTCATTCTGCATCTTCATTGCCTCCAGAATTACAAGAGGTTCTCCCCTAAGAACCACTGAGCCTTCTCTCACAAGTACATCAATTATTTTACCTGGCATAGGAGCTTTAATTATTTCTTTCTCAATTTTGCCGCGTGTTGAATTTAAAACCTTCATTCTCTGCAGGGAGAATGGTGTCTCTATGGTAAAAGTGTAACTTATATCGTTAAACAGTATTTCATATTTATTCTGGCTTGAACGCACAATTTCGACAGGGTACTTCCGGTTCTTCCATAGTATATACGTGCCATATTTTTCATCCGCCTTAAGTTTCACCTCATACTCCCTTTTCCCGATCCTTATTGTGTGCTTCAGAGGGAGGGAAAAGCTGTATTTCCTGTTTTCGGAAGAAAGAGCGTATAATTTTTTTATCTGGAGTTTTTCGTTTCCCATGTTTAACTGCTTGATTTAAAATTGATTTATTCTTTTGTTCAGCAACCACGGACTCATCACTTTCCCATGTTCAAAATTGACGTTTATACTGTTATCATTCAGGTTTTCTTCAACAAAGAGTTTGGTGGCGAGCCACGCCGCTAGCATCTCTTCATATTCACTGTTAAAGTAGTATTTTTCCAGATCTTTTTCTATAAATGAAGTTGTAAAGGTTCCATCCTGAAACTTCTGATGACGCACCAGCATACGGAAAAACGGAAGTGTTGTTTTAGTACCTTTTATCCAGACTTTATCGAGGGCCATTTTGCAATTTTTAATTGCCTCCTTACGGTCTTTCCCTCTTACAATAAGTTTAGCTATCATAGAGTCATAGCTTGCAACAATTGAAGAACCGGCCTGTACTCCGGTATCTACTCTTATATATGGGCCGGTTGGCATATTCAGACTTTCAATTTTCCCTGGGTCGGGGGCGAAGCCAGCCTGAACATCCTCAGCATTTATCCTGCATTCAATTGCCCATCCTTTTAATTTAATATCACTTTGTTTAAATCTGAGTTCCTCTCCATTAGCTATCCTGATCTGTTGCTCTATCAAATCCAAACCGGTTATTACTTCAGTTACCGGGTGTTCCACCTGAATTCTGGTATTCATTTCCATGAAATAGAAATTCTTATCGTTGTCAAGAAGAAACTCAACGGTTCCGGCTGAATGATAATCAACTGCTTTGGCAATCTGGACAGCCATATCGCCCATTTTTTTGCGTAGTTTTTCATCCAGAGCGCTTGAGGGAGCTTCCTCGAGAAGCTTCTGATGTTTTCTCTGGATAGAACATTCCCTTTCTCCAAGATGTATTACATTCCCTTTTGTGTCTCCAAGTATTTGAAATTCAATGTGCTTAGGATTCTCAATATATTTCTCGACAAATACTGAAGGATCATTGAACGCTTTCTCAGCCTCCTTACTTGCAATAATAAACATCTTCTCCATCTCATCGGACTTTCGAACAATCCTCATGCCTCTTCCTCCACCCCCGGATGCAGCTTTTATAATTACCGGATAACCAATCTTTTCAGCGATTACGACAGCTTCTTCCTCATTGGTAATATTCCCTTCACTGCCCATCGCCATTGGAATTCCGCTAGCTAAGGCTATTTTTCTGGCAATTGTCTTATTCCCCATTTTATAAATTGCATCAGGAGAAGGACCGATAAAAATCAGGCTGTTATCGATGCATTTCTGAGCAAAATATGCGTTTTCTGCAAGGAAACCGTAACCCGGATGAATGGCATTGGCATTTGTCTCAAGAGCGATGGCTATTAGTTTTTCAATATTAAGAAAAACAGGGATTTCTGAAATATCTTCAGTATTATCAAATATCACATCGGCTGTTGCCAGATACATAGCATTTGGTTCAACAACTGTTCTAACAGCGACAGTTTCAATTTTCATAAGGTGTGCAGTCTTCATGATCCTGACGGCTATCTCACCTCTGTTCGCAATTAGTATTCTCTTAATCTTCATCAGATTCATATTAATTTCCGTACTTTAATAAAAAACGGCCCAACGGCTCAACGGCTCAATGGCTCAAGGGCAAAAGAAATCTATACCTTTATGCCTTTGCGCCTTTACGCCTTATAACGGCATATTCCCATGTTTTCTTGCCGGCACCTTTACCCATTTATTATTAAGCGCATTCAGAGCGGATAAGATTTTTTTCCGTGTGACTGCAGGATCAATTACTTCATCGATGTATCCGCTTTCGTCAGCAATGAATGGATTCGCGATTTTATCACGATATTTTTTAACAAGCTCTTTTTTAAGATCAACAGGGTTTTTCGATTCAGCAAGTTCTTTTCTGTAGAGGATTGCAACAGCCCCGTCAGGTCCCATAACTGCAATTTCTGCTGATGGCCAGGCAAAACTGAAATCGCCGCCAAGGTTTTTACTGTTCATAACAATAAAAGCTCCTCCATAAGCCTTGCGGAGTATTATAGTTATTTTCGGAACTGTGGCTTCACTGTATGCGAATAGCAATTTGGCGCCATGCCTGATAATACCTGCATGTTCCTGATCGACTCCGGGGAGGAATCCGGGAACATCTTCGAATGTTATAACAGGGATATTAAAGGCATCACAAAACCTGATAAACCTGGCACCCTTGGTTGATGAATCAATATCAAGAACCCCGGCAAGAACTTTCGGTTGATTAGCTACAACGCCAATTGTTTTACCATTTAGCCTTGCAAAACCTGTCACAAGGCTTCCACCAAACAGTTCCGATGTTTCAAATAAACTGTTTCTGTCAACTATCTGGGTAATGACATCCTTAACATCATATGCTTTATTCGGATCTTCGGGAATAATATCCCTCAGTTTTTCATTAATCTCGTTAATTGATCCGTCGTCGGCTACAACAGGAGGATTTTCAACATTATTTGATGGAAGATAAGAGAGAAACTTTTTCAGGGCGAGAATTGTATTCTCCTCGTCGTCATAGATCATATGAGCAACACCGCTTTTACGCGCATGAACTTCTGCTCCTCCAAGCCCTTCGAAGGAGACATCTTCATTCAGAACCTCTTTTACAACATTAGGCCCCGTGACAAACATGTAGCTTGTGTGATTTACCATAAAGACAAAATCAGTGAGGGCAGGAGAGTAGACAGCACCACCGGCTGCAGGTCCCATTATTACAGAGATCTGGGGAATTATTCCGGAAGAATGAATAATGTTCTGAAAAATGGCTGCATAACCGCTAAGGCTCGCAACTCCCTCCTGTATTCTTGCGCCACCTGAGTCTATCAGAGCAATTATTGGTGAACCCATTTTCAGGGCCATCTCCTGGATCTTTGCGATTTTTTTAGCATGAACAATCCCTAATGATCCACCCATTATTGTGAAATCCTGGGCATAAGCAAAGACGAGCCTCCCATTAACTTTTCCATGACCAACAATTACCCCATCACCATAAGATCTTTCAACTTTCCCGAATTCCACAGGTTGGTCAGCCGGAGTTACAAACGCATCTATCTCTTCAAATGTGGAATTATCGAAAAGAAGGTTTATCCGTTCATGTGCGGTAAGCTTGCCTTTTGAATGTTGCTTTTCAGCTTGTTTGGGACTATACTGTTTTTCTATTGCCGACTGACGGTCATTAAAGGCTTTATAATACTTACCAGATAAATCCATACCCTGTTTTTTTACGATGTCAAAAATAGACAATATCGTGTTAATTACAAAAAGAACCTTCGACCGTAATAAAGGCTATTTTCGTAATATAATGATAAACAAATAAATGGGTAATAAAATAATTCGACTGGATTAGTTGCGGTCTTGTGGTCTTGCAGTCTTATAGTTTAGTAGCCTTGGAGTCTGGTATTTGTTTTTCCTTTTGCATTTTTCCTTTAAGCCTTTTTTGGCTTAAATAATCCCTCCTCATTAGATCCGAGCATGCCTGCTTTTAACATAATATCGCTTGCTCTTTTCAGGTTTTTTATCATTTTTTTATTCACAACCGGATAATGACGAATCTTTTCCAGTTTATCACCAATATATTCCAGGTCTTCATCAGTTGTTGCCCAGTGGCGTTGATTATAAAGTGAAAGGTCGAGAGGCAAAGAATAGGATCGCAATGATTTATCACCGTCAGTATTGAAGTAAAAATCAAAATAAGACATAACGAGTTCACGTAATGAGCGATAAACAGGTTCCCTGTATCTCAATGAAGTGAAGTTTGATTTTGCCACCGCCCCCCAGTGTCCATCTTTTTTGAATACAGTAATGACATGATCATCGTCATTATACGCTTTAAGGTCAACTATCATAGGTTTGAAGCCATTAAATTGCAAAGCAGCAGCAGCAAAAAGAGCACCCTCAAAACAATGGGCAGATCTTTTCTTTATTATCCATCGGGGGGACCTGCATTCGTAAACAGGATTATAATCTATTGAATCGAGGAATCCCTGAATCTTGTCAGGATTACTCAATGTCTTTAAAAACATAATCTCATCTTTTGTCCAATCCATGATATGAACTTAGTGTTTAATGTTTCTTGTTTCTTGTTTCTTGTTTTTATTACTTACAAACTACTCCTTACTTTTATCTTTTTACTTTTGTCTTTTATCTTTAACCTTTTGCCTTTCGCCTTTTACCTTTTTCCTTCGATAAGCTTCCTGATTATCCTCTTCATATCTTCATACTGCTCCTCCATACTCATTACCAGCCTGAGCTGAGCCCTGGCTCTCTGAAGATTATGAAGCTTATGATGTATTTTGAAGTAATTATCGCCATCAATAAAATCGGTAAGAAAACGGACAGCAATTGTGTAAGTAATTAATCTTGGGGCAAATGCAAGGAATTCCTTTTCTACATCATTTAATGTTTCGACTGTTTCGGAAAGATAACCTTCAGAATATGCTTTGAAAAGGTTTATATCCATTTTAATTTTTGAAAGATCATCCTCATCTTCAGACGCTGTATTTGCAGCAGTTCTGATCGCATCACCAAAATCATAATGGATATATCCGGGCATTACTGTATCAAGATCAATTACACACAATGCCTTATCATTTTCATCAAGTAATATATTATTGAATTTTGTATCGTTGTGGGTGATCCTCAAAGGTATTTTTCCCTCTCTCCCCAGCCTAAGAATAATTTTCATCTCCTCGGCTCTGCTAAGGATTTGATCTATCTCATTAGCTAATGTCTCAACACGTCCTGCATGGTTTTCTTTTATCTTATTATTGAAAGCCTGAAGTCTTTTTTCGATATTATGAAACCATGGAATCGTTTCAGAGAGAGGTTCTCCTGGCATGTCAGCCAACATTGCCTGAAAACGGCCAATAGCTTTTCCTCCTTCAAATGCTTTATCAGGACTGTCTACAACATTATAAGAGTGATGGTCGGAAATGAAAATATACATCCTCCAGAAATTGCCTTCATTATCACTGATCCAGGTTTTCCCATCCCTGGAAGGGATAAGTCTCAGACACTCCCTTTTAATATTTGAACCCGGAATACTCTCTAATTTGCTTCTTAGATGAACTGTAACCCTTTCAATATTGTGCTGAAGCTCAGGAATGTTTTTAAAGATCTTATTATTAAGCCTCTGAAGTATATAATCGTCCTTTTCCTTTTCAACCGTTTCTATCCTGAAGGTATCATGAATATGCCCGCTACCATAGGTTTCTCCATTTAAGAATGTGCCATCGGTGTCAAAGTATTCAAATATTTCCTTCAGGTTATAACCCATACTATTTTCCCGCTTTGTGTCCGATAAAAGCGTAATACATAATAATCAGGTATGCAGGAACACAGATCCAGTATGCCGACTGTGTCGAAAAAATATCTGCAAGTTTTCCGTATAACAAGGGTAGTATGGCACCTCCTGCAATAGCCATAATGATCATAGCTGAAGCAGTTTTTGTAAATCTGCCAAGCCCGTTTATTGTCATAGGCCATAGAGCAGGCCACATCAGTGAGTTTGCGAGACCCATTAAAGCAACAAAAAGAACTGTTAAGGGTAAAACAAGTTTTAATTGTGAAAAAGTAACAATATCAATAAATGGTATTGTAAAAGTCAGATGAGAAGGGCTAATAATCGCTGCAAGGGCAAAGATAACGCCAAGAATTGCGCAAATTTTTAACGCTGTAACCTGTTTGATATATTTTGGTATAAACGTAATCCCTAAGAGATATCCCACTATCATGCTAAGCAATGTGAGTGAAGTGAAATATTTTGCGGAGCTCATAGCTATTCCAAGTGATTGACCATATCTTATGATAGTATCACCTGCAATAACTTCAACTCCTACATAAAAGAAGAACGTAACTACACCGAATATAAGATGTGGAAACTGCCATACACTTGTTTTTTTGATGTTTGATTCACTGCTTGCAGCATCTTCTGCATCGGTGTCAATTTCAGGGAGATGGGCAAACCGGAGTAAAAGCCCCAGAAGTACAAGAATTACTGCCATAACGATATATGGAAAAATAACCCTGCTAGCCAGTTCATTAAGCAAAACTGCCTTTGAGGCTGTATCAGCGGCCTGTGCAAGCTTTTGTTCTAGAATATTTGCGTCTTTTAATATAATGCTGGCAAGTATAATCGGAGCTAAAACGCCAGCAAATTTATTTGCAATCCCCATTATGCTGATTCTTTTGGCAGCACTTTCGGGAGGGCCGATAATAGTGATATATGGATTCGATGCTGTCTGAAGAAGAGCCAATCCTGTTCCCTCCACAAATAGCCCAAGAAGGAAAAGTCCAAATGTTCTGGTCATTGCTGCCGGTATGAAGATCAGAGCACCTACCGCCATTATCCATAACCCGACAGTCATACCATTTTTAAATCCTGTTTTTTTAAGTAGAGCTGATGAAGGCAGCGCCATGACAAAGTAGGAGATATAGAAGGCAGATGTCACAAAATATGCCTGAAAATTGTTCAATTCGCAAGCTGTTTTAAGAAACGGGATGAGTATCCCGTTCAGCCAAGTAACGAATCCAAATATGAAAAAAAACAGTCCGATAATAGAAATTGAAAAGATATAATCTTTCCTGCTGATAGCGTTTGATGAAGTGCTGGTCATGACCTTGATCTTTATTAATTCGTAATTCCTGATGCGAAGTTTCCAAAACTAATCTTTTTATCTGATGCAAACAAGAAAAAATAAATTTGTTTTTTTAG
Organism: Bacteroidales bacterium; assembly: GCA_003141715.1. Taxonomy (GTDB): domain Bacteria; phylum Bacteroidota; class Bacteroidia; order Bacteroidales; family VadinHA17; genus LD21. Next base: position 1,590 of record PLNF01000062.1, on the reverse strand, counting down.
TTCAAAAGTTATAGAACTGATGCGGAATTAATTTAAATTTGTGAAATGTGGCACAACGGCACAAATGCACAAGGGCACAATGGCAGAAAGCCAATAGAAAGTGTCAGGCATTGAACCGTTAAGCCTTTGCACCATTGAGCCGTTGCACTGTTGCATTACCAGTAACCCGTATCAAATTTAAGGAATCATGTTAACCCAGGAAAAAAGAATTCGCGAAACAATTGAAGAGACCAGCAAAGTGTTTGAAAAGTTTGGACTGACACCAATGCAGGGCAGGATTATATCTTATTTCACTGTCAGCGATCCTCCTGAAAAGACATTCGACGAACTGGTAAAATTTTTTAAAGCGAGTAAAAGCTCTGTAAGCAACTCACTGAACTTCCTTCTGCAAAATAAAATAATTGATTACAAGACATTTGCATCTGATCGTAAGCGCTACTTCTTTATTACAGATTCATTCTTCAGGGTTTATTTTAAAAAGGTATTGGAGAATGTTGCGGAATTAAAAGAATGTGCTTACAGGACGGTATCGATGCGCACACCCGATTATCCTCTGGCCAGTGAAAAAATTCTGAAGTGGATAGAAAATGCAAACCGGTTTCAGGAAACACTCGAGAGCACCATGGAATCTATTCAGGATGAAAAAACAAGTTCCGGATTTTAGTGTCGGTTATTCTTTTCCTGATATTTCTCTCGATTTCATCCCAAGATAACCACCGTGATGCCTTTTTGCGTAATCTTTTGCGGTAAAATTAATTTTACTCATCATAAGTACGACGAGTGCATCTCCTATAACTGTCATCATTGTCGTGGAAGTAGTTGGAGTAAGACCCAGTGTACAAACTTCTTCCGGTGCGCCTGTCAGAATAAAGCAATCAGCCTTTAGTGCCAGCGGACTATTCTCATTTCCAGTGATTACGATTACCGGTACCTGAGGATAAAGATTATTTTTAAGATCTATAAGTTCGATGATCTCCCTTGTTTTCCCTGAATTAGAGATTGCCAGAAGAACATCATTTTCCTGAAGAATTCCAAGGTCACCATGTTGTGCTTCACTGGGATGAAGAAAAATTGAAGGAGTTCCTGTTGAACTGAATGTTGTCGCAATATTATGCGCTATCTGACCCGCTTTTCCCATTCCGCTCGTGACAAGTTTCCCGTTTTTAGCATGAACCTGTTTGTGAATTATTCCGACAGCAATTTCAAAACTTCTGGTCACCGGAATGTTTTGAATAGCATTTGCCTCTCTCTTAAATATTTCCCTGACTTTTTCTATCATAAATATCTCATAAATAAACTTATTTCAAAGTTATCAAAATAATTGTTCATTTCTTTTGCTCCTCCAAAAGAAATGAACCAAAGAAAAGGAGGCCGGAAATGAAAACTTCAGACAAAACGGACGCCTGCTACACTGGCCTTAATGGCGCTACCGTTTTATCTGAAGTTCGCACCATTTCCGGTTTGCCTTCGCACCGCTAATTACAGTACTTTTGCTCTTGGTATCACACCCCCTCTGGCTGCAGACGCAGCCATCTTCCCCAAGGGGGCGAAAAATTTCAGTATAAATATTGAGTCCCCTCTGAAAAGGGG
>PLNF01000138.1 GCA_003141715.1 Bacteroidales bacterium | reverse complement strand
ATCTTCTCATTTGAGCATGTTGAAGGAGTAAGATCCTTTGATGATATAATTGAAGTGGGTAAAAAAAGTGCGGACAAATTTCACGATGAACTTGAGAAAATAAAAGAGAGTATAAAACCAGAAGATCTTGTAACTATAATATATACTTCAGGCACAACCGGAAATTCAAAAGGTGTTATGCTTTCGCATAACAACCTGGTAAAAAATGCAATTACAACATCAAAAGCCCATCACCTCGGCTACGGTCACAGAGCGATAAGTTTTCTCCCCCTTTGCCATGTTTATGAACGTATGGTTAATTATAACTTTCTTTATAAAGGGATAAGTATCTATTATGTTGAAAACATGGGGACAATATCGGAGACGGTAAAAGAGATTAAACCACATGTTTTCGATACAGTTCCACGCCTTCTCGAAAAAATTTATGATAATATTATAGGAAAGGGGCGTGAGCTTCCATGGCTAAAGAAAAAAATATTTTTCTGGGCCGTAGACCTGGGACTAAAATTCAAGCTGAAGGGGAACTCACAATTTTATAAGTTCCGCCTCAGGATAGCCAGAAAACTGATTTTCTGTAAGTGGAAGGAGGCTCTCGGCGGAGAGTTGCAGGTTCTGGTATCGGGAGGCGCTGCCCTTCAACCCAGACTCGAAAAAATCTTCTGGGCAGCCGGTATACCTGTCATTCAGGGTTACGGACTTACAGAAACCTCTCCGATTATATCTGTTAATCCTTTAAGAATAGATGAAATCGGGTTTGGAACATGCGGACCGGTTATCGAAGGCGTTGAAGTTAAGATTGCAGAAGATGGCGAAATTTTATGCAAAGGGGTAAATGTTATGATGGGCTATTATAAAGCACCGGAACTGACTGCAGAGATCATCGATAAGGATGGCTGGCTGCATACCGGCGATATCGGGGTATTTGAAGATGGAAAGTTCCTGAAAATCACCGACAGGAAGAAAGAGATGTTTAAACTTTCGGCCGGAAAATATATTGCGCCCCAGGTAATTGAGAATAAACTAAAAGAGTCATTCTTTATAGAGCAGGCAATGGTAATTGGTGAGAATCAGAAATTTGCAAGCGCTGTCTTGTCTCCGAATTTTACTTTCCTCCACGACTGGTGCTCAATACACAAGATCCAGTTCAGGGACAATAAGGAGCTTATTGAATTGGCTGAAGTAATTGAAAGATTCAACAAGGAAGTCAGGGAAGTAAACAAATCACTTGGCGAATTTGAACAGATTAAAAGGTTCCGTTTAGTGACTGAAGAATGGACTCCTCAGACCGGAGAATTATCTCCTACCCTTAAGCTGAAAAGGAATTATCTTTTTAAAGAATATAAGGATATCATTGCAGAAATATATTTTAACGGAGAAAAAGATAACAATGTATTGCTCAGAATCAAAAACGGCATAAACGGAGTACTTAAGAATTTGCCGAAATTCTAGGCTCTCTAAGCCATAGAGGTTTTAAATGCTTTAGAGGCTTTAGTAGCTACAGTGCTTTTAGAACCTTTTTTTGCATATGACACACTTATTTTTGTAATTTTGAGGCTTTCAAATAAGTAATGAGAAAATTTATTCCGGAAAGTCTCCTTATTATTCTGCCAGGTACTATTCTTTTCCTGCTTTCATGTACAGCGGGATCATGTTTTGAGGAAACAGAATCCTATCTGAAAGCTTCGTTTTACAATAATACTACACTCACTGCTCCCGATAGTCTGACTCTTTACGGACTGAACACGGATTCACTTATTTATAATAATACAGCCAGTGTTCAACCTGCTCTGATACCACTGAATGCTTCAACAGAAAGTTGCACATTTGGTATTCAGATTAATGGAGTCACTGATACCATTGAATTCCAATATAGCAGCTATCCTCATCTTATTTCCAAGGAGTGCGGTTATACATTTTATCATCAGCTTGACACATTGCCTAAATTTACAAAACACATCATCAAGGATATATATACCGGTAACAAGACTATTACAAATTTAAATGTGGAGAACATTCGCATATTCTATTAGTCTCCTGCTTTTCCTGAATTGCATTCTGATTCAGGTTCATGCCCAGGACACAATTCCTATACCTCTTAAAATAAGAGTTGGGATGGAAGTGTCTGGTCCGGCTATCTACTATTCAGATAAAAATATTCTGAATGAAGAAGGATATATTTCTATCGATTTGAATGAAAAGCGTTCAGTAGTGCTTGCAGCCGGCTATCTCAATTTCAAGTATTCACAATATAATTACTCTTATCTCAATCACGGAAGTTTTGTCCGTATCGGCATGGATTTTAACATCCTGAAACCTGATAAATCGATGGGAAAGTACTGGGCAGGAATTGGGTTAAGGTATGGTTTAAGCCGGTTCACTTCTGAAGTTCCAAACTTTCAAATGACAGATTACTGGGGAACAACTTCCTCTTCCATAACTGCTAAGACAAATTGGGGACATTTCGTTGAAGTATCTCCCGGGGTGAGGACAGAAATTTTCAATCATTTCAGCATAGGATGGTCGATAAGTCTGCGAATGCTGCTCTATTCAGGTGCCGGGAAAGACCTCAGACCGGTTTATTTTCCGGGGTTCGGCAACGGTACCAAAACATTCAGTACGGGACTGAGCTACTATATTGTCTGGAACATTCCATATAAAAAGATAAATGCAATACTTAAAAAAGAGGTTAAGGAAGATACTGACGATAACGTTGATACAGATACTAAAGATGCTGCAGGAACTTCAGGTACAAGGAAACAAGGCACAGTCATCAGGCAATAACAAACAATTAAAGCTTAAATGGATTTCGGATTCTTTCTGCTGAAGATATATAAACCCATAAAGGTCAGCAGTCCATTTAAAAGGAGCAATTCAAATCCGAATTTATACCCGTTTAATAACACTACTGAATATTTACTGAGAAAATAACATGCCACGGGCGAAAAAATCGCAATAGCCGGAGTTATCTTATCGTTCACTATTCTCCTGGTAAATAACCCAAAGGAATATAACCCAAGCAATGGACCATAAGTATAACCTGCGATTGTAAAAAGCTTATCTATGACTGCCTTGTCATTTAAAGTGCTGAATATCAAAACACTTATAAAGAACACCAGGGCAATTGTTAAGTGTACTGTATATCTGATCCTTGTCTTTGCCTTTTCAGTAATACCTTCTCTACGTTCAAGTCCTAAAAAATCAATACTTACAGA
>PLNF01000040.1 GCA_003141715.1 Bacteroidales bacterium | reverse complement strand
AGTACCTGGTAAGTCTTCTGACCAATCATTGGTATTTTTCGTATCGACAGCGGATCAAGGAACGGAAGCACAATCTCTTTTTGAACCTCTATTTCACCGTTTGGCTTTGCCTCGCCGGTTGCTATTTTTGATACGGTCTTGTTGACTGAAAGTCCGATTGATATAGGCAGACCAGTCTCTTTTATTATATACTGGCGCAATTCATGCGACCATTTGTAGCATCCGTAGAAACGGTCCATCCCGGTGAGATCGATGTAGTGCTCATCAACCGATGCTTTCTCATACAGCGGTGCCCTTTCTGCAATTATACCGGTCACTATGTTTGAATAGTTGCTGTAGAGCTCCATATCGCCTCTTATCACAATGGCATCGGGACACATATTCCTGGCCATTTTCATCGGCATAGCGGAGCTTACGCCGTACTTCCGTGCCTCATAGCTGCAGCTCGATACAACTCCACGGTCCGACATGCCGCCTATTATGACCGGCTTCCCATTCAGGTGGCTGTTCTTAAGCCTCTCAACCGATACAAAAAAAGTATCGAGGTCGAGATGCAGAACTGATCGGTCTATGTTGCCGGTGAGAATCATAATTAAAGTTTTAAATAGTAATTACGGATACGAGTTAAGGATTGCTTCGTCGCTTCGCTCCTCGCAATGACCGTGGACTTTACTTAATTCGGTTCAGCTCCCAAACAGAATTAATCTTACTTGCACCGTCATTGCGAGGAGCGAAGCGACGAAGCAATCTCAACCCCCAAGTCCGATGATTCGAAAAAATATTTCACATCTCTTGCATATATAACAATTAAGTTTTATTTTTGATTAAAAATTAATCAATTTACTGATTACAATATAATCAATTTTCATTATGTACTTTGCATCGAACATAAAATTTTTAAGAAAAAGGAGGGGCAGAACACAGGATGATGTGGCATTTGCCTTAAACCTTAAACGTTCAACCCTGAGCGGTTATGAGAACGGTGTGGCCCAGCCCGGGATAGAAATTCTGATATCCTTTTCAGGCTATTTTAACATTGCTATCGATACTATCCTTAAACTGGAAATTTCAAAGTTGTCAGAAAGTCAGCTTGGTGAGCTTGAAAGAGGATATGATGCTTATGTAAAAGGAAGCAACCTCAGGGTATTGACAACAACCGTCAATTCCGACAACCGGGAAAACATTGAACTGGTACCTGAGAAAGCGAAAGCAGGCTATACAACCGGATATGCTGATCCGGAATACATCGGCGAGCTTCCGGTATTCACATTACCGTTTCTTTCCGATAAAAAGAAATACAGAACTTTTCAGTTGAAAGGTGATTCTATGCTTCCTATACCAGACGGTTCCTGGGTAACAGGAGAATACCTCCAGGACTGGATGCAGATAATCAGCGGGAAAGCTTATGTGGTGTTTACCCTCGACGACGGAATAGTCTTTAAAGTGGTTGAAAATAATTTGACAAAAGACGGTAAGCTTGTCCTATATTCACTTAACCCGGTTTATGAACCTTATGAGGTACACGTAAATGAAGTAAAAGAGATATGGAAATTTGTTAATTATATCAGCAGTGAATTACCCGATCCTGTATTGCCGGAAAAACAACTGATCCAGGCAGTTGCCGGAATGAAGCATGATCTTGAAAGGATTAAAGCCAAACTGGGAAAAGATATTTCGGATATCAATGAAGAGAAGTAATCTCTGTGGCCCCCTGCCTGCCGGCAGGCAGGTCTGTGTAACAAAAAAAATAAGAACTTACACGGAAACATTGAGAAGACATAGAGGGTTACACAGAGTTAAAAGAAAAAGTACTCTTCAGTGGAGTAGCAGCTATTCTTTTGTCAGGGCAATTATCAGATCAACGATTTTCTGGTTTTCTGATTCAGGAATAGCTCCTTTATAAAGAGCCCGGCATATCCTGTTTTTATCAAGAATTACCACAGTGTAGTTATCTTTTGGCAGACCCCATTCTTTCTGAAGGGTAGCTTTATAATCAAAAAGTATGGTAGTATCGTACTTTTTAGCTTTGTTACCAGCAATCATTCTTATAAGAAAATCTGGTTTCCACGTCGATTTACAATCAACAATACCAAATCCCTTGAACAGATCTTTGCTTATAGTCTTATCTACATCAGTTGCTTTCTTGACAACATCATTGAACACATCATTAAGATCTGATTCATCCGGGTCAACATAATTGATCTGAAGCACCATTCCAGCCCATGAATTCATTGTAAATTCTTTTTTATCAGCATCAGTAAACTTCCAGTCCGGAGCTTTCATTCCGACAGCCAGATTGACATTCTGTTGTCCGAAGACCCCGGTAACACCAAATAAACTGAAAACGAGGGTAATGATCATTTTTTTCATAAGTCGTCTTTTAAAATTTATTGCCCAATATATGAATTTTTTATCATTAATTAATTTTTGAAGTTTTTATCATTTATCTGGGCAGTAATATTACTTTTGCGGTCTAATTAATTTGTATGCAATTAATAAGGAATATAGCGATCATTGCGCATGTTGATCATGGTAAAACTACTCTGGTTGACCGGATTATACAGGAATGCAAGGTACTCGACCAAAGGAAGGAAGCGGGTGATCTTATTCTTGACAGCAACGATCTCGAGCGGGAAAGAGGGATTACAATACTTTCAAAGAATGTTTCAGCTAATTATAAAGGGATTAAAATTAATATTATTGATACACCTGGTCACGCTGATTTCGGAGGTGAAGTTGAGAGGGTACTCAAGATGGCTGATGGTGTTCTTTTGCTAGTTGATGCACTTGAAGGCCCTATGCCTCAAACACGATTTGTACTTGGTAAAGCGATAGCCCTTGGACTTAAACCGATTGTCGTTGTCAATAAGATTGATAAAGAAAATTGCAGGCCAGATGAAGTTCAGCAGGATGTTTATGAACTTATGTTTAACCTCGATGCGACAGATGATCAGCTTGAATTTGCTACAGTTTTTGGCTCTTCTAAATATGGCTGGATGAGTAGTGACTGGAAAGAACCAACAACTGATATAAAGTACCTTCTGGATACCATTCTTAAGGAAATCCCTGAACCTCCTTATATAGAAGGTACAGCTCAGATGCAGATTGCTTCACTTGATTTTTCAAGTTATGTAGGCAGAATTGCAATTGGCCGCGTTTTCAGAGGAGATATTACCACCGGACTAGACTACACCTTGTGTAAAAGGGACGGGAAAGTCAAGAAAGTAAGAGTAAAGGAATTATATGTTTTCGAAGGACTTGGAAGAGTAAAAACTGATAGTGTAAAATGTGGTGATCTTTGTGCTGTAATCGGACTGGAGGATTTTGAAATAGGAGATACACTCGCCGATCTGCTTGCTCCTGAAGCCTTACAGAGAATTGAAGTAGATGAACCTACCATGAGTATGGTTTTTACTATCAATAATTCTCCATTGTATGGAAAGGAAGGCAAGTTTGTTACATCACGACATCTCAGAACAAGGCTGATGAGAGAAACTGAGAAAAACCTGGCCCTGAAAGTCGAAGATACAAAATCTGAAGATACATTCAATGTCTTTGGCCGTGGGATACTCCATCTCTCAATACTTATTGAGACAATGCGTCGTGAAGGCTATGAATTCCAGGTAGGAAAACCTAAAGTTATACTGAAAGATATAAATGGTGTTAAATCAGAGCCATATGAAACACTGACAATTGATGTTCCTCCCGAATTCTCAGGCAAAGCCATTGAGCTCATTACCCAGCGAAAAGGTGAAATGATAGTCATTGAACCCAAGGGAGACTTGACTCATATTGAATTTGATATTCCATCAAGGGGCCTGATAGGGTTAAGAAATAACATGCTGACCGCAACTTCCGGCGAGGCTGTGATGCATCACCGCTTCAGAGCTTATGACAAATATAAAGGTGATGATCTATTGCCCAAACAGAACGGATCGTTGGTTTCTCTCGATATGGGAATGGCAACCGGGCACGCTATTGATCGTCTGCAGGACAGGGGCAGATTCTATATTGATCCGGGTGAACAGGTTTATAGAGGTCAGGTAATCGGAGAAAATACCAGGCTTGGTGATATCGAAGTAAATATTGTTAAAGGAAAGAAACTTACCAATATGAGGGCTTCAGGGTCTGACGATAGCCTTAGAATCGCCCCAAAACTAAAATTCTCTCTGGAGGAAGCTATGGAACAAATAAAAGATGATGAGTATCTTGAAGTAACTCCATTAAATCTGAGAATGAGAAAGATACCTGGTTATAAATTTGCTTAGTGTATGTCTTACATTAAAAATGATTTTGTGAGAAAAATAGTGAAGAATTGCTTTTTATTAATTGTTATTGCATTTTCATTAATATCCACTTCTTCCGGACAGGATATAAATTATTCAAGGTTTGGAATCGAGACAAATGGTTGCAATATTCCACATGGACTTAAAGTCGGCGACAAAGCACCCGACTTTACGGGGTATGATCAGAAGGGGAAACAGGTGGAATTGAAAAAACTGCTTGAACAGGGGCCAACTATCCTGTTTTTTTACAGAGGCAAATGGTGTCCTGTATGTAGCAGATATTTAAATAATTACCAGGATTCACTTAAAGTACTCACAGATCAGGGTTTTAATGTCGTTGCAATTACACCTGAATCAATTGAAAACGTTGAGCAAACGGTGAAACTTCATAATATAACTTTTACGGTCATTTATGATTGTCAGGAAAAAATAATGAAAGATTATGATGTTATGTTTAGTGTGACCAAAGCATATCAGGATAAAATTTTGTCAAGCTTTTCAATTGATATCGCTAAAAATAACGGAAGGGATGCTGCACGTTTACCTGTTCCGGCTACTTATATAATAAATAAGGATGGAATTATTGTTGCGGTTCAGTTTGACCCTGACTACAAGAATAGAGCTACTGTAAAGTGGATGTTAAGAAACCTTGGATTGGCATTGTAAGGTTCATTTCCTTCAATTAAGAAATTCGCAACTGCTAGTCAGTATCGTGAATAATTATTGACCAAATGTTATTAATAATTATTCAGATAATCATTTAATGGTTTCATAGTTCTAAACACATCTGCAACATGATCAAAAAACGAATTGTTAAGTACCATCTTATCGGATGCTTCATTTACCACAAGGTAACTTTTAAATTTCAACAGCTCAATATGGGGATGGTCCTTAGGGTATCCTTTTGGCGCGGTTTTGAGCTTTTCTCCGTCTATTGCTCCGAAGTATTTTATGAAATCTTTTGTATTTATGATTTTAATAAACTCATCCGGCCTGTCACTTATCTTTTCCCTTATGGCAGATAACCATGGACCCGGAGGCGTATATGCTCCGCCTGCCATAATGCTTTTGCCTGGTTCAATATGAAAATAATAACCTGCAAATTTATCTACGTTTTTTTTTCCACCCTGGACAATAAAGGCACCAAAATGCGATTTGTAAGGCGACTTATCATTTGAAAAACGAATATCGCGATTAATTCTGAAAACACAGCTTTTCGCTTCCAGCCCTTTCATAATGGGTTCAAATAAGATTATAACATTTATGATACTCTGGACAAAGGTTTCAAAGTTATCTTTGGCTTCCAGGTACAAGGGCCGGTTCCCGATAAACCACTCTCTGTTGTTATTACATTTTATAGCGGTGAGGAAATCAAGTGTTGATTTTTTTATAGTTTCCATTTTAATTAAGTTTTTAAGAAAAATTTATAAAAAGCAACATATTCTAAAATGTTGTGCCTATCTTAAATAACCAAATATACTAAAGAAAGTTTTATAGTTGTTGTTGAAAAAAGAGGGTTACTATTTGTGTATGTCGAACGTCATCAACACATTTCCATTCCGCTGATACAAAACACCCTTATGTATTACCGGCAGGGAATGCGCAAAGCACATAAAGATTAACCAGCATTACTTTGCGACCTTTGTGTAAAACATGATCAAAATAACATTTTTAACATCTATGGTTTAAATAATTTGAAATTGTATCTTTATGACTTATCTTAAAGTTATGAAGATATCGAAGAGTGTTTTTATTACACTAATTGTTCCGTTAATCATTTTATTATCATGCATGAACGGTAGATATGATAGAAAAGAAACAGGTAAAATCAGACCACTGAAAGACACTATCGGATTTGCTCAGTATTCCTGGCAGATGGACAGCCTGATGGCTAGGATGGACCGGAAGGGATGGAAAAGATCTGCAGGATTGCCATGGAAGTTGGCTATATGCCCTCATGATGATTATACTTATGTTGGCACGCTGTACCCTGAGTTACTTCAAAACGTAAAAGCGCCTAATCTGATTCTTATTGGCGTAGCTCATAAGGCAGCCCAGCTTGGAATCGAAGATTCACTGATATTCGATAGCTACACAGCCTGGAAAGGCCCCTGGAAAAATGTTCCTGTTTCTCCTGTAAGAGAGGAAATTTTCAATTTGCTTGCAAAAAAATTTGCCATCATAAATGATACGATGCAAAAAGTTGAGCATTCGGTGGAGGCTATGATTCCGTTTTTGCAGTATTTTAACAGGAATATAACTATTGTACCGATACTTGTGCCATCTATGAACCCGGAAAGGATGGAGGTGTGCGGAAAAGCTCTTGCAGATGCAATCAGGACAGTTGCAAAGAACCATAAGTGGGAGTGGGGAACTGACTTTGCAATTGTTGTTACCACCGATGCTGTTCATTATGGTAATGAGGATTGGGGTGGAATCAACAGGGCCTATTTTGGCTGTGATGAACAGGGTAATATTAAAGCCCGTGAACATGAGTCAGGGATAATTGACAGCTGCCTTAAGGGTGAGTTGATGCCTGAAAAAATAAGGTTATTCAGCAATTATACTTTAAATACCGAAAACTTCAGGGAATATAAATGGACCTGGTGCGGAAGATATAGTGTGCCAGTCGCATTATATACTTCATGTTATCTTAATAATGGCAAACCATTATCAGGTGAGCTGATCGGATATTCCACAAGCATTACCTCAGCACATATTCCTGTTGATGATATCGGAATGGGCAGGACGGCTATTGCCACAAGTTGTCATTGGGTTGGATATGCAGCATTAGGGTACAGATAATATAATTAATGAGAAAAAGCAACAAAACAAAACGTAATGACAAGAAAAAGAGTATTTTACGGAGTGTTGACGGTTCTTGGAGCAGCTGTTATCAGCGGTGCTCTATATATTAACAGTTTACTTCCTATTATTACCGGATACGCTGCAAAGAACCTTTGTTCGGATGTCTTTGTATCAAACAGGAAGCCTGAGGATGTTGAATCAATAGATTTTAACTTTTCGTTCATAAAATATACAAAGAACAGTGTAAACTATGAGGAGAAGAGCGTAATCAGCCACTTTCTCTGGGGAAAATCCAAGGCTATTTTCAGAGAAGGATTCGGGGCGACTTTATTAAGAGATGTTTCTGAAGAGAAAATTCGTAAAAACAGATATCCGGCAGGTGTTAAACCGGGTTATTCTCAGGATACCATAGCATGGCCTCTTGGAGATATTTTGCCTAAGAAGAATACCGGAATTGATACGATAAAACTTGGAGATATAACTAAAAGGTTAATAACAGACAATGCTTATAAGGGAAATGCCTTTGCTTTTATGGTAATTCATAAAGGTGTTCCTGTGGTGGAAGCATATAAGCCCCAATTCAATCAAAAAACAAGATTTCTGAGCTGGTCCATGGCTAAGAGCTTGACCAATGCACTTGTCGGCGTTTTTGTAGAAAAGGGGGAAATGGATATTAATAAACCGGCAAGTATTGATGAATGGAAAGCAGATGGCAGGAGCAAAATTACACTGAACGATCTTCTTCAGATGCAAAGCGGATTAAAATGGAATGAGGATTATGGAAACAAGTCTGACGTCACAGTTATGCTTTATTGTAAAAGTGATATGAGCCATTATGCTTTTCAACAACCACTTGAACATACACCTGGGACTTTCTGGAGTTATTCATCCGGCAATGCAAATATTGTAAGTTATCTGATCCGCAGACAATTCACTAATGATTCATTATATTATTCGTTTGTAAACTCGCAATTCTTTAGTAAAATCGGTATTCCTGATGCTGTTCTTGAGGTTGATCCAAGTGGCACAAGAGTCGGATCCTCATATCTGTATGCTACGGCCCGTGATTATGCGCGTTTTGCATTTTTATATCAGAATAATGGCATTTTTAACGGAGAACGGATATTTCCCAAAGGATGGGTAAGATATACCACTTCAGCGGCTTCAGCAAGCAAGGGTGAGTATGGGTCATTGTTCGGGTTGAACAAAGGGAAGAAGTTTCCGTCAGCGCCTGAAGATATGTATATGTGTGAGGGACATGACGGTCAGAAGATTTTTATTTTGCCGACCCAGGAATTGATTGTTGTTATTCTGGGATATTCACCAACATCAAAAGGAGGAATGGATACTGACAGGTTGCTGAAAGATATATTGAGTACACTATAATTAACCAGTACTGGGTACTAGTTTCTAGTTGCTGCAGATGTCAATCGGCAAGCTGACCGAGGGTAAATAAATATATCAAGAGAATTTCCTTTGACATAAAATCGTTGCCGATATAGGACTCGACTTCGTCTCGTCACTATATCTGATTTTATGTCAATCAGCAAGCTGACCGGAAATTCTCTTTAAAGCCTATAATTAATATTATGTAAAATAGAATATTTAACTTTATGTAAAACGGGTCAATTACCAGAAACTTCTAACCTACTCAGTTTGTCGGGTATTCTTTAACCGACTTGGCTTTCTTTGACAACCGAAACGATAGCAAAGTAGATGTCGAAGGCAGATTTGTCATTTGGCTGAAATAAAAAAGGGATGTGAAACAATACATCCCTTCTCTATTATAAAATGACATTATTTTCATTTTTTGTCAATAGCATCAAGCTTGGCTTTGATAACTGTATACTTGTCAGTCATTTTGAGTCTGTAATATAACTCCTGAAGGCTTCTCATTGCATAAACATCGTCGGGCTTAAGTTCATGTGCCTTTTCCATATAAGGAAGTGCTTTCGCATATACAGTGTTTGCCAGGTCAATAGCATCACTGTATTTTTTTACATCCATAATTTCATTGGCCGCCTTAAACATCTCAGCAGCTTTATTAATATAGGCAGCGCCAAGTCCGTACTGTGTATCGAATAGGTCCCCTTTGATCTCAATTGATTTGGTAAGTTCAGGTATTGCTTCATCATATTTGTTTTCATTTAAAAAGATAATACCTGCAGCAAAGAACAAACTGGAGTTATTCGGATCGGTCTCCTTTGCAATTTTGATATATTTCAAAGCCTCATCATTTTTATTGCTTTTAATATAGAGATCGATTAACTGCAGGGTAACGTTTTTGTCATTAGGGAATTTACTGGTAAGTCCGGTCAGAACTGATTCTGCCTTTGCTGTATCACCTAGAGCAAGATATGCCTCAGACATATTGAAATATGGTGTAATTCCCATATACTTCATTTCAGCACATTTCTCAAAGTACTTAACTGCTTCATTATATTTAGCTGAATTAACTGCTGACAGACCCGCATTATAATACATTCCTGTATCAACAATCCCTACATATATATCACTTTCAGTAATTTTAATCTGTGCCTCGAACGATTTAAGGGCTCCAGCATAATCTTTAGCCACAAATCGTGCACTGCCCTGATTATAAAAGTTAACAGCCAGTGAGTTATAGATCGTGCTGGTAATAATTTTCTTTTTCACTGTACCTTTTGTATCCAGTTCCATCGCTTTCTCATATGAAGCATATGCTTCTGTAAGAGGATCGGCATAAAGAGCTTTGAACTTAGGGTTGTCAGATTTAAATGATGCCTGACAAAGTTGTCCTTTAGCAAAATATGTGTTAAACCAATCTTTCGATTTTTCATCAACCAGCGCCTGATCGATGTTCTCTTTTGCTTTATCAAGTATGCCCTGATCGATATAGTTCAAAGCACTTGTAACTTTGCCCTTCTGAGGCATTGCTACATAAGAAATCCCAATGGCTGCTATTAGCAAAAAAAACTTTTTCATGATTATAATTTTAATTTAATTGTCCGTAAAAAAATTTCCCAAATTTATAATATTACTTATTAAACATCAAATTCTTTATCATTTTCCTCAGTAATTATATTATTTTCTTCAGAAATAATTTTATCCCCGCCTTCTTCTTCATCATTTACAAGTACACAGGCTACTGATGCTATAATATCGCTTTCCTTAAGGTTGATCAATCTGACTCCCTGTGTTGCCCGTCCCATTACCCTTAATGCCGATACCGGACTTCTGAGAATATTTCCAAATTGCGTAATGATCATAAGATCGTGATTATCAGTCACATCTTTCAATGCAATTAAAGTACCTGTTTTTTCAGTTACATTAATTGTTTTTACTCCTTTTCCGCCTCTGTTTGTGATTCTGTAACCATCTATATCAGATCTTTTTCCATATCCTTTCTCAGAGACAACCAGAATGTCTTTTTCTTTGTTCTCAACTGTTATCATGCCAATTACGAAATCGTTTTTTTCACTTGCCAGTTTAATACCTCTTACACCGGATGCTGTCCGGCCCATAGGTCTGACTGATGCTTCAGGAAACCGGATTGCACGTCCTGATTTAACAGCCAGCATAATGTGATGCTGTCCGTTAGTCATTCTTGCTTCAAGAAGTTCATCTCCCTCCCTTACGGTAATAGCATTTACTCCATTAATCCTTGGCCTTGAATAAGCTTCAAGTGATGTTTTCTTTATTATTCCTTTTGTAGTACAGAGTACAATGAAATTATTATTAATGTATTCTTCATCGTTCAGGTCTTTTACATTAATGAAGGCTCTGACATTATCATCCGGTTCAATGTTTATAAGGTTCTGCATAGCCCTTCCTTTTGAAGTTTTTGAACCTTCGGGAATAGCGTAAACCTTTAGCCAGTAGCATTTCCCGTTTCTCGTAAAAAAGAGCATAGTATTATGCATTGTGGCAATATAGAGGTGTTCGATGAAATCCTCTTCTCTGGTAGCGCCGCCTTTGGCGCCTGTTCCACCCCGGTTTTGCCTCCTAAACTCGGTTAATGGTGTTCTTTTTATATAACCCATATGAGAAATAGTAATTACCATCTCATCATCGGCGTAAAAATCCTCAGGATTAAACTCTTCAGCATTCGGAATTATTAAAGTACGTCTTTTATCACCATATTTTTCTTTTACCTCAAGAAGTTCTTCCTTGATAATTTTCATTTGAAGATCAATATTCACCAGAATACTTTTCAGGTATTCAATCAATTCCATTATCTCCTTGTATTCTGCTCTTAGTTTCTCCTGTTCAAGACCGGTAAGCTGACGCAGACGCATTTCAACTATTGCCCTCGATTGTATTTCTGAGAGGCCGAAACGTTCCATAAGTCGTTCCCTTGCCATATCCGGAGTCTGGGATGCTCTGATTAATGCTATTACCTCATCGATATTATCACTTGCAATGATCAATCCTTCAAGTATATGTGCCCGTTTTTCTGCCTGATCAAGATCAAATTTTGTCCTTCTGATAACTATATCATGACGATGTTTTACGAAATAATGTATCAGGTCCTTGGTATTTAGTGTTTTAGGACGACCCTTGACAAGAGCTATATTATTAACACTAAAAGAAGTCTGAAGTGAAGAAAACTTATAGAGGTTATTCAGAACAACATTTGCACTGGAATCTTTCTTTAGAATTATAACAATTCGCATCCCGTTGCGATCCGATTCATCATTTATATATGATATCCCTTCCAGTTTTTTCTCATTTATGAGATCAGCAATTTTACGGATCATCTCGGCCTTATTGACCATATAAGGAATCTCATTAACAATAATACATTCCCTGCCGGAATGCGTTAATTCAATTTCGGTCTTTGCCCGTACCACTATCCTGCCTCTGCCGGTCTCTAAAGCATCTCTTATTCCCTGTTCACCATAAATAATCCCTCCGGTCGGGAAATCAGGACCCTTTATAAAGTGTAAAATATCTTCCGGGGTAATATCATTATTATCTATGTAAGCTATGGTGGCATCAATAACTTCCGAAAGGTTATGAGGTGGCATATTGGTTGCCATTCCAACAGCTATACCGGAAGCGCCATTCACTAGCAGATTGGGTATCCTTGTCGGCAGGACGGATGGTTCAGTTAAAGAATCATCAAAATTGGGCTGGAAATCAACAGTATTCTTGTCAATATCTGCCAGAGTTTCCTCAGCAATTTTTTTAAGCCTTGCCTCCGTATATCGCATTGCAGCAGGGCTATCCCCGTCCACTGATCCAAAGTTGCCCTGCCCGTCTACCAATGGATATCGTAATGACCATTCCTGAGCCATCCTTACCATAGCTTCGTACACAGAAGAGTCACCATGCGGATGAAATTTTCCCAACACCTCTCCCACTATTCTTGCTGATTTCTTGTAAGCTTTATTAGAAAGGACTCCCAGTTCAGACATTCCAAATAGTACCCTGCGATGGACCGGTTTGAGACCATCTCTCACATCAGGTAATGCCCTCGAAACAATAACCGACATCGAATAGTCGATATATGCAGACTTNNATTTACAAATAAACCTCAAAGCCGGGGTTTAGATTTACGAAAGTAATTAAAATTTGGTTACTTTCGAGCTTCCAGGGCGGTGAATTTTTAACAATCATTGTTCATAAATGGGCACGAAAATTGTCATATAGATATTATGTATAATTTAACTTTGAAATTGTAGTCATGCGTAATTTTGTCAATTATAATCTGACAGAATGTCGGTTTACTTTTACTAAATTTGTAATTTGATATAATAAAATATGGATTCACAATTTTCACAAAGGGTAAAGGATATTCTGGGTTATTCCAAGGAAGAGGCTATAAGGCTGGGAAACAGTCATATAAGTCCCGAACATCTTTTCCTTGGTATACTCAGAGATGGAGAAAGCGTGGCCATTGAAATCCTGATGAATCAGGGGATTGATCTTCTGGTTCTTAAAGGATCTCTTGAGAAGAGTATAAAGGTTGAAAGCCCGGTTCCGGTTGCTGACCATGAGGTTATTCCTCTTTTAAGAAGCACGGAAAGAATTCTTAAACTTGTTTATCTGGAAGCAAAGGCACTAAAAAGCAGTACTATTGATACTGAACATTTGTTATTAGCAATACTTAAAGATGAAAATGCTTTGGTAACAAGGTTTCTTTCAGAATTAGATGTTGATTACCAATCAGTTCGTAAAATGGTTGAGACTGAATCGCCGACTTCAAAAGCTGATTATCCCAGAGATGAAGATGATGAAACTCAGAGTTTTGGTAGTCCCGGAAAAGGGCAGCCTTCCTCTCCTTCTTCCCCAAAATCTTCCTCTGATACACCTGTTTTGGATAATTTCGGCATTGATCTTACCAAAGCCGCTGAAGAAGGCCGGTTGGATCCGGTTGTTGGCAGGGAGAGAGAGATTGAGCGACTGGCTCAGATATTGTCAAGACGGAAAAAAAATAATCCGGTCCTGATCGGTGAACCTGGGGTTGGGAAATCTGCTATTGCAGAAGGTCTTGCTTTAAGAATTATTAAAAAGAATGTATCAAGAGTACTCTTTAATAAACGAGTCGTTGCACTTGATCTTGCTTCAATTGTTGCCGGAACAAAATATCGCGGGCAATTTGAGGAAAGAATGAAAGCAATACTTAATGAGCTTTCAAAAAATGACAATATTATTCTTTTTATTGATGAGATTCATACAATTGTCGGTGCCGGCGGAGCAACTGGTTCCCTCGATGCGGCAAATATGCTGAAACCTGCTCTTGCACGAGGTGAAATTCAATGTATTGGGGCAACCACACTTGACGAATACCGTCAGCATATTGAGAAAGATGGTGCTCTCGAGAGAAGGTTCCAGAAAGTAATTGTTGAGCCTACTTCAATTGAAGAGACTATTCATATTCTCCATAATATCAAAGAGAGATATGAAGAGCACCATAATGTTATTTATACTGATGATGCTATAGATGCCTGCGTTAAACTCACTAACCGTTATATTTCAGACAGGCACCTTCCCGACAAGGCAATTGATGCCCTCGATGAATCAGGTTCGAGAGTTCATATTTTAAATATTGTTGTTCCTGAAAAAATTCTTTCACTGGAGAAACAATTTGAAGATACCAAAAAGGAAAAAATGATGGCAGTAAAGAATCAGAACTTCGAGAAAGCTGCCAGTTTCCGTGATCGCGAAAAGGACCTGCTCGACCAGATTGATCAGGAGAAGAAAAAGTGGGAAAAAGAACTCTCTGTGAACCGCGAAACAGTTGATGCAGATAAGGTTGCCGAAGTTGTTGCAATGATGACAGGAGTTCCTGTTCAGCGTATTGCCCAAACAGAGGGAACCCGGTTACTGAATATGGCTGATGAACTGAAAGGGAGCGTTATTGGTCAGGATGAAGCTATATCAAAGGTAGTGAAATCGATCCAGAGGAACAGGGCCGGTCTTAAAGATCCGAATAAGCCTATTGGAACATTCATATTTCTGGGTCCCACCGGGGTAGGAAAAACTCAACTGGCAAAAGTTCTTGCCAAATTCCTTTTCGATACAACAGATAATCTGGTCAGGATCGATATGAGTGAATATATGGAAAAATTTTCCGTTTCTCGACTTGTCGGAGCTCCTCCCGGGTATGTTGGTTATGAAGAGGGTGGCCAGCTTACTGAGAAAGTCAGAAGGAAACCATATTCCGTAGTTCTCATGGATGAAATAGAAAAGGCTCATCCGGATGTATTTCATATAATGCTCCAAGTGCTCGATGAAGGACAATTAACAGACAGTCTGGGACGAAGGGTCGATTTCAGAAATACTATTGTGATTCTGACTTCAAATATCGGGACGCGACAAATAAATGAATTCGGTCATGGCATGGGTTTTGACACAACAGCCAAGAAGGCTTCAAGGGATGAACAAACAAAAAGTATCCTTCAAAAAGCTCTCCAGAAGACATTTGCACCTGAATTTCTGAATAGGATTGATGATGTTATAATGTTCAATTCATTGGGGAAAGAACAGATCAATAAAATCATTGACCTTGAATTAAGAGGTCTTTATGACAGAGTAAAATCACTTGGTTATCAACTGAAAATAGCAACCGCTGCACGGGATTTTATTGCTGAAAGAGGTTTTGATGCAAACTTTGGCGCACGGCCGCTTAAACGTGCAATTCAGAAATATCTTGAGGATCCGATGGCTGAAGTTCTTATTAAAGCAAACCTTAAAGAAGGAGATTGCATCAATGTTGGATTTAATAGTGCCAAATCGGAGATTAAGATAAAAATTCAGAAGAAGAAAATAGAACTTCCGGAAAAAACTGATACTCCGGCTGAATAAATAAAAAAGGCTGTCAATGATTGACGGCCTTTTTTTATACCGGTTCCCCATACAAGTCAAACTCAGTAGATTGAGTAATAAGTATATTATAAAAACTACCTGGTTTGAGATTATGTTCAGCTGTAATTAGAACCTCCTGATCAACCTCCGGACTGTCGAATTCTGTTCTACCCACGAAAAACTCACCTTCTTTTCTGTCGATAATAACTTTGAATACCTTGCCAACATAAGACTCATTCAATTCCGCAGAAATATTCTGCTGTAACTCCATCAGTTCTGAAACTCTTGCTCGCTTAACATCATCGGGAATTTCATCTTTATACTCCAAATATGAATAAGTATCCTCCTCATTTGAATAGGCAAAGACTCCAAGCCTGTCGAATCTGAAATCGGTAATAAATTCTTTGAGCTCAAGAAAATCCTTTTCAGTTTCTCCGGGGTGCCCGGCAATGAGAGTTGTTCTTATAACTGCATCAGGGATCTCATTCCTGAGTTTATTAAGGATTTCCACTGTTTCTTTCCTGTTATGCGATCTCTTCATTATGCCCAACATTGAGTCTGTTATATGTTGAATAGGAATATCAATATAACGACATATCCTGGAGTTTTCGCGGATCAGAGGAATCAGCTCAAGAGGAAAATTAGCCGGATACAGATAGTGAAGCCGGATCCATTCCACGGATTCAATTTTCAGTAATTTAGTGACCAGTTCAGCCAACGCTTGTTTCCTGTAAAGATCAAGTCCGTAATAACTCAGGTCCTGAGCTATCAGAATTAATTCTTTGACACCATTCAAAGCCAACTGTGATGCTTCTTTTACAAGCTCCTCAACTGATCGTGAGATATATTTCCCACGTATTGAGGGAATCGCACAGAAAGCACATGTACGATCGCAGCCTTCAGATATTTTGAGATAGGCATAATGGCCGGGACCGGTAAGTGTTCTGTCGGTGAGAAGATCATCTCTTAAATTTAAACCCAGTTCATTTAAGACATCACTCATGTTATTCACACCGAAATATTTTTTTACTTCGGGTATTTCATGTTTGAGTGCATCAGCATATCGCTCTGAAAGGCAACCCATTACATATAAATTTTCAATAAGTCCTGATTTCTGAGCTTTAACAAATCTGAGAATAGTGTCAACACTCTCTTCCTTTGCGTCATTAATAAAGCCACATGTATTAATAATAACTGTGCCGGCCTGAAAATCATCTGAATTGTGAAAAACCTCGTAGCCTCCGGCATTCAGTTGTTTCAGAAGCTTTTCTGAATCGACAACATTTTTGGAGCAACCTAAAGTGACAATATTTATTTTCTTGTTAGCCATAAAGACAAAGTACTTATTCCATCGGGTCGGCCTCCCACCAGCCTAAAGGGCTAATTCTCTAAATGGATGAGGATTAGCTCCCCTTTAAGGGAGATGTCCCGCTTCGGCGGGACAGAGGGGCTTTGTTCCCGAAACAGAACCCTTTAGACGTAAGGACGCGAAGCGGCCAGGAGGCTTGCATTCATTATTTTTCACTGAACAGAGAATCAACAAAGTCGAACCGGTTAAAAATCAGAAGGTCTTCAAGTTTTTCACCGATACCGATATATTTCACTGGTATTTTAAACTGATCAGAGATGCCGATTACTACTCCTCCTTTTGCCGTACCATCAAGTTTTGTAATTGCCATAGCAGTTACATTCGTTGCTGACGTGAACTGTTTGGCCTGCTCAAATGCATTTTGTCCGGTGGATCCATCCAGTATAAGAAGAACTTCATGCGGAGCTTCAGGGATGACTTTTTCCATAACCCTTTTTATCTTAGACAGCTCAGACATAAGGTTAATCTTATTGTGTAGTCGTCCGGCAGTATCAATAATGACAACATCCATACCCGATGACACTGCAGATCTGAGAGTGTCAAATGCTACGGATGCCGGGTCAGATCCCATTTGTTGTTTAACTACCGGAACTCCTACCCTGTCGGCCCATATCTGAAGCTGATCAATTGCAGCTGCCCTGAATGTATCTGCTGCTCCTATAAGGACTTTTTTACCGGCTGATTTGAACTGATAAGCAAGTTTCGCAATTGTAGTTGTTTTACCTGCACCGTTCACGCCGACTACCATAATAACATACGGAACACTTTTTAATGTCAATGAGAAATCTGAATCAGAGTCATTCTGATTTTTTTCGAGCAGGGCAACTATCTCCTCTTTGAGGATTGCATTCAGTTCGCTGGTATTCAGATATTTATCTTTAGCTACTCTGGCTTCGATACGTTCTATAATACTCAGAGTTGTTGCTACGCCGACATCAGAAGATACAAGAACTTCCTCCAGGTTATCAAGTACTTCTTCATCGACTTTTGATTTCCCTGCAACAGCTCTTGAGAGCTTAAGAAAAACGCTTTCTTTAGTTTTCTCGAGGCCTTTATTGAGGCTCTCCTTTTTATCTTTCCCCAGAAATCCCAGCAAAGCCATCAGATAATGATTAATTTGAAAAGTAAATATAAAAAAAGCTTCCTTCCGCTAAGAAGAAAGCCATGAATATTTTATGAGTAATAAATCGGTTACTTCTTTGTGAAGAAATCTTTAATGTGATCATTATGAACGATTTCTTCTTTAAACAGATAAGCACCTGATTTATCTGATTTGGTCATTTTAATGCATTTTGTAAATGACTTGCCCGCTCCTGTCTTAAGTGCTGCAACAACTTTCTTTGCCATGGTTTAAACTTATTTACTTGATTTCTCTGTGAAGTGTATGTTTTTTAAGAATAGGATTGTATTTCTTCCTTTCAAGACGGTCAGGAGTGTTTTTCCTGTTTTTTGTTGTAATATATCTTGATGTACCAGGTTGTCCGCTCTCCTTATGTTCGGTACATTCCAGGATTACCTGTTGTCTGTTACCTTTAGCCTTCTTTGC
>PLNF01000075.1 GCA_003141715.1 Bacteroidales bacterium | reverse complement strand
GTTCCAATTGTCAACCGTGTCGGATTTGTAATGGTCCAGAGTGATGGATTTGGGTAAACCTGTAATTCTGATAGTTCCAGGTATGATTTTGTCATATCATGATAATAAGTTGAGGAAGATCCATCAGAATAAAATGCTGCAGACAAACGATTATCATTTCGTAATGCAGCAGATCCAAATGAATAAACCATAAAACATCTTGTATTATTTACCTTACTGTATTTACTTATAATACAACCATTATTCTCAGTTTCGTTAGCACCCCTGGTATAAAGCCAGAAAGAAAAGGAAAGCCCATTCTGGGAATTTATTGTATTGGTTAACCGGATGTAATCAGATGTTCCATTAAAATCCAACCCTTGTGATTTCTTCCCTGTAACAAAATAATGAGAGGTATAATCAATCCCGTTATTGTTGCTCGAACTTAAATCATTAACATTTCCATCAAATGGCATATATAATACAAGTCCTGTAGTTGGAGGTTCTATATTGTTAAGATTAATAGTAATGGTGCCAAATGAGCTTTTGTTCTTGTTGTCTTTTACCTCAACCGTTAAGTTAAAAACAGGATTGGTTTCAAAGTCAATCGCATCTTCATTATTAATAGTTATTTTGCCATCCTCCTCCGAAATAACAAAGGCATTATTCGTATTGCCGCTTTTTATTGAGTACGATACTACTTGTCCATCTATATCGGAAGCTACCACCTTCCCAACCAGAGTTNNCTATTTTTTTTTGTACATGAAGATAATATAAGAACAACCGATAAGGCGGTAAGTTTCAAAAAAAATGTTATGTTTTTCATATTAGACAATTTTTAAATGGTTTGTTGGATTTTTAAATTCGGTTATATATAAAGAAAAAACATAAGTCTAGACTTCATTAATTATTTGTAAATATTTTAATTTGCTTTCACTGAAGTAACAATTTAAAGGTAGGAATTTTTAAATACCAATATCAAATTCTCTTTAAATATTTCCATATTATAATCCAGAATAATCGCCTTCCTGCCATTTTCTCCCATTTCTTCTCTTAACTGTTTGTCATCAAGAAGTTTTACTATCGCATCATGAAATTCCTCCGTATTATTGAAAATTAAACCGCAGTTATGTTTCTCAATAAGATCTTGCTGTGGTTTGCAATTTGAGGCAATAATGGGTTTAGCTCCGAGCATATAGTCGTAAATTTTATTTGCGACACCCGATTCATGCTGCGGGTTCTTGTGAAAAGGTGCAAGGCAAATATCTGATATTCCTAGATAAGCTGGGAATTCCTTTGATTCTATCCAGGGAATATAATGTATACGATCTTTCAAAAGATCCGATTCTACGATTTGTGAAAACAGAGGATAGTCTTTTTTGTCAACCGGCCCGATAAGCAGGAAATTTACTGAACAGCCCTCTTCAATCAGGTTGATGAAAACTCTGAGCGTATCAAAGATTCCTCTTCTTTCCGCAATCACTCCGTAATAAAAAATAATAGGGAATTCTTGTTTAAATGGATTATTTGCGACCCCTTTGCTTTGGTATTCCGGTTGCGAAAGATCCGGCACATTCGGTAAAACGACAAACCTGTCTTCCTCCAGTTCATGATACTTATTTAACAGCACATCCCTGAAATCGTTGCTGAGAACAATTATCCGGTCAGCATAACTTAAATATTCAGGTTCCTTTTTCTCCCATTCATCCGGCCGGGAAACAAGCCTCCTTAAAAATCCCTTTGTCCAGTTATATGTCCTGACCGTATATGGGTAATTCTCATGAAGATCGAGTATCAACGGGATTTTAAGATTTGTTTTTCTTATTCCTTTGTATGCAGCACGCGACATATAAAGATCATGCACATGCAGAAATTCAAGACCGTTATGATTAATAAATTTCTTAATCTTTGATGTCCAGAGCCATTCGTATGCGGGGATGGTATTCAATAAAAAAAATAATATATCTCTGATTTTTCTGGGTATATTGATTCTTGTGACGTGTATCTGGCTAACCGGGTCTTTGTTTGTTTTGAAAAACCCAAAACATAATACAAAAATTTCAAATCCATGTTCTTTCAGAATTCCAATTTCCCTGAGAACGCGGATATCATTATTCAATTCATTATCAACAACTATTCCAATCTTCATGATTTGGCATTTATAAGCAAAGGGATTATCTTTTTTGTCAATTCCCTTCTGCTGTAGAACGCGTTTGAGTTCTTTTGGGTTATTGATTTTCCGAAAATCAGTTGTATCAGATATTCATAAATCCCGTTGGAATCCGTGTAAGAAAATGTTATTCCATACCCGGTATTTCTTATAATTCCGGCAGCATCTCCATCAGCGGGACCAAGGCAGATTATCGGTTTACCTGATGCTATGTATTCAAAAAGTTTCCCGGTGATAATGCTTTTATTACTTTGATGATCAGGTATGATAAGCAATAGGGCAGTAGTCTTGAGCATAAATTGTATTGCTGCAGTGTGGTCAACATACGGGATAAACTCAAGAATTGAATCTCCTGATTTCGACTGAATCAGATCTCTCTGATTTTGAGATACTGTCCCTATAAATCTTAACATAAATTCATTTCCTTTTTCTTTAAAGAGGTGAAGGGCATCAAGGAAACCGTCAACAGGGTAAATATCTGAAAGAGTACCGACATAGGTAATAGTAAACATAGAAGGGGTGGTCGCTTTGATTCCTGAAAAATCATCTTCATCATAACCGTTTGTTATTACTTCAGTTTTTTCAGCTGTCCCTTTTACTTTTTGAGAATAGAGATTTTTCAATGATGGTCCAACAGTTATTATTTTATCAGCTTTTTTCAGAACACTCTCTTCAAGTCTCAGATCGATCCATTTTGAGAAAAAGACATGATAGAACTGTTTATAATAATAAATATCGGTCCAGGGATCACGAAGATCCGCAATCCAATTTAATGTCGGATATTTCTTTTTGATCTTCAATCCGATAAGTTGTGTTGAATGAGGCGGACTTGTCGTAATGATATTTCTTATTCCCTCGTTTTCAATTAATTTACAGGCTTTTTTAAAGGCATATTTGTTCCACCCTTTTCGAGGGTCAGGAAGGAAAAAATTGCCTCGTATGAAACGAAGGATCTTTCCTTTAAGTGTATTATCTAAACTATTTGCAAAACCTGCCGACGGGATCTTTGATCTATCCTTCTTATAAATACCAAAATAGTTTATTGCAGGAGTCGAGTAAACTATTACTGATGACGGCAAATCCTCTTTAAGCGAAAAGTCCTTAACCGGGTATGCAGCATATTCAGGATCTACAGTAAGAATAATTGGATCCCATCCAAGTTCCGGCAGGTATTTAGAAAATTTGAGCCATCGCTGTACGCCGGCACCGCCGCTTGGAGGCCAGTAGTAAGTGATTATAAGAACCTTATTCATTTTAAAGCTTTTTTAATAAGCTTTGTATAGAGACTTTTTCTTTAATTATTTCTCTTAATTGGTCAGTGCTTACTCTTTCCTGTGCCATCGTATCCCGGTACCTGATCGTAACACTATTGTCTTCAAGAGTCTGGTGATCAATGGTTATACAATATGGAGTCCCGATTGCATCCTGGCGCCTGTATCTTCTTCCGATAGAGTCTTTATCGTCATACTGGCAGTTAAAATCAAATTTAAGGTCATGTACAATTTTTTCAGCAATATCTGGGAGCCCGTCTTTTTTTACCAGGGGCATCACTGCCAGTTTTACAGGGGCAAGGAAGGGAGGTAGCCTCAGCACTACGCGAATATTGGTGCTCCCATCTTCTTTCTTTAGTTCCTCTTCCTGGTATGCAGCAGAGACCACCTGCAAAAACATCCTGTCAACACCGATTGATGTTTCTATGACATAAGGTATATAAGATTCATTTTTTTCCGGATCGAAATACTGCATCTTTTTGCCACTGAATTCCTGGTGCTGTTTCAGGTCATAGTCAGTCCTTGAGTGTATTCCTTCAACCTCTTTAAAACCGAATGGAAATTTAAATTCAATATCAGTGGCAGCATTTGCATAATGAGCAAGTTTGACATGATCGTGGAAGCGGTAATTCTCACTACCGAAACCAAGGGCCTGATGCCATCTCATCCGAATCTCTTTCCATTTTTTAAACCATTCAAGTTCACTGCCGGGCTGAACAAAAAACTGCATCTCCATCTGTTCAAACTCCCTCATCCGGAATATAAACTGCCGGGCAACTATTTCATTGCGGAATGCTTTTCCTATCTGTGCAATCCCAAATGGTACCTTCATCCTCCCGGTCTTCTGAACATTAAGAAAATTGACGAAGATCCCCTGAGCAGTTTCAGGACGCAGATAAATCTTATTCGCTCCCTCCGAAGTTGAACCTATCTCCGTGGCAAACATCAGGTTAAACTGCCTTACATCGGTCCAGTTCCTTGTACCTGAAATAGGGCAGACGATTTCATTATCAATAATAATCTGTTTTAGTTCAACCAGGTCGGTTTCATTAAGTGCTTTTGAAAACCGTGCATTTAACTCATCTATTTTTGACTGGTTTGCCAGAATACGCGGATTTGTCTCCCTGAATTTTTTTTCATCGAAAGCTTCACCAAACCTTTCCCTGGCCTTATCCACCTCTTTAGTTATCTTATCATCGATCTTTGCCAGGTGCTCTTCGATAAGAATATCTGCCCTGTACCTTTTTTTTGAATCTTTATTGTCAATGAGCGGATCATTAAATGCGTCAACATGTCCTGATGCTTTCCAGATTGTCGGATGCATAAATATTGCTGAATCGAGACCCACTATGTTATCGTTGAGCAGTACCATGCTGTCCCACCAGTATTTCTTTATATTGTTTTTCAGTTCAACTCCATACTGGCCATAGTCATATACTGCACTTAATCCGTCGTAGATCTCACTCGATGGAAAAACATATCCGTATTCCTTGCAATGCGCAACCAGTTTTTTAAAATTATCTTCCTGAGCCATAAATGTTTTATTTTACTTTCGCGGGAGACAAAAGTAATTCAAAATCTTGGGTTAAACAATTTCTTGTGTTGACAGATTCCTTACAATCAAGATGTACACACAATTTGAACTTTCCCATTTTTATTACTTCTTCCCCCTGACCCCCTTCTCCCAGGAGAGAAGGGGGGAACAAAAACATTTACAGTTTCTTAGCCCCTCCCTCCTGGGGTAGGGGTTGGGGAGAGGTGGATTTAAACGCAGTTGGTAGTAATCAATAACATCTATTTGTATCTTTGCCCACTGTTTTGTGTTTAGAAGTATGAAAAAGAGAACTGATTTCCTGGTTATTGGTTCAGGTATAGCCGGGCTTACTTTTGCACTTAAGGCTGCGAAGTTTGGGAAAGTTATTGTTGTTACCAAGGCAAACCTTGAAGATACAAATACCCGATATGCCCAGGGTGGCATTGCTGCTGTATTCAGTGAACCCGATAATTTTGAGAAACATATAAATGATACTCTGATAGCAGGAGGTGGAATATGTAATGAAGAGGTTGTAAGAATGGTAGTTCAGGAGGCTCCAGACCGGATTAAAGATCTTATTAATATGGGTGTCACATTTGATAAGAAGGAAGACGGTACATACGATCTTGCGAAGGAAGGAGGGCACACTGAGTACAGAATTCTTCATCATAAAGACAAAACCGGGGAGAGCATCCAGAAGACTTTAATGGAACGGGTCAGGAACGAAGCCAATATCGAAATTCTTGAACATCATTTTGCAATTGAGCTGCTTACACAACACCATCTTGGAGAAGTAGTAAAAAGAAACTATCCGGATATAAAGTGTTTCGGTGCCTATGTAGCTGATCTTGTAAACCAGAAAGTGATTACCCTTCTGTCAAAAGTGACAGTTGTCGCCACGGGGGGAATAGGGAACGTGTACCTTACTACCACAAATCCTGAAATTGCCACAGGCGATGGAGTTGCTATGGTTTACAGAGCAAAAGGCACAATTGAGAATATGGAGTTTGTCCAGTTTCACCCTACTTCATTGTATGATCCGGAAAAGAAACCTTCCTTCCTGATTACTGAAGCTTTACGCGGTTATGGAGCAATTTTGAAGAATCTTTCCGGGGAAAAATTCATGAACAGGTACGACAGCAGAGGGTCACTCGCACCAAGGGATATCGTCGCAAGGGCTATCGATAATGAGATGAAAATATGGGGAGATGATCATGTATGGCTCGATTGTACACATTTGAATAAGGAAGGACTTAAGGACCACTTTCCAAATGTATACGAGCATTGTCTTGAACGGGGGATAGACATAACCAGGGATATGATACCCGTAGTTCCTTGTGCCCATTATTCATGTGGTGGTATTAAAGTTGATATCAATGGACAAAGTAATATCGACAGACTTTATGCTTTGGGGGAAGCATCTTCCACCGGGTTGCATGGAGCAAACAGGCTGGCGTCCAACTCACTTATCGAGGCCGCTGTATATGCTCACCGTGCAGCAATTCACTCCGGTGCAAGGCTGAACGAGCTGACATTTGAAGAACAGATACCCGTGTGGGATTATAAAGGAACAACTCACCTCGAGGAAATGGTTCTTATTACCCAGAGTTGCAAAGAGGTTCAGATGATCATGAGTAATTATGTCGGAATCGTCCGATCCGACATACGACTTGAAAGAGCCATGGTACGTCTTGATATATTGTATGAAGAAACAGAAAGGCTTTATAAAAAATCACTTATTTCCAAGAAGATTTGCGAATTAAGAAATCTTATAAATGTTGGTTATATTATAATCAAAATGGCGAAGAATCGTCATGAGAGTGTAGGACTTCATTACTCAATAGATTATCCGAAAAGGGCAAGCTCTGAATTCTGAAAGACATTATTTTTTTATTATGAACCATCTTGAATCAACATTTACCGGCAAAAACAGCTTCTGGAGATATATTGTAATGTTTGCTGTCGTTCTTATCGTGTCAAACACTATCGGAGCCGTACCCTTGCTTATTGCCATGCTGATAAAATCGGTTTCAAATCCAGCTGTGTTCTCACAGCTTGCTGCCAATCCGAATGATTTTAGTGTAATAGGGCTAAACCCTGATGCAGGGTTCGTTATGATGCTTTTCCCGTTCATCGCAGGATTAATAGCTTTTATTCTTCTGGTTAAACCTTTAAATAACCGGACCCTT
This sequence comes from Bacteroidales bacterium, assembly GCA_003141715.1. Classification (GTDB taxonomy): domain Bacteria; phylum Bacteroidota; class Bacteroidia; order Bacteroidales; family VadinHA17; genus LD21. Next base: position 44,506 of record PLNF01000075.1, on the reverse strand, counting down.
AGACTGACTATTAACGGGACCGGAAGAATCAGATGGGACAGGTTTTTTTTATCAGGGACAGTCTGGCTGATACTTTCTGCCCTTTATCTGTTCTTCTATCTTAAACTTGATCCTTCAAACTTCACTCTTAATAATAAAACTGTCTCTCTGATCATTCTTTCGATTGTTTCAGTGTTATTTATTCCATTTCAGGCAGCTTTCGAAGAGGTGCTTTTCAGGGGATATCTTATGCAGGGATTTGCAGCACTGGTTAAAAACAGATGGTTTCCTTTGATAATGACTTCAGTCCTTTTCGGTCTCATGCATGCTTTCAATCCTGAAGTAAAGGAATTTGGATTTTTCATAATGATGCCACAGTATATAGCCTTTGGATTGATATTTGGCATTATTACCATACTTGATGATGGTATTGAAGCCGCTATGGGTGCACATACAGCGAATAATATTTTCCTTTGCATTATGGTAACAAACCGATCCTCAGCTTTGCAGACTCATGCGCTTTATGAACAATACAATATTCATCCCTGGACTGAATTTTCTGCGCTTGTAATTACAGGAATCATCTTTATTATTATTCTGAAAATAATTTTCAGATGGAGAACTTTTTCTGTGCTTTTTGAAAAGGTGAAAAATAAAAATGCTGTAAATCAGATTCCATAGACTGACGTTTTATCATCCGTTCTGAAGTCACCCCATTTTTCTCGAATCGCTTTAATAGTGTTCTTGATATCGTCAACTTCAACAGCTGTCAGAAGCTTAAGACGTGTTTCCTTAAAATGAGGCAATCCTTTAAAGTAATTGGAAAGATGCCTGCGCATCTCAAATATGGCTCTTTTTCCCTCTTTATATTCCAGGGATTTATCAAGATGAAGAAGTGCAAGATCGGCTTTCTCATTTACAGATGGTTCCGGCAAGAGCTCACCCGTGTTGAGGTAATGCTTTATATCGCGAAAGATCCATGGCCTTCCGACTGTTGCGCGACCAATCATTACCCCATCCACTCCGTACTTGTTAAACATCTCCTCTGCCCTTAACGGACCGTCAATATCACCATTGCCTATTATTGGGATTTTCATCCTGGGATTATTCTTTACAGAACCTATCAATGTCCAGTCAGCATTTCCTTTATATAGCTGGGCCCTGGTTCTTCCATGTATTGTCAATGCCTGAATACCAACGTCCTGCAAACGCTCTGAGATCTCTACGATGTTTTTACTGTCGTCATCCCATCCGAGTCTGGTTTTGACAGTGACAGGAAGCTTCACTGCTTTAACTATAGCTTCAGCCATTTCAATCATTAGTGGAATGTTTCGGAGCATCCCTGCACCGGCTCCCCTGTTGGCAATTTTTTTAACAGGACAACCGAAATTGATATCGATGAGTTCAGGTTTTGCCTGTTCTGCAATCAGAGCTGCCTCAACCATTGAATCTATTAAGTGCCCATACAACTGAATACCGATCGGTCTTTCAAAATCATAGATATCAAGCTTTCTTACACTCTTCTGTCCGTCGCGTATAAGTCCGTCAGAAGAGACAAATTCGGTATACATAAAATCAGCGCCATTCATTTTACATACCATCCTGAATGAAGGATCGGTGATGTCTTCCATAGGAGCCAGAAATAAAGGGAATTCTGCAAAAGATATATTAGCGATTTTCAAACCTAAGAGATTTTTGTATATTTAAGTGACTGCAAAATTAATAAAATGGACAATAACAATAGCCGTTTCAAATTATACAGGGGATCTCCTATATATCAGCTTTTTGTCTCATTAATGATCATAATGGGGGCCGGTATCACATTTTCGGTAATTCTTAGTTTGGCAGGCATGTTGATTTTCGGTTCCGATTTAACGGTACTTGAAAAATCCGGCTCAGCATTAAGCAATAACGACTTGGGATTTCTTAGGTACCTGTTGATAATTCAGGACATTTCACTTTTTATCATTCCTTCAATTATAATACTGGTGATGATGAAACCTGAGCCTGCAGGCAGGTTAAACGAACTAAAAATACCACAATTGAAAGAGGCTGGTCTTGTTGTTATTCTTGCCTTTTGCATCTTCCCAATTACAAGTTTTACCGGACAAATCAACGCCGGCATGCACCTTCCTGAGTGGCTTTCAGGAGTCGAAAAGTGGATGGTAGAAAAAGAAGATCATGCAAATAGTATAATCAATCAGGCTTTGGTTTCACCTACTTTCATCATTATGATCTTAAATCTCTTCATTATTGCCATTCTTCCTGCATTAGGAGAGGAATTATTTTTCAGAGGAGTATTACAAAAGATCTTTTATAACCTTTTCAAATCAGGACATATTGCAATCTGGTTCACTGCTTTTTTATTCAGTGCTATACATTTCCAGTTTTTTGGATTTGTACCAAGATTCATTCTCGGACTGGTTTTTGGCTATCTCTTTTACTGGAGCGGCACCCTCTGGCTCCCTGTAATTTCACATTTTGTTAATAATGCAGTTCCGGTAATTCTGGCATATATACAGGGTATGGAGAAATTTAATGCACCGACAGACACTCCGTTATGGCAACAGGCTATAGTCCTTCCTCTGCCGATAGTACTAAGCCTGGTAATATTATTCTATTTCAGGAATAAAAATGAAAAAAGTGATGGACCGGAAATAAATCAGGAACAAGTGACTTAATCTGATTTAGATCATAACTGGCTCATAACTTCTGCCGCATTTGCTTTATCAAGTTCCCCTTTCCTGTAGAAATAAACCAGTCCGTATTCCTCACTCAATGTTTTTCTGATCTCTTCAGGGAGAGCATTGTGGGTATTTTCAACCTCATTCCATAACTGAAGAATTATTTCATCGGCTTCTTTTCGAAGGTTGTAGTTCTTTTCTGTGTAATCGAAGGTCCTTTTGGCAAGTGTATTATGATAATTCCAATCTTCCAGGAAATTTTCAAATCTGACTTTTACGACCGCAATTGTAGGGTTTGTTATCGGACTTCCTCCTTTTTTTATTCTGAACTCTTCACCTTCAATTATCCTTCTTCCCCAGCTCATTAGTTCGTTCTCGGTATTAAATGAGGGAACCGTTGATTCATCAGTCGCTAGTCCATAATAAGCCCTTGTTTCAGCAGGCAGATCACCACGGAATATTGCCATATTCATTACCCTGATAAAGTGCGTCAGATAAATCCGGGCCTTCCTTAATGTTTCATTATAGTCTTTGCTTTTCTTGTTTTGTGAAGCTAAAGCCTGACGGTATAACTGAAAGTTATGGTCAAATTGTGGCAGAAACTTCTGAAGGCGCACGATTGTTTTTGATGAAAATGCCAGTTTATTAGGAGGAAGCTCCTTCCCCTTTTCAAGTGCAGTTTTCATTGCCTTTATCCGGGCAGTATCGGTGTTGGGTAATCTTCTGTATGGCATATTAAGATCAGGTTGTTAATAAAGTGTTGATAACAGGAGCGAATATAGCAATCATTTGTTAATAACCAAGGCAATTCGCATTAAAATACTATTCATTATTAATACGTTTGATTTTTGGATATCTGAATTTGAATTGTTTAAAACCTTTCACATATAATAATTAAACGGAGATGACTTGAAAATGTTCCAGTTCTGGTTGTTAAAACAAAGAAATATTCTTTGGACATTATAGGAATATAGTCTGATGAGTAGTAATTTAGGGGATTCTATTTTTAGTCATTAAAATTGTAACCATGTTTAAAGCTGAAGTATATACCAAGAGGAGAGAGGAACTCCATAAAAAAATAAAGACAGGAATTGCACTCTTTATCAGCAATATTGAAGCGCCGATGAATTATCCTGATAACACTTACCATTTCAGACAGGATAGCGATTTCTTATATTTTTTCGGACTAGATCTGCCCGGGTTCGCCGGATTTATGGATTTCGATTCAGGAAAGGATCGGATATTCGGTAACGATTACGATATGGATGACATCATATGGATGGGTCCCCAACCAACAATCAAAGAGCTTGCACTGAAATGTGGTATCTCTGAAACTGCACCAATGGTCAGGTTGGAAGAGACAATTAAAGATGCTCTGTCGAAGAAAAGAAAAATTCATTTTCTTCCTCCATACCGTGGAGAGACTAAGATGAAACTAGGTTCTCTGCTAAAGGAAAATCCCTGCCAGATGAAAACACTGGCATCAGTTGATCTGATAAAGGCAGTTATCTCGATGAGATCAATAAAAGAAAAAGTTGAAATAGATGAAATAGAACGAGCTGTGGATATTGCATACGAGATGCATGTAACTGCAATGAAGATGTGCAAACAGGGTGTAAAAGAGCAGGATATTTTCGGAACAATTGAAGGAATAGCTCTTGCAAAAGGAGGAGGCACTTCATTCCCGGTTATTCTAAGTATTAACGGACAGACTCTTCACAATCATTCACACGGGAATATCCTGACTAAAGGCAGGATGATGGTCACTGATGCAGGCGCTGAAACAAACCTTCATTATGCATCTGATATAACCCGTACAACTCCCGTTGGAGGAAAATTTAACGAGAAACAAAAAGACATTTATGAAATTGTGCTGAAAGCTAATACTGAAGCAATAAAAGCAACCAGACCCGGTATTTCTAACCGTGATCTGCATTTTACGGCCTGCAAGATCATAACATCAGAAATGAAAAACCTGGGATTGATGAAAGGTGACGTTGATGAGGCTGTTGCTGCAGGAGCTCATGCACTGTTCATGCCTCATGGACTTGGTCACATGATGGGTCTCGATGTTCATGATATGGAAGCTCTGGGAGAAAATTTAATCGGGTATAATGATATGGTAAAACGAAGTAAACAGTTTGGTACAGTATTTCTCCGGTTTGCCCTGCCTTACAAACCAGGTCATGTATTTACTGTTGAACCCGGATGCTACTTCATTCCTGAGTTGATTGAAAAATGGAAAGCGGAAAGGAAATTCAAAGAATTCATCAACTATAATAAAATTGATGCCTATATGTCAATCGGAGGTATTCGGATTGAGGATAATGTTTTGATTACCGAAAAAGGGCATAAGGTTCTGGGTAAAGCCATCCCTAAAACCGTAAAAGAAGTAGAATCAGTTTGTTCCTGAGCTACACAGATGTTATCCAATATGTATACTTGTATTAAGTCATGGGTCGTCTGTTTGCCATAAGTGATATTCATGGTTGTTTTAAGCCATTTTATGAGCTTATTGTAAATACTATTAAGCTGACAAAATCAGATCAGCTCATCCTGCTTGGCGATTATATCGATCGTGGCGATCAGAGTAAAGAAGTTATTGATTTCATTATTGATCTTACCGAAGAAGAGTTTAATGTTACACCCCTTGCCGGAAATCATGAAGTGATGCTTACCGACTCCTATTATGATCCTGATGTTTTGCCATTATGGTTAATGAACAGCGGTATGTCGACTTTGGAAAGTTTTGGCATTCAGGATATCAGAGAAATTGATAACCGGTATCTGGAGTTTTTTACTACACTCGACTATTATAAGATTATTGGCAACATGGTTTTTGTTCATGCCGGGTTCGATGATTTTGCAATAAATCCGTTTGCTGATAAGCAAAGTATGATCTGGGAGTGCCGACTTTCATATCAAAATCCTAAGTTATCGGGAAAAACTATTATTCATGGCCATCGCCCTAAAACCATTTCTTATGTTAAAAAGCTTATTGGTGAAAAATCAAAAGTAATCCCTATCGATACCGGATGTATATATGAAAAGCAAATTGGTTATGGAAATCTGTCTGCTCTTGAAGTTAATAGTATGACCCTGTTTTCTGTACCTAATTAATATGCTTTATAATATTCCCTATTCAGCCTTGCTATATTCGTCAGCTTGATCTGTTTCGGGCATTCTGCTTCGCATGCACCGGTATTTGAGCAATTACCGAATCCGACTTCGTCCATTTTTATAACCATTGCTCTTACCCTCTCCTTAGCTTCAATGTGTCCCTGCGGTAAAAGAGCGAACTGGGATATCTTAGCTGAAACAAACAACATTGCTGAAGCATTCTTACAAGCGGCGACACAGGCACCGCATCCGATACAGATCGCTGAATCAAATGCATCATCAGACTTTTTCTTCTGAATGAGGATCGAATTGGCTTCAGGTGCAGCCCCTGTATTGACTGAAATAAATCCACCTGCGATCTGGATTTTGTCAAATGCTGTTCTATCGACAATAAGGTCTTTGATTACAGGGAAAGGTTTTGCCCTCCATGGCTCAACCCATATTGTTTCTCCCTCCTTAAAGTATCTCATCGATAGGTGGCATGTGGTTATTGCAGATACAGGTCCATGGGGATGGCCGTTAATATACATCCCGCACGACCCACAAATGCCTTCACGACAGTCGTGGTCAAATGCCACCGGATCTTTATCCTCCTCAACAAGCTTTTTATTAAGAGCATCAAGCATCTCTAGGAATGCCATCTTGGGAGATACATTATCCATTTTGTAGGTCTCAAAGTTACCTTTGGCATCTGCATTTTTCTGCCGCCATATTTTGAGTGTAAGCTTCATATCCTTGTTATTATGTTGTGTCGTTATGTCGTTATGTCGTTATGTCGTTGTGTCGTTATGTCGTTATGTCGTTATGTCGTTATGTCGTTATTTTGTACGCTTATGTCTTTAATGTTTTACCGTTAAGCCTTTGCGCCGTTACACCGTTGTGCCTTTATTTATAACTGCGTACCTTCATCTCCACCTCCTCGAACTTAAGTTCTTCCTTATGGAGGATATGAGGTTTATCTTCGCCTGTATATTCCCATGCAGCTACGAAGGCGAACTTTTCATCGTTTCTGAGGGCTTCACCATCAGGAGTCTGATATTCTTCCCTGAAATGCGCTCCGCACGATTCATTTCTATTAAGGGCGTCAGTTACAAGAAGTTCAGCAAGCTCAAAATAATCCGCAACTCTTCCTGCTTTTTCAAGTTCCTGGTTAAGCTCAGTAAATTTCCCGGGAACATTAAGATCTCTCCAGAACTCGTCCCTGAGCTCCTTTATAAGTACCAACGCTTTCTTCAGTCCTTCTTCGTTTCGTACCATTCCGCAATAGTCCCACATTATCTTGCCTAAACGTTTATGAAATGATGATGCGGTTTGTTTTCCTTTTATTGAAATAAATTTATTAAGTCTTTCAATAACCGTTTTTTCAGTCTCTTCGAATTCAGGCTTATCGGTTGAGATTTTTGGAACCCGGATCTCGTCTGCCAGATAATTATTTATTGTATTTGGAAGGATAAAGTATCCGTCACCGGAAGCCTGCATCAGAGAACTTGCTCCGAGACGGTTTGCTCCGTGATCAGAGAAATTGGATTCTCCGATAGCATAAAGTCCGGGGATTGTGGTCATCAGCTCATAGTCAACCCATAATCCGCCCATTGTATAATGCCCTGCAGGATATATGCGCATAGGCTCTTCATACGAGTCAATGCCGGTAATGGTTTTATACATATCGAAAAGATTACCGTATTTGCTCTCGATAGCTTTCTTCCCCTGTTTCTTAATTGAATCCCTGAAATCAAGATTTACGGCAAGTCCTGTTTCACCTATACCAAAACCTGCGTCGCAGCGTTCCTTTGTCGCCCTGGAGGCAACATCTCTTGGTACAAGGTTTCCGAAAGCAGGGTATCTTCTTTCAAGAAAATAATCCCTGTCTTCTTCAGGTATATCATTTGCGGGTCTTGAATCCCCTTTTGTTTTAGGAACCCACACACGTCCGTCATTACGCAGCGACTCCGACATTAGTGTCAGTTTTGACTGGAACTCATTCAACTGAGGAACACAGGTTGGGTGTATCTGCACAAAACTCGGATTGGCAAAGAAAGCGCCTTTCTTATGGGCCTTCCATGCCGCTGATGCATTTGAGTTAACCGCAAGTGTCGACATATAATATATAGTACCATAACCTCCTGTGGCAAGCACAACTGCATGTGCGGCATGCCTCTCAATTTCTCCTGTTAAGAGGTTACGGGCAATTATACCGCGTGCTTTACCGTCTATTAAAACAAGATCGAGCATCTCACGGCGCGGATACATAGTAACATTACCTTTTTTAATCTGCCTGTTTAAGGATGAATATGCTCCCAGCAGACACTGCTGACCTGTCTGTCCGCTTGAGTAAAATGTCCTTGAAACCTGAACCCCTCCAAATGACCGTGTATCGAGTGTTCCGCCATAATCACGTGCAAAGGGTACCCCGAGTGCGGTATAATGGTCAATTACCTGATTGCTTACTTCAGCTGCCCGGTAAACATTTGCTTCACGTGCTCTGAAGTCACCACCCTTTATCATATCATAGAACAGCCTGTAAGTACTGTCTCCATCATTCTGATAGTTTTTTGCTGCATTTATTCCACCCTGAGCTGCAACAGAATGTGCCCTTCTGGGTGAATCCTGGTAACAGAATGTTTTTACACTATATCCGAGTTCACCAAGTGCAGAAGAAGCACCTGCTCCCGACAAACCTGTTCCAATGACAATAATTTCAAGCTTCTTTTTATTTGCAGGGTTAACAAGTTTAACCGAAGCTTTATACTTGGTCCATTTCATTGCCAACGGACCATCGGGTATCTTTGAAATTAGTTTTCCCATGTTTATAATTTTTTCTTTCCGGATTTATCTGAAAAGCCATAATGTGATAGAAATAAAAGCAAAACCTGCAGGGATTATGATAGCATAAACCAATGCAACAATCTTAATAACAGGAGTCCATAATCTGTGATTCAGCCCTAGTGTCTGGAAAGCTGAAGAAAAAGCATGAAAAAGGTGAAACCCGAGAAGTGCAAAACAAGTAAGGTAAATATAATTATATGCAGGTATCTTAAAAAGATTATGTGCAATAGTATAAAAATCTTCAGGATTCCCTGCAACCAGTCCAAGTTTAACAAAATAAAAATTAAAGAAATGCAGGACAAGAAAAGTGAAAATAGTAGCTCCGGTCCAGATCATGAACCTTGAGAAAAATGATACTTCCGATTTGTTACCGCTGACATATCCGACAGGTCGTGAAAGCCAGTTCCGGATCTGAAGCCAGATACCAAAGGAAACATGAATAACTATTACTCCAATCAGAACAACCTCCATTATTTTTATCAATGGGAAAGTCGCCATGAAATGTGCTGCGTTGTTAAAAGGCCGGGGTTCACTTTTAAGCAACATCAGGTTGATAATCAGATGAACCGGCAAGAATGTAAGTAAAAACAAACCCGCTAATGCCATTACAAATTTCTTGGTAATTGAGGAAAACAAAACTTTACTCATTGGTTATGAAATGTTTAGAGTTTATCTTTTTGCTACGGAAGGAAGTTTATCAAAGTTAGGAGTATTAAATCAAAATTACAATTTTACTAACATGCTAATTATCACAAATCAATTCTGACAATCAGGATATATTCCATTAGTTGATAATTGGCTACCTTTACAAAACCAAAAAATTTATTATTATGTTTTTTTCATACAGAGGAGGTAGAATTCATTATACTGATTCGGGTATTGGCAACGTTATTGTTCTTCTTCATGGTTACCTTGAATCGTCTGAAGTGTGGAATGGTTTTTCTGAGAAACTTACATCGTCCTTCAGGGTTATTACAGTGGATTTGCCAGGTTGTGGTCTATCAGATGTTTATGGAGAGGTACATAGCATGGAGTTTATGGCGATGGCAATTAAAAGGCTTATTGATTATCTTGGTCTTAAAAAAGTGTTCCTGACCGGCCATTCTCTTGGCGGATATGTTGCTTTGGCTTTCCTCGAACTCTTTCCTGATAACCTTTCAGGGTACTGTCTTTTTCACTCACAGCCATTTTCTGATTCTCCTGCAGCGCTTGAAAAAAGAAATCGCGAAATTGAAATAGTGAAAGTGGGGAAGAAGAACCTGATGTATCCCGATAACGTAATAAGAATGTTTGCCACTTCAAACCTTGAAAAGTTTTCTGATGCACTTCAGAGGTCAAAAGATATTGCTTCACGGATTCCGGGAGAAGGGATAATTGCAGTTCTGAACGGAATGATGATCCGCCCCTCACGGCTGACATTCATGGAAGAAGGCAAAGTTCCCTGCCTGTGGATACTGGGGTCAATGGACAATTATATCCCATGTGATCTTATTCAGAAACAAGTGAATCTGCCTTCAAATGCAAAGACAGTTATTCTAAAAAAGTCAGGTCATATGGGATTTGTCGAAGAAGAAGAGAATTCACTGAATGCAATTACTGAATTTGTAAATAAAATTTCGTAGTTGGACAAGTATTTTAGGTTCAATTCATAATGGGGTTATAAGATTGCTTCGCTTTGCTCGCAATGACTCTGTAAGTGAGGTTATTCCAGTTTAGGAGTTGAACCGAACTTAGTAAAAGAGATAGTCATTGCGAGGAGCATAGCGACGAAGCAATCTCATCACACAAGTCCTATTAAGGATAAAAATTAACTCCATCTCTGTGAGTTAGAAGTTTTACTTCTTCAGAAAATCAATAGCATATTTAAGCGTAGTGTCAATCTGCTCCCAGATAGGATAAAACCCTTTGTTATCCAGGATATTACGGGCAATATATGCTTTTATCTGAGTATGAATTATTGTTCCCGATGTTTTTAACCCTGCGGGATCTTTCTTTATACCACTGGCTGCAGCAAACTGAACAAACTGATCCAGAAGAGCCTGTTTATCAAGATATTTTTCCATTTCTCCGGATTCAATATATTTCTTAAGCAGTTCCCTGTGATTCTCAGTATATTTAAGTGCAAATCTGTAAATGTAAGATCTTATTTTTAGGAAATAAGGTGATACTCCTGACGTATCGACAGGTACAAATTTGTCGGGCATTATACCTCCTCCTCCATAAACCACATGTCCGCCCGGTGTTGTAAATTTCAGAGAGTCAGAAAAATGAATACTGTCAGATACTTCAAACTCGCCATGGGTATATCTTTGGTTTAGATCGTCGAAATATTTTTCAAACCCGTCTTTATATGGTTTTTGTATTGATCTGCCGGTAGGAGTATAATAACGGGCGATGGTAAGCCGCATTCCTGAACCATCTGGGAACGGAATGGGTTCCTGAACCAATCCTTTCCCGAAGGATCTCCGGCCAATGATTGTTCCACGATCATTATCCTGAAGGGCTCCTGCAAGTATTTCACTCGCCGATGCACTCCATTCATCGATAAGAACAACAAGGTTTCCTGTCTCAAATGCTCCTTTACCTGTTGCTTTTGCTTCATTTCGGGGAGAAGCACGTCCTTTTGTATAAACAATCAACTGGCCCTCCCTAAGGAACTGGTCTGCCACCTGAATGGCAGCTTCCATGATACCGCCTGAGTTGCCACGGAGATCAAGTATGAGGCTGTTCATCCCATGATCTTTAAGTTCCCTGAGCCCCTTCATGAACTCATCAAAGGTTGTCATGGCAAATGTGTTGATCTTAATGTATCCGATATGATCATTCACCATATAATCAACATCGACGCTGTAGATAGGAATTTTGTCTCGGGTAATTTCAAAGGGAAGAAGCTCTTTCTGACCACTGCGAAGTATTTTTATTTTAACAACCGTCCCCCTCGGGCCCTTAAGCATCCCCATTACCTTTTCGTCAATGATATGTTTGCCGGCAACGAGAGAATCATTGACATACAGAATCTTATCTCCAGGCAGGAGACCAAGTTTTTCGGAAGGTCCTCCGGGAATTGTACTTATTACCAGGATTGTATCGGTAAGCATAGTGAAAGAGATTCCAATTCCTTCAAAGTTACCCTGCAAAGGTTCGTTAGCTCGGGCTAGATCTTTTGCCGGAATATATACAGAATGAGGATCAAGCTTTTTAAGTATAGCCGGGATGGCGCTCTCAACCAGATCGTTACGGTTAACTGAGTCAACATAATTCGACTCAATAATATTCAAAATACTATTTAATTTATCATTTCTTGACCTCATATTTGAAGGCCGGGCAAAGTCCTTATCAGATGGAAGATACCGGCCGATCATAATACCGAGAGCCAGCGAGATTCCCAATATTACCGGAAGGAAAACTATTTTTTTTGAATTATTGTAGTTCATAAATTTTTTTTTCAGGGTCAATATATACCAATTCTATTCCTGCACGTTTCAGAAGTTCAAGGCCATCAGTTTTATGATATCTGTTACAGTAGACAACTCTTTTTATACCTGACTGAATTATAAGTTTTGAACACTCCATACAAGGTGATGTTGTCACATAGAGCGTTGAATCTTCACTTGAGTTATTCGACTTTGCAACTTTTGTAATGGCATTGGCTTCTGCATGCAGAACGTATGGTTTTGTTATATTATTTTCATCTTCACAAATATTTTCAAACCCGGAAGGAGTCCCGTTATAACCGTCGGAGATAATCATCTTTCCTTTCACGATAAGAGCACCTACCTGCCTTCTGATGCAGTATGAATTCTGAGCCCAGATAAGAGCCATTTCCAGATAGCGCTTATCGAACGCAATCTGTTTTTCACCATAAGGTTTCAGATCCTTTTTATCTGGCATTGTATCCGGAGTTTATATAATTTTTAAAAGGGTTCAAAGTTAATTAATTTATAATTGTTTTGCTAATCAGACTAATTAACTACTCTTGAATAAACAAGCAACTGAGATTTTTTTAAAAATTCCCGAGGCCGTAATTATTCTTATAATCGTATTGTTTGAGATTTATAAGACAAAACTGATCGGTCTATTCGAAAAGATTAAGCCATAGAAATAAAATTATTGTTGGCTTTTCTTTGAATTGATATGGAATTATTAATTAATTTTAATGTATGTGATAAAAAACTATTGTATATGTCAATAAGAAGAATCGGGGATCTATGTATTTTCAGAACAAAGGCTATTAACTTTTTGATTTTAATGTTTTTGATCTTTATAATCACAGCCGGATGTGCAACACAACATAAATATAAAAAGTATAAACCGATCCCCTGCCCCTGTGAGAAAGAGAATAAAAGGTAATACAGATACTTGTTATTTGTAATGGACCTGTTTGACAAACTTCAGAGCTAAAAATATTTTTAAAAATTAGTAACGTATTTATACGTCATATTATTATTTAACGTATATTTACGTCAAATATTTAATGTCATGGCATTTACCAAAAGTGAACTTTTCAGCCCGGAACTCCAGAATTGTTCGATTCTGTTTAAGGCTTTGGCCCATCCTGCCCGTCTGGCAATTCTGAAATACCTTGCTGAAACCAAAACATGTATTACAGGCGATCTTGCTGATGAGATTCCTCTTGGAAGGACGACAGTAAACCAGCACCTCAAAGAATTAAAGGATGCAGGCTTGATTCAGGGTACAACAGAAGGGGTGAAAACCTGCTATTGTTTAGATCTCAAGAATATACGGGAGCTAAAGAAAATGGCAGAATTTTTTTTAAATGGTATAAATATTCCTTTAACATTTGATTGTAAATGAGAAAAATACTTATTTTATGTACAGGCAATAGTTGCCGCAGTCAGATGGCACAGGGATTTTTAAAATCATTCGACAGTAAGATTGAAGTGCAATCAGCCGGAACATTTCCAGCCACAAAAGTTAATCCTGGGGCAATAAAAGTAATGAATGAGGCCGGTATTGACATAAGCAAAAATTCACCAAAGTCAGTGGATGAATTTCTGAATGATGAATGGGACTATATCATAACCGTATGCGATGATGCTAATGAAACATGTCCTCTCTTTCAGGGGAAAGTGAAACATCGCCTGCATTTTGGTTTTAAAGATCCTTCGAAATTCACAGGAACGGAAGAACAGGTTATTAAGGAATTCCGGAGAATCAGAGATGAAATAAAAATTACATTTTACAGGTTTTATAATAATTTTTTAATTTGATATGAAAGATTCTTTTTTAATTGGGAATATTCCAGTCTCGGGTACTGTTGTTCCACTGGTATCAACTGAGTTAAATTCCTCAGATTTTTTTGGTGCTGTTATGGTGCGATGGGGAATTAATCGTAACAATTACCGGGTCAGTCCCGGGCTCTATGCCTTTGGTTCTCCCGATCCGGAATCCGATGTTTTTGTAACTGCAAATTACAAGCTTTCTTTCGATGCTCTGCGTAAAAATCTATCAGGAGAGAATGGATGGATACTGGTTTTAGATACTAAAGGAGTAAATGTCTGGTGTGCCGCAGGTAAGGGTACATTCGGTACAAAGGAACTTGTGAACAGGATAAGACTGGTATCGCTTGAAAAAGTTGTGAATCACAAACGGCTGATCCTGCCACAGCTGGGTGCTACAGGGGTTGCTGCTCACAAGGTTAAAGAGGAAACCGGGTTTAATGTTCATTATGGTCCGGTTCGCGCATCTGATATAAAAAAATTTATCAGTGATGGTTATAGAGCCGACAGACAAATGAGGAGAGTGACTTTCGGTTTTAAAGACCGGATAAAGCTCATTCCCAATGATTTTATATATGGGAAATTTTACCTCCTGGGAGCAATGGCAGTTCTCTTTTTAATATCCGGACTGAGCGGCAACGGTATTTCTTACAAAGATTTTTCGGGCGAAGGCGGACCTGCAATTTTGAAAGTATTTCTTGCATATATTTCAGGAATTGTAATTACTCCGATGTTTCTTCCGTATCTTCCTGCAAGGCAATTTTCTCTAAAGGGATTTTATGCCGGGGGAGTGGTTTTTCTAATCCTTTTATTGTCGAAATTTACTGGAAGAAATATCTTTGAAATAATATCCTGGTTTCTCATTATGACAGCGATTTCCTCCTTCCTGGCAATGAATTTTACGGGTTCATCAACATATACTTCATTGTCGGGAGTCAAAAAAGAGATGAAGATCTCAGTGCCCTTTCAGATAGGGTTTGCAGTAATTGGTATTGTTTTACAGGTTGTCGGGAAATTTATTTAATATTAAGATTATGAAAGATTTATTATATCTGCCAGATGTTGTTACACTTAGTTTGTGTGAAGCTACATGTAACGGGTGTGGAATATGTATAAAGGTATGTCCTCACGAAGTTTTTGAACTTTCCGGGAAGAAGGCTCACATAGTAAGAAGAGATTATTGTATGGAATGCGGTGCATGTGCATTAAATTGCCAGGTAAATGCAATAACAGTGAAATCAGGTGTCGGTTGTGCTGCAGGCATTATTAATGGGATACTAAGGAACTCAGAACCTACGTGCAGCTGTTCTGACTCAAAATCAAACTGTTGCTAAAATGAAACCCAAACTTAAGTTCTTCGATCGTTATCTGACGTTATGGATATTTCTTGCAATGTTTATCGGGGTCTTTTCCGGATATTTTTTCCCGGTAATTGCTACCTTCTGGGATTCATTAAAATCTTCACCGGAAAGCACCACTAATATACCTATTGCTATTGGTTTAATTCTAATGATGTATCCTCCTCTGGCAAAAGTCAGATATGAAGAATTGGGTGGCGTTTTCAGGAACTTCAGGATCCTTGGCCTATCCCTGATTCAGAACTGGATAATTGGACCGGTTCTCATGTTTGCTCTGGCAATTGTATTCTTCAAACTATTTCCCGGGCACAACAATTCAAACCTGCCATACATGTACGGTATTATTATGATTGGGCTGGCCAGGTGCATTGCAATGGTGATTGTCTGGAACGATCTGGCAAAAGGCGACATAGAATATTGCGCCGGCTTAGTAGCTTTTAATTCTATCTTCCAGGTCTTATTCTTTTCAGTTTATGCGTGGATTTTTATTGCTGTTTTACCAGGATGGTTCGGAGTTCCAACTAACTCAGTAGTAGATAATATAACCATCGGACAGATAGCCAGGAGTGTCTTTATTTATCTTGGAATACCATTTATAGCGGGTTTTCTGACCAGGTTTATATTAATAAGGGTTAAAAGTAAGGAGTGGTACCACACCAGGTTTATTCCTAAAATCAGTCCGGTTACACTTATTGCATTGTTATTTACTATAATAGTAATGTTTTCATTGAAAGGCGAATATATTGTAAAACTGCCTCTTGATGTAATATTAATTGCTATTCCATTAATAATTTACTTTCTTATCATGTTTCTGTTTTCCTTCTTCATGAGCAGAAGGGCAGGTGCCACTTATAAGCAAACAGTAACCCTTTCATTTACGGCTGCAAGTAATAATTTTGAACTTGCTATTGCAGTTGCTATTGCTGTATTCGGGATAAACTCAGGTGAGGCATTTACTGCAGTTATTGGTCCATTAGTTGAGGTTCCGGTTATGATCGGACTGGTTAATGTGGCTCTATGGCTTAAGAAAAAATATTTTATACCTTTATAATTTATACAGGAGTATTCTTAGATATTCCTGGTGTATTTGTTTCAATCACTTACAAAACAACTACAAAGTGTAATGACAGAAAGTATTATTACCATGTCTATTGCCGGTTTATTGGCAGGTTTCATTTTTTCGATGCCAATAGCTGGTCCTATAAGCATCCTGGTTACCACTAATGCACTCAAAGGGAGATTACGTTACTGTAACCTGGTGAACTTTGGTGCTTCATTTGCCGATTTTACTTATGTATTTATTGCAGTTTTCGGATTGACCAAACTATATTCCTTGTACAAACCAGTCATACCTTATATATTTTCATTTGGCTCCTTACTACTTATTTATCTGGGGTACAGGATTTACAGAACAAAAATCGATATTGAACATCTTGAGGATAAAAGCCATATTATTGAGAAGATTAAGAAAAAAGAGAAAGGAGCTTTTTATACCGGTTTTATGATTAACTTCTTTAATCCGACATTATTTATCGGATGGTTAACTTCATCCTTATTAGTGATTTCATTTATAGCAGCTCTTGGTCTTCATACCGGAGGGTTGGCTGTCAAAATTGATCAGAATGCAAAAGAAATCGGTAATATTGAAGGTAAAAAAATAGAAAACTCCAGCAGTTTAGCGCTTAAGAAACTTGATAATATCCCAATACTCAAAAACAGAGATCATCAGGTAGACCAAACAGAATTTCCGGCTTCTTTTCATCTTGCTATAAGTATTTGCTATGCATTTTTCATCTCAATTGGCAGTATGATCTGGTTTTATCTCCTTGCATTCCTGATTGTGCGATTCCGCAAGCGCATCAACATTAAGATTATTTCAGCGTTTGTCAAAAGTTTGGGAGTTATCCTTTGCCTTTTTGGATTATACTTTGGTTACCATGCTGTCAGAATGTTCATTAATTTGAAAATTTGAAAATGTATCAATTTGAAAATTGTCATGAAGGTTTCTTGATGCTATTTGTTTTTTGAGGAGCTAATAATTTTTGACAGTATTTTAATAAGCTCCTGAACGTCAGACAACAAGTTCTCATTTAATGGATAAGCTGAAAACAGGAATTTCCATACTAGCGCTGGTCTATTGTACATTGTGTCAGGCGCAATGTGACTCAATCAATGATTCATCTGCCAGTCATTTTAATCTTAAGCTTTCTTACAATAGCTCCATTATTTATCCGGGATTAAGCATAGGTATAGAGTTTCCGCTTTATTATGTAAATGTGCAGGTATTAAAAAATCAGAAAATTGTCAGGTATTTTACAAAAGGGAGGTTTATTTCAGGGAATCTAAACTGGTATCATCATCCTGATTTCCACGATAATTTATATCTGACTGCCGAGTGGGTGATGCGAAGGACCAGATTTACAGGATTTATCTCTGAGTTTTCCGTTGGACCTGGATTTAGCCGGACTTTCTTGGGTGGAACAACTTATAAGGTAGATGATAATGGGAATGTTTCTGTTATAAAACTTGCAGGCTACAATTATGCTCTTATAACAATTGGCGGAGGTTTTGGCTATGATTTTTCGATGAAGAAGCAACTACCATTTTCGGCTGTGGCAAAGATGAATCTTATCTCAATGTTTCCATATAACAGTACTATATACTTCAGACCGGTTCTGGAACTTGGAATCAGATACACACCCGGCAGGTCCAAAAATAAAGTAAGTAATCCGTTACAATATCAAAATAAAAATGAGAGAAGTATTTTTCTTTAGCCTCTTACTTTTGTTACCGGGATGTCAGAAGGAGAAAATTACCATTTCTGAAAACGTTTCTGAAACATTCTATGTTGAAAATGCAGGAGCGTCCATGCGTGTCCTGGTACAGGGAAATACTGCAAGCAAAACATTTATCCTTTTCATTCACGGTGGACCCGGAGTGAGCTCATATTTCTATGACACAAAATATATAAGCCAGAATATCGGGGATAAATATGCAATAGTTTACTGGGATCAAAGAAATGCAGGAGCTTCGCAGGGAACCAGTAATGGTGGAAATCTCCATCTTGATCAGATGGTTGAAGATCTGAAAAAAGTGATAGAGGTTCTTAAGTTCCGGTACGGGCAGGACATGAGTTTGTTTTTACTGGGGCATAGTTTCGGGGGACTAATTGCTGCAGATTTCATTACCAGGCCGGGTTATCAGAATATGATAAAAGGGATTATAGATGTTGACGGGAGCCATAATTACCCTTTGAATGACACACTTACAAGACAGGCGTTGCTTACAGAGGGAAATTATCAGGTTTCACAAAAACGAAATGTCGACGAATGGCAACCTATAATCAGCTATTGTAATACCCATCAGGGCAATTTCAGCCTCGAGGAATCACAACAACTGGAAACATATTCAACTGAGGCAGAAAACTATATTGATAGCATTAAGCATATAAACATTGTAAATCTGGTATTAAAATATACAATTCCAGATAAAATTCCTCTTACTGCGATACTTTGTAACTTTCTCTACACAGAAGATTCAAATTTTAATAAAGAACTGGCAGTAGCACAATTTTCAACCTCCCTGAACATAGTAACAATTCCGGTTTTGGTGTTGTGGGGGAAATATGATTTTACTTGTCCCCAGGCATTAGGTGAAGATTTTTTTAACCGCATTAATTCAATTGATAAAAGCATGGTTATTTCACCTAAAAGCGGACATAATATGATGTTTCAGGATAAGAAATTTTTCTGTGATAATGTGAATGAATTTGTCCTGAACCACAAGTAATTAATAAATTGGGCAATATGATTAATAAATTATTATTACTTGCAATTTTCGGAATCGCAATGGCTCATCTCGAAGGTGTTGTTGTGGTATATCTGAGAAAAGCTCTGGGGATGCTCGATTCAGAATCAAATAAGGAATCGATTGAAAAATTTCCGAAGCGTTATTTAAATATTGAAATGACCCGGGAAGCCGCTACAATAATAATGCTTTCTATTGTAGCATATCTTACAGGCGGGTCGTGGATTGAAAAAGGCATATTCTTTCTCTGGACTTTTGCATTTTGGGACCTGTTCTATTATTTATCGCTTTACATTTTAATAAAGTGGCCACCCAAACTAACAACAATTGATGTTCTCTTTCTTATTCCAAAACCATGGATAGCCCCGGTATGGTTCCCGATAAGCATCTCCGGACTGACAATATTAATTATTGCTCTACTCGCTGTCACGGGGATTATATAAAGAACGGATTGCTCGGATTAAAACGGACTTCGTAATCCGTGCTTTCTCCGTTTAAATCCGTGCAGTCCGTGGTTAAAAAGGAAAAATGTATATAAAGAGTAGTCAAAGGCTTGAATGGAAGTTATTAATATTCTTAAACTTTTCCAGTTATGAGTTATTCTTATAAATTTGAATAAATTTTTACTAAAAACCTGCCTTTATAATTTGAAATGAAATTAACCCAAATTGTTAACCAAATCCTGATTTTTATTATTATTACCGCTCTGTTTAACTTCCGTTCATATTCTTCACCTTCTGTTGAAGCATTTGAAAACCTTCAGGATACAGTTTACACTCAAAATTCTCCAAAGCAACCTGTTTATACCACTTCACGGCTGGCCACAGCAAAACCGGTTATTGACGGAAAGCTTGATGACGAATGCTGGAAGAAAGGCACCTGGGCAGGCAACTTCAGACAATGGATTCCAAATGAAGGGGCGAAACCCACATATCCGACCGAATTGAATATACAATATGATGACAAGAATCTTTATGTTGCCATTCGTGCGTATGATGGAGAACCCGGAAAAATTATGAGGCTGGCAGGCGCCCGTGATGAGCAGGTCGGCGATATGGCAGGAGTAAATTTTGACAGCTACCGCGATTATCGTACAGGGTTTGAGTTTACTGTAACCGCATGGGGCCAGAAGGTTGATCTTGTATTGTTCAACCCGGCTAACTGGGATTTTAACTGGAATCCTGTCTGGAAGGTAAAAACCGGTCTCGAGGATTCTGCCTGGGTTGCTGAATATGAAATTCCTCTCAGCCAATTGCGATACAGCCGCAAAGACGAGCAGGTTTGGGGACTGCATGTCTGGCGCTGGATATCACGGCTCCAGGAAGAAAGCGACTGGGAGATACAGAGTAAGACCGGACCGGGGATGCTCTATAATTTTGGCGAGCTGCGGGGTATTAAAGGATTAAAAAAATCACGTCGTCTTGAAATATCCCCATACACACTGGGAGATCTTAAAACAATGCAAAAAGAACCGGGGAATCCATTTACAGACAAAGGTCGGACCTGGGGCGGTAATGCAGGACTTGATGCAAAAATCGGAATTTCCAGCAACTTCACGGTCGATCTGACTGTCAATCCTGATTTCGGACAAGTTGAGTCAGATCCTTCAGTGATGAACTTAACGGCATTTGAAACTTTTTATGAAGAAAAGAGACCCTTTTTCCTTGAAGGATTGACCATTTTTGATTATAAATTTAACAACAATATTCTGTTTTATTCCAGGCGAATAGGTCATGCGCCAACACTTTCCGTTGCTCCGAATGACAACCTTTTTGTGGATGCACCTGACAAGACATCCATCATCAGTGCGCTTAAGCTCAGCGGAACAACTTCAAACGGACTTTCAGTTGGCTTAATACAAAGTGTTACTGCAAATGAATTTGCCAGGCTAAGCGATAAAGATGGAAACAGAAGCAGCTTAATAGTTGAACCTCTGACAAGTTACACAGTTGCACGAATACAAAAAGGTTATAACGCAGGTAATACTGTAATTGGCGGAATGCTGACATCTACGAATCGCGATATTTCAAACAGTAATCTGGAATCGCTCAGCACCAATGCTTATACAGGAGGTCTTGATCTGTTAACACATTGGAAGGACAAAGAGTTTTATATTGATGCCAGACTTATCGGCAGCTTCATAAACGGAAGCAAGCAGTCGATCACTGCGCTTCAGGAATCGTCTGCCCGCTATTACCAGAGGCCTGGCGCCAGCTATCTTAAATTTGATTCTACAGCCACTACACTTAGCGGATACGGAGGCAAGTTTATGATCGGTAAAGGTTCTAAAGGGCTGTGGAAATACTCAACAGGAGCAACATGGTTTTCTCCGGGTCTTGAATTGAATGACCTGGGTTATATGACTACTGCTGATGTAATAAATCAGGACAATGTGGTTTCATACGGGATAAATCAGCCTTATTCAATATTCAGTACTTGTGATATAAGCCTCGAAGAAATCAACACATGGAACTTTAATGGAGAATATCTTGGCTCGGGCGTCAATCTCACATTAACCTCGGTGTTCAAAAATCAATGGAGTTTCGCTGCAAATGAGATCTATCATACAAAGACCCTTGACACCAAAATTTTGCGGGGAGGGTATGATATGATAATGCCATATACAATTACTTCATCGGGTAGTATGAATACCGATCAGGCAAAAAAAATAACAGGCAGCCTGGTTTATAGTTATCAGTTTACTGGTAATAATTCGGCAATAAGTTATCAGATTGAACCCGGAATAACCTATCGTCCGATTAACAACCTTAAAATAGGAGTGACTATGAATTATATCAATAACCATGACAATCTGCAATATATAACCACAAGTTATGATGTGCCGGGTAACAGGTACATACTAGGGACAATTGATCAGAAAACTCTGGGGCTGACCTTCAGGGTTGATCTGAACCTTACTCCGGAGTTTTCAATTCAGTATTATGGGAGCCCTTTTATATCGCGAGGCAGTTATTCGCAGTTAAAATTTATTACGGATCCAAAGGCAAAGCTTTATGAAGACAGGTTTGCAGTTTATCAGGATCCCTTACTTTCTGAAGGAATCTATCAGCTGTATGATTATGATAATGGGCCAAGGATAGATTACTCAATTCCTAACCCTGATTTTAACTTTCATGAGTTCCGTTCTAATCTGGTTGCAAAATGGGAATACCGGCTTGGGTCCTTCATTTATCTGGTATGGTCATCCGAAAGGTCAGAAACTTCATCGGAATCAGGCGCTTCTATCCGGGAATCATATAAACAGCTCAGGAGTATATTCCCCAATAATATTTTTCTTATTAAGTTGAATTATTGGTTCTCATTGTAATAAAAATGGATATTACCTTCAGGCCCATAGAAGAAAAGGATAATAAGGAAATTGCAGATCTTATCCGGACTGTCTTCAGGGAATTTAATATTCACAGACCCGGTACGGTTTATTTTGATCCGACTACCGATAATCTTTATAAACTTTTCAGGACAGCCGGGTCGGAGTACTGGATAGCTGAGGGGACCAGTGTTATAATTGGCGGTTGCGGGGTTTATCCAACTCCGGGGTTGCCTGAAGGGTGTGCTGAACTTGTTAAGTTTTATCTGTCAGCATCGCAAAGAGGCAAAGGAATAGGGCGGCAATTGATGGAAAAAACCTTCGATTCAGCTAAAAAAATTGGATACAGGCAGTTATATCTTGAATCACTGCCGGAGTTAAGCAGGGCAATCAGTTTATATGAAAAAGCAGGGTTTAAATTTATCCCGGGGCCAATGGGTAAGTCAGGTCATTTCGGGTGCAATATCTGGATGCTTAAAGATCTCTGATAACTAGAAAGTACAAAAAAACCGGCACTATGTCCGGTTTTTCTATTGTATGTTTGAGTCTACCACCATTTTTTAAATATACGTCCAAACCTGCGGTCGAAGCTTTTTGTCTTGCCTGTAAGATTGTTTGTAATTGTTACAAGTGTGAAATGCTTGTGCGAAGGATCCGCCTGGAAAGTTATCTCATATGAATCGGTACCAACCACATAGGTTATTGTTCCGGATGAGACTACCAGGCTGCCTTTATACTCTGTAACAATAAGAGGTGAAGTAATAGTTTTAGTATAGGCATTACCCTCTTCGTTAATACCTGTAACAGTACCGTTATATATAATTGTATCAGATGAAGCAACATGCCTGAAAAGAAAGTGAAGGATGTCTCCAGATTTATATATAATATTTCTGAAATGGGAAACGGCTGTTCGCACTTTATTCACATTGCGTGTAAATTTAAGCGTATCGGTATCACCGGTAGTTGCTACGGCAAAGTTCATGGCAGCAGTAATGTCGTCAGTAACAGAAATCCTGACCGATTGAAGCCCTATAAATTTAACAGCCTCTTTTTGCCTGCTAACTGTACGTGTACCATTCAACTTAATCGTTGTGCTATCTGTGGTTACAGCAAAATTGCTAAATGCAAAGGATCTTGAAACTAACTTTCGATGGTTAGGATTAGCACTTGTAATTGTGACAGTTATTTTACCGTTTTTGATAATGGTTTCATTTGCAGAACTATCCTTATAGCTGTAATATGTAAGTGTAACAACTTTGGGGAAGGTAGTGGTATCGGGGTGATCAACAGTTATTACCACAGTATCAGTAAGATTTGCAAGGTTTGATTTCATACCGGCAACTGCATAATTATTGTTTTGCAGTTCGTCAAGTTTGCTGTCAACATCTTCCTCCGTTTTATCTGCTATTGCATCCTGGGCATCAGCATTTTGCACCTGTATAGTCTGCTGGTTTGTTAGCGGGTTTTCATTGGAGCCTGAAGATTCCTTCTTGCAGGAAGATAATGAAAGAGTTCCTGCTATAAAAAAGAAGAATAACCTGAAAATGAGTTTTCTTATTTCCATAATCTTTTATTTAGTTTGAAGTTTAAAATTCTATAACATCTCTTAGATGTACGGATTGTTTAAAGGTTTAATCCTGTCCTTAAAAATATTTTTGTTCTTTGTTTATTAAAATATCAGTCAGGCATCGATCAGATGCTAAAAAAGAATATCTTTCAGGCAAATTGAAAGGTCATTTTTAAAAAAATGAAATGAATATTATTCAATCAATAGTTTTATCCATCATTGAAGGTTTGACAGAATTCCTTCCGATATCATCTACCGGACATATGATATTAGCT
The DNA here is from genome assembly GCA_003141715.1 of Bacteroidales bacterium. Lineage (GTDB taxonomy): Bacteria > Bacteroidota > Bacteroidia > Bacteroidales > VadinHA17 > LD21. The sequence goes on along the minus strand of PLNF01000075.1, from coordinate 20,322 downwards.
TCAAGTATAATGAATATCCCGGAAGATGCTTTTGTAAAAACATTTGAGATTTCTATACAGATTGGAGCTATTATGGCTATAGTGTTGCTATATGCCAAACGATTTTTACAAGGGATTTCTATATACCTGAAACTTACTATAGCTTTTATACCAACAGGTATTATTGGGTTTTTAGCATATCCTTACATCAAAGCCTATTTGTTCAACCCGATAGTTGTTACTATCTCTCTTATTTTAGGCGGAATAGTTCTGATTCTGATTGACAAAAAGGTAGCCGGCCAGCAAAGTAAAACAGAAGCACTTGAAAGTATCTCGTATAAGAATGCTTTTTTCATAGGTCTTTTTCAAAGTGTCTCTATGATCCCGGGAGTGTCGAGAGCGGCAGCAACAATTGTAGGCGGAATTTTTAACGGTTTGGATAAAAAGCAGGCAATTGAATTTTCTTTTCTTCTTGCCGTCCCGACTATGTTTGCTGCAACCGGATACGATTTGTATAAAACATCAATTGAATTTTCCGGGCATGAAATTTTCTTGCTGAGTCTCGGACTGGCAGTTGCTTTTATTACCGCATGGATTGCTGTGAAAGTATTTGTGAGAATTGTACAGAATTATGGATTTAAATATTTTGGTTATTACAGGATTATTATTGGAATACTCTTCCTGTTATTAGTAAAACAGACTGTCAGCTAAAAGAGTGTAGAATTATTGCTAAAACTCCAAAATATTTCAATAATGACAAATAATAAAGCCTCGATTTAAAGTTCTCAAGAACCAGTTATAGCACATCCATCCCCCTGAGTTGATTTTGGGTGATTAGTTTTTTATTTGACTTGAGTCATTGTCTTTCATAACTTTGACACAATGATTGGATAGTATGGGAAGTTTCTTGCCTGATTTCGCGTATTATATCTTCATCAGGTAATAATATAGAGACAAAAGCATGATAGCTGGCGTAGTATATAAAAGGATCATCTATTATAAAGTTATTTAAATTAATGCTTGAAATGTTCAATGTCATTTAAGTAAGATCAAAAAAACCAGCTAAATGAAAATTTGTTTTTTAAGTCTGATCGTTATCCTTTTTATTAGTTCGGTAGCTAATGCCCAATATCGTCTCAACAAGACAATGTATAAAAGTAAAAATTACACTTACCAGGGTGGAGATCCTTATAACCCTTCAATAGCTGGTTTGACTTCTTTTTTAGTTCCAGGACTTGGACAGATGATCTCAGGTGAAGTAGGGCGTGGTGCAGCATTCCTTGGAGGATTTGCAGGGGGTGCAATAATGATTGTTGTAGGAGTCAATCAATCTTATACTTATACTGAAAGTTCACCCGGGGATGAGGGTAGCATAGTCATAGTTGCAGGTTTGATAGCAGTTGGTCTTATTAGTATGGTTGGAGTGGATATATGGGCTGTTACAGATGCTATACATGTAGCAAAGATTAATAATCTTGCATCTCGGGATAAGAATAAAACAGGGTTTAATGTAAAAGTCAGTCCTTACATTGGATTGTTTAGCACTGAGAAGGTTCCAATAGGATTATCTTTAAAGGTACGATTTTAAAAGCTACTGACCTTGGTGGATCCATTCATGAAAAGGTCGATCAAAAAAAGCAGGACAAAATTTAATAAAGAAACAAAATTATTCACACTCCCGAAGAAGGCGGTATATATCAAGAAGTTCTCTATATTCTATTGAATTGCTGAGTGTCTTACCTGTTTAGAGATGAAAGTATTGTCTGCCATTTTAGTTGTTTAGAAATTACAAAGGAAATTAGCTGACCTTTGCTCGAGGCCTCTGAAGAACCATCCCACAAAGCCGTAATGTATTTCTTCATAATTTCGTCATCAGATTTTGGATTTGGGGCGCAAATATATTCTGTTGCTCTACAACCCTCTTATAGACAATCATATATGCTGCTATCTCTTTTTTACTGTCTTTGATTCTATAAAGAATTTTCATTTCTGCTATGTTTCAGTAGCTACAAACAAAAAAGCCTCAATATTATTATTTATCAAGGCTTTATTCGTCTGAAAAAGTACCCGGAGCCGGGATCGAATAATTGCTTTATGCTTCTTCGTATTACATATTAATATACTATAAAATAGGCATATAAGATGTTTTTTATTTTAACTAAAAGCAATGAAAAGCATCGAAATGATGAAAATGTTTTAGCCATGTTTCAGCCAGAATATATTAAATTGATTATTTTCTTTAAATTTATAAACATTAGTGATGCGTTAACTTTTAAATATTATTTATAATTTATTGATATATATTTAATTATAAGCGTTCTTTGATTTTTTGATTTGATTTGCGCGGTAGCTTTGTGAGAAATCACAAGGTTATGAATAGCGGGAGTATGTATTTGCTCAAGTTCTATCTCTTGTAAACAGCTACGAGTTTAGTAGATGTGTAAAGCGTTACAAGGGCAATTACCGAACACGTGGATTGAATTGTTGGAATCAATTTGCAACTTTTTCATCTACAGTCCATTTAAGGCCATTTCAATGAGGACTGTCAACTACTACATTTAACAAGAATAGCTTATTATTTATTACGATCAAAGGTTAAGTTGTCTTTCAAGAACAAGATTTCTTTGTTTTGAATACTCGAGCAGGAATTCATAGATTTTCGTTTTCTCATTTTTCTCTAAAGATTCAAGGCTTAATTTTACCGATTTCTTCCCCTTCCTGTTAATCGATACATATAATCTGGTAAGGATTATCTTTTCAATTTCAGAGTCCTTAATGACAATTTCCCTGAACCAGTTTACCCATTTGATCTTCAGGCAGTTTTCACTTGACCCGATGTGGGATTTATCTGATCTGATAAAAAATAAGATTACCCACAACAAAACAAAAATAATTAACTTCAGTAAATCAGATTGATTAACTGAATCTTCGGACAGAACAAAGAAAAGTATGATCAATAATAAAAGTAAAACCAGCATCGCTATTTTGACAAAAGTCTGGATCTTATATTTGAAGACTAAGTTCTCCATATCAGTATAAATTAGTTGATATTTATGTCCTATTATTCAATAAACTATAAAGTTATTCAAAATTTAAGAATCATAGAGTTTGTGACTAACAAATTCAAAGACAAAACCGATTCGCTCATAAAACTCTTATATAATTGATCCTATTGAAATTAAAGCCATATCTATTATTATTATGTTTGGGTCAAAACAGACCTGGCTCCAAATATTCCAGTGTATGTGCCAAATGAGACACATGATGTGATTACTAAATTATCGAGACAGTATAAAGCAATACCAAGTTTTGTGAGTATTACAATAAGCTGTGCGTCCCTTGAAGGTAATTTAATACCTAAATGTGGCGGTGAATATTATGCAGTGTTAAATGAGTTCGAAGAAATATAATTAAACCAGGCTACAAGGTGTTCGGGTTGCTCCCTTTATTGCCCATCTGAGTTAAATCTTGTGTGGATGGATTTTTACTTATAATAAAATTGACTTCAGCTTAAACAGTCTTTGGGAAAAATAATAAACATAAATTGCAATTATTTTAGTATTTCTATATCCAGAATTACAAATGAGTTAGGTTTAACGGGTGGCCGGAGTTAAGTGCTTGGTGTTAAATTATGTATGTTAATTGCAATCTAACCGGCCAAATGTAGTCAGGACTTCAGGCTCTTACAGTCAAACACAATAACAAGCTTCCTCAATTATTAAAAACGTCCCATTGTTCGATGCCTGAATAACAGGGGAGGTCAACCATATTTTTTATACGTTTCTGGATGAGTTATTTTTTTTGTGCAATATAATAACTGAATTATTTTCATAAATTTGAATGCATAGGTATTGGTTTAAATAAGCAATAATATACTCAAACCTTTAAAATATTATATGTTATGGAGATTAGGTTAAGTTTTTTACCATTGAACAAATGGTTCAGTTTAACTGTAATGGTTCTCTTCTTAATGCCATTATCCTCATCACCTCAATCAACTACACAGACTTCCTCCCAACCACAGAAAAAAGTTGCATTGGTAATCGGTAATGGTAACTATATCTCCAGTACTCTTTCAAATCCTGAAAATGATGCAATATCAATGAAGGTTGCACTTCAAAGTGTTGGCTTCACAGTTATGGAGTATGTAAACCTGAACCAAAACCAGATGAAGAAAGCCATAGATGATTTTGGTTTGAAACTAAAAGGCAATGAGGTTGGATTGTTCTTCTATGCGGGTCATGGAATTCAGTCAAAGGGGTATAATTATTTAATACCTGTTGATGCACAACTTCAGTCTGATCAGCAGGTAGAGTATGATTGCGTACAGGCTGATAGAGTCTTGGCCCTAATGGAAGCCAGTGGCACAAAAGTCAATATAATAATTCTTGATGCCTGTAGGAATAACCCATTTGAAAGAAGTTGGACACGTTCAGCAAATGGTAGTGGTTTGGCTTTTATGAATGCTCCACGTGGTTCGTTAATTGCTTATGCAACTTCCCCGGGAAGCACCGCCTCAGATGGTAGTGGTAACAATGGACTATATACCTCGGCAATACTGGAAAGTATTAAGATTCCTAATATTACTATTCTGGAGATGTTTCAAAATGTTAGGAATATTGTTACTCAAAAATCTAATAATCAACAAACACCATGGGAATCAACATCATTGACCGGCAATTTTTATTTTAGCACTGGGAAAATTGTCCAACCCGAAATTCAGGAGAAAACCCTGGTAACTCCGGCAAATGAAACAACCTCAATTACCCTAAATGATTATATTATTGATTCTCGTGATAATGAACGATATAAAACCGTTAAAATTGGCAATCAAGTATGGATGGCAGAAAATTTAAAAACCACTAAATTCAATGATGGTAAAGCCATACCATTGGTTACAGATGATAAGAAATGGGAAGCCTTAACCACACCTGCATACTGTTCGTACAAAAATGATGTAGATACCTATAAAGCGACCGATGGAAACCTTTATAACTGGTATACAGTAAACACGGGCAAACTATGCCCAATGGATTGGCACGTACCTACAGATACCGATTGGAACACCCTGACAACCTATTTGGGTGGTGAAAATGTTGCTGGTGGCAAACTGAAAGAAGAGGGTACAACACATTGGAAAAGTCCAAATACAGAAGCAACTAACGAAAGCGGTTTTACAGCTCTTCCAAGTGGCTGCCGTATCTCCCATGGTACATTTCTCGGTATTGGCAGCTATGGTGGCTGGTGGTCAGCAGCGGGGGGCTATTCGGCGTACACCTGGTACCGTAACATGGGTTACGATTACAGCTCTGTACATAGATCTGCTTTACGTAAGCAAGATGGCTGGTCTGTACGTTGCATAAAAGACAATTAACCAGGTAAGAAGGAGTTCGGGTTGCTCTCTTTATGTTGCATGTTGAAAATCTCATGTCTTAGGTATACAATATAAATCACAACCCTCACTATTGATAAGTGCGAGCCTGCGACATCCAATTTTAATCGGCATTTGTGGCGTTTGCATAAAGCAATATTTAATCAGAAATCAATTGATTTCAGGTGTCTGATTGAACCTGCATGTAAAAAATAGTCTCACAAATTGTCTGCTACTCGCGACGGCTCGCGCCAGACTGAATTTGATTGAGGGTATTTGGGAAGCCAGTTGTAAGACAAATGATATAGAGTCTTTTAGATAGGGTATTGGGCATTTGGTAAAAGAAAGAAATTTTGATAAAATAAAATTGACTTTGGCTTAAACAAGTCGTAAAAAAGTCGTAATCTTACTCTATAAAATCAGCATCAGCGAAATGCAACAACCGCTTAAATCGTTTATAAACAGTGCTATAGCGTAATTGTTATAGTTGCGCTATATTATAATCATTTATATATCAGCATATTAATTATGCAATTGTAAAGCCTGGGACTTTGGGATCAGGCTTTTTACTGATTGATTTCTCAGTACTATCCTGTCTTTTTCCTGAGTATTTGATTAGCAATTTTTGGTGCTATCAAGTACAACCACAAACCTAACTTACCTTCTAATGTCATTATAACTTCTCGTTTACGTGTTGCAACCGCTTTAATTATTAGCTGAGTGCATGTCTCTACGGACATTGCACCTTTTTCATGAATTGAGATTTCGCCTGTTGGAGTACCATCTGCTCTGAAATTCCTACTACTAATACCTGTGCTAACCCATGCAGGATAAATTATTGTTACACTGACCCCAGTGTTAAACAATTCATTTCTAAGGGACTCAAAAAACTCAGCCATTGCATGTTTACTTGCCCCATAACCATCTGCTGTTGCTGATGGAAACTTGCCGCGAAGACTGGATATTCCTACCAGACGTCCATTGGTTTCTTTTATATAAGGTAAAGCATAATGAGTGCAATATACACTCCCGAAGAAATTAACCTGAATAATCTGCTCAAATATTTTAAGATCATGTAATTCGTCAAATCTGGATGCTATACCGAAACCGGCATTATTGATCAATGTATCAATTCGCCCATATTTTTCAATAGTACGCTCAATTAGGTTTTTGCATTGAGATTGTTCTGCAACATCTGTGGGTATAATAATAGCCTTACCTCCTCGTTGCTGACATTGTTTTGAAACCTCTTCCAACTGCTCTGCATTGCGAGCTGCCAATGCAAGCCATGCCCCTTGTTCAGCAAATCGTAATGCCAAATGCCTACCAATCCCAGACGATGCGCCAGTTATAATAATGACATTTTCTAAAAAGGTTTGCTTTTTCATTTAATTAATTTTTAATCATTCACTTGATAAATAGAAAGATTCCAAATTTGCAACCAAAAAACAAAATGGATCTTTAACATAAAGGTCTATATAGTTATCCACTAAGTTACTAAATTAAACATTGAAAGTCAAGTAAATGACTTCTTTTCATTTCTATTAATCATTAATCAAATCAACATGAAAACACAACAGACTAATATATCTGAAGTAAGACTTGTCTATAGGACTAAGGTCAAAGCTTCCGAGAGACTACAGGTTAAATGCTCAAAGGATGCACTTGACATATTTATTGAGAATTAGTACCTGAACTATCCTAGAACATAGTGATGAGTTTAAGCTCATGCTCTTGACCAGGTAAATAAAAGTCCTGGGGATTGCATCAATCTCAAAAGGTGGTATTAGTGGTACTGTAACAGATATAAGGGTTATATTGCAATATGCAATCAAAGCTAATGCTAGTGGCATAATAATATATCATAACCATCCTAGTGGTAATATACAAGCAGGTTTCAGTAACTACAAACAAAAAAGCCTCAATATTATTATTTATCAAGGCTTTATTCGTCTGAAAAAGTACCCGGAGCCGGGATCGAACCGGCACAGCATCGCTGCCACTGGTGTTTGAGACCAGCGCGTCTACCAATTCCGCCATCCGGGCGTAATAATAGGGACTGCGAAAATATGAAAAACTTTTATCTTTCTACTTTTGTCTTTTGTCTTTGTCTTGTTTTCTGACAAGAATTTCTCTGATTGCCAATTCTATTCCCTCAGCATCATATCCACACTCCCTGTACAGCTCTTCCTGGGTACCGTGTTCTACAAAATAGTCGGGAATGCCGAGCCGTCTGACTTCAGAGTTATACCCTTTGTCGCACATGAATTCAATAACAGCACTTCCGAATCCTCCTTTCAACACTCCGTCTTCAACTGTAATTATATTACTGAATTTTTTAAAAACGGAATGAAGGACATCTTTATCGATTGGGGTGACAAACCTCATGTCATAGTGGGCAATAGATATGTTTTCTTTTGCCAGTTTATTTACGACAGAAGCAACAACTATCCCGGGATGACCAATAGATAAAACCGCCATGTCGTTGCCTTCACTTATCTGACGTGCTTTCCCTATTTCAATTTCCAGGAATGGTTTTTTCCAATCGGTAAATATTCCCCGTCCGCGTGGATAACGGATGGAAAAAGGAAACATGTTTTTCTCAAGCTGAGCTGTATACATCAGATTCCTGAGTTCAATCTCATCCATAGGGGCAGAAACAACCATATTGGGAATACTGCGCATAAATGCCATATCGAAAAACCCATGGTGTGTGGCACCATCGGCACCGACAAGACCGCCTCTGTCAATACAAAATACCACGTGCAGATTCTGAAGTGCAACATCGTGAATTATCTGGTCGTATGCTCTCTGAATAAATGATGAATAGATATTGCAGAATGGTATCATTCCCTGTGTGGCAAGCCCGGCAGAAAATGTTACAGCATGCTGTTCTGCAATTCCGACATCAAAGGTTCTTCCCGGCATCTCTTTCATCATAATGTTCAGGGAGCTGCCTGTAGGCATTGCAGGGGTGATGCCGGTTATCTTATTGTTTAACTCCGCAAGTTCGAGAATCGTTTTTCCAAATACTTCCTGGTAAGTAAGTGGTGCATCTGCAACTGATGTGTTGATTATCTCACCGGTCTTTTTGTTGAACATACCGGGAGCATGAAATCTCGTCTGGTCTTCTTCAGCCTGTTTGAAACCCTTCCCTTTAACTGTAAGGCAATGAAGTAATTTTGGTCCGGGGATTCTCTTCAGGTCTTCAAGGACTCTGGTCAGGTGCAGGACATCATGACCGTCAATCGGACCGAAATATCTGAAATTGAGCCCTTCAAAAAGATTGCTCCTGTCGAGTATCGTACTTTTGGCGCCGGCTTCAATCTGGGCAGCCAGTGTTCGTGCATTTGGTCCAAGTTTCCCGAATAATCCGAGGACTTTCCATACACGGTCCTTAAACCTGTTATATGTTTTACTGGTTGTAATATCAAGGAGATACTCCTTCAGAGCGCCTACGTTAGCATCAATAGCTATGTTGTTATCGTTAAGAATCACAAGTATATCGGACTTACCGATACCTGCATTATTGAGACCTTCGAAAGCCTGGCCGGCCGTCATTGCGCCATCGCCAATAACTGCTACAACGTGCCGGCTCTCTCCCTTAGCACTGGCAGCAACTGCCATACCGAGAGCTGCCGATATGGACGTTGATGAGTGACCGGTGCCAAATGCATCGTACTCACTTTCAGCCATCTTTGGGAAACCACTTATTCCTTTATATTTTCTGTTAGTAGAGAATTTTTCACGTCGTCCTGTAAGTATTTTATGTCCATAAGCCTGATGTCCGACATCCCAGATAATTTTATCGTATGGTGTATTAAAGACATAGTGAAGAGCTACGGTTAACTCAACGACACCCAGGCTTGCTCCGAAATGTCCGGGATTATTACATACAACATCTATAATGAACTGCCGGAGTTCAGAACTCACCTGTACAAGGTCGCCCGGATCAAGTTTCCTGAGATCTTCAGGAGTATATATTTTAGAGAGTAAATTCTCTTCTCTGTCCATTAAGAGATGGTTAAAAGAAATAACCGACAAATATAACAATTATTATTCCTGAGTGTTTGCTGAAGCATACCCGGGATTTTCTTATTTTTGTTTCGGAATTAGATGGGTGAGATACAATTTTCATGCAGAGAAGATGTTATAAATAAAATCAAATTGAGGTTATGAAGAGATCAATTTTTTACATCCCGGGGTTTTTTGCTTTAGTAATTTTCTCAATATCATGTGTTTCCGCAAAGAAGTTCAGTAGTTTGCAGGATACCAGCAAACAATTTATGAATGAGAGGGATGCTTTCAAAACCGATAACATCGGGCTTGAGATGCAAAACAAAGAACTTAAAGCGAAGCTTGCCTCGCTTGAAAAAGAAGCCGGTACCGTTCAGCAGGAGATTACAGCTGCACAAAATGAACGCGACAAGGCTGTAAATGATTATAATAAAATCTCCACAAAATATACCGAATTACAGAATGCCCAGGAAGATCTGATCAAGGGGAATGTGAAAGAGACTCAAAAATTACTTACAGAACTTCAGGCAGCCCAGGAAAACCTTCAGAAAAAAGAAGATCTTCTCCGTCAGCTCGAGCAGAACCTTGATACAAAGAAAGCCTCGCTTGACGAGCTTACATTTGAGCTGGAAAAAAGGAATGCAAGATTGGCTGAACTTGAAAAAATACTCGATGCGCAGAAAAAGATTGTTCAGGATCTTAAGAGCAAAGTATCTGAAGCTCTCCTCGGTTTTGAGAACAATGGACTTACGGTAACAATGAAGAATGGCAAAGTATATGTTTCACTTGATGAAAAACTCCTTTTCAAATCAGCCAGCTGGGATATTGATGCCAACGGAAAAAACGCATTGAAAAAACTGGCAGGAGTACTTGAAAAAAATCCGGATATTCAGATCATGATCGAAGGACATACTGATAATGTTCCTTATAACCCGGGCAACAGTCAGTTAAAAGACAACTGGGATTTGAGCGTAAAGCGGGCCACTACTGTTATCAGAGTGCTGCTCGAAGGATCAAACATTGATGCAAAACGGTTAACTGCCTCAGGGAGGAGTCAATATTTGCCTGTAGATGAGCGCAATACTACAGACGCTCGTCAGAAGAACAGAAGAACGGAGATCATTCTGACTCCTGATCTGACAGAATTGTACAAGTTGATTGATAAATACTAATTCAATAAGATTACTAAAGACATTTTTCGTTTTTGACCCCCTTCCCAACCTTCCCGCTAATAGGATTTTGTCTCGGGAGTAGTGCCCCCTGGCCGCTTTGCGTCCTTCCCCCTAAAGGGGGACTAATACTGTGTTTTATACCGTGACTTCACTAGGTATTAGAGATTTAGCCCCCCTTTAGGGGGGTTGGGGGGCAAAATAAAACGGTTAATGGATTTCGCAGATATTTGAGTTATTTCGAAAACTCCTGCAGTTTCACATTCATATTTTTAAGAGCCGAAAGAAGATTGTCTTCAGGCCTCAGAAAATCCTGATTTCCCCAGAATAAGGGATCATATTTTTTGATTGTCTTAGAGAAAATTGAATGAATAGGGGCAAGTTCTTCCCGATCAAACCGTGAAACATTCTTTAATTCGGTTTCTGTAATCGCCAATTCAAAAAATACTTTAAACTGGGTATTGAAAAGCTTCTTCTTATGGCTTGAAGAGAAAATCAGATCGCCTCTTACATGATTTAAAAAATATCTGTTGTTCATTTTCCGATAACTCACGGAATACTTAACTGAAACAGGCCAGGTGTTAAATCCAAGTGAGGAGGTCGTAATAAACGTATCTTTCATTTTATGGATTTGCTTTGGATTGATTTCGAATTCAGCGTTAAGGATGCCGTAATCAACTGTATTGATATACATAGTGCCTTTAAATAGTGGAAGGTCAACATTTTCATGCTGCTCAAACTCGATAGCGTAAGCGGTTTCATCATCATAGGTAACGATATCTGTCAACCTGTAAGTGTAGTCCGTCATACTCTCCCTGCTAAGGAAATCAAAGATGTTTTTTGCCCCATCAAGTTCAAGACATGTGCTCAGACCTGCTTTGAGTCTTATTGCAAGCGTGTCACTGCGGTCCGTGTTTTCAATTTTCCTGCTTTTGTAAACCTTAATCTGATCGCCATAAAGAGTTCCTGAGTATGCACTTTTATAAATCTGCAATATTGCTTCGGAATAGGTCTGAAGGTCAGCCTTTTTAAGAACGCCTTCCCTGTAAAAGCCTGTCATAAATGCCGGTGTGTCCCCATAGTTATGAGGTATTGCCTTTAGTGCCCGTAAAACGATCTCCTGTGGATTCTGATTTTTGATGATGATCTCGGGAATAGAGATGAATTCTCTCTTCATCGAAATTGTCAGGTTATTTCCATAAGCCTTTTTAACAGGGATTTCCCTTCCCAGATATCCAAGGTATGAGACGGAAAGGGTATCATTAAAGAAATCAGATGTGATTTTCATGCCAAAATTACCATTATTATTGGAGACAGTTCCCTTTCCCTTGTTCTTTAATGCGATTGTTGCAAAAGGCAATGGTTCTGAAGTCTCGTCATCAACGATCTTCCCGGTGATATATTTTGCTTTTTCAGCTGTTGTTGAATCTGCCGGAAGTGCAGTGTGCCTTTCTGCATGTGAAATAATGATATATCTGTCAATTATTGAGAAAACGAGGGAATCGTTTTTCAGGATACTATCCAGAACGACACTGAGTTTTGTATTCCTGAAAGTCATCACCGTCTTCTTTTCCTGATCAATAAGACGGCTATCGTAAGTAAAGTTGTAACCTGTCTGCCTGGAAATTATGTCCAGTGCATTGCCTGTTTTAACTGTACCCGATCTGAAGGTAAATGTTGAATCAAGAATGCCTTGCTGGCATACCATTCTTTGTGGAAGGATCAGCAAGAGGAATGATGCAATGGCCAGAAACTTTATACCTCTATTGCCATTGGAAGATGACATTTTTCAGAGATGAGTTATTTTTTTGAAAGATGGTAAACATTGCCATCTTTTGTGTAACCCAGGTTAAAGCTAGTACAAATTAAACGAATTATTGTTTCCTGTGACGAATTATCAATAGGGGAATGCCACGGATTTTCGAGAATCAGAGGATCATCAGCAACAATATCCATATTATATACTTTCTTAAGATCGTTGAATACAACACTTAACTTTTGGTCGCTGTAATACAGGTAACCGGTCTTCCATGAAAGGTAGTTTGGGTCGCTGTTAACAATTTTGGCAGATGCTTTTGAATTCACAGTTCCCACAAAGCCGGGATCGAGTTGAATGGATTGTGATCCTGAATTATTGGATACCAGAACTTTTCCTGTTTTTACAAAGACCTCAACTGCAGATTCCCTGTTATTTGTAATCACGTTAAAAGATGTTCCGACAACTTTTACTTTGGCTTTCCCGGCATCAATAATAAAAGGTTTTGATACATCAGGGGATATTTCGAAGAAAGCTTCTCCGGTAAGTTTTACATCCCTTCCGCGTATGCCAAAATTTTTCCGGTAGCTGAATTCAGAATTACGGTTCAGATAAACCGAGCTTCCATCGGGAAGAGAAACCAGGATATTCTTCTGATCATTTCCTGCAACAACAGTAATCTTTTTGCTTAAATAGTCTGAATTATTCATATAAATTGCAGCAGTTCCGAGACCCAATAAAATAAGTCCAACAGCAGCAATTTGCATAATTGTGCTTCTCATAAAGCTTATACGGACAGGGCTTTCACTAGTTTTAATGCCATTCTCTATCAACCTTGAATGAACATTATTCCAGGCTTTATCAACATCTATTTCTTCCTGATTATTCATATTCTTTAAATCTTTCCATATTTTACCTGAATTATTTGTATCGCCTGCCATAAACCGGTCGAGGAGATCTGTCTGTTCACCCTTTTCATCTGAAAGGATAGAGGCAAGTTCCGCCCACTCCTTATCGGTAAATCTCTCTATATTTTCCATCTCTTTCATTATTGTGTTAATTCCTTTCTGAATTCTTTTAATGCCCTGCCCATATTTGCTTCTACTGTCTTTACCGAGACAGATAGTTTTTCTGCGATCTCGGCATATTTAAGTCCTTCAAATCTGCTCATGGTAAATATCTTTCCGCATCTTTCGGGAAGTTTTTCAAGTATCCTTGCTACCTTTTCCTGCAGTTCTTTGTAATTAAGGATATCGGAAGGACTTTCCTGACTTTCTGTTTGGCTGTGTGACATCTCTTCAGCATGTCGTTCGATAACCCTGGTATGTTCGATATAGTGAAGGCATCTATTGTGAACTGACCTGAAGAGATATCCATTCAAAGAACTTTCGATGTTTAATTTTTCTTTATCCTGCCATATTCTAAAAAACAGGTCCTGAACTATTTCTTCAGCAGTATCATGATCTTTTATCAGCGTCTTGGCGTATCGTACCAGGGAAACATAGGAGGATCGGAAAAGCGACTCAAACTGTCCTACATCGCCATTTCTGATCCTCCCTGTTATTTCAGTGTCCCTGATCATAGATCTGATCTTATTTGTTTTGTTCTCTGTCGCTGAATTTAAGCTTTCTGCTAAGTCTGCGTATGGCTGATTCAATACTCTGGTCAGGTTCTATTATATTATAGTCTCCCCAGAATTCCTTATCAGTAAATGCAGTAACTTTGTCTGAAAATACATCGGTGTACTTTATTTTATCTTTCCCTGCAAATTTAATAACTTCCTGGTCAGTACGATCTGTTACGGCTATTTCTGACATGGTAGTATAATAAGTATTGAAGAGTTTTTTAGCCCAGCTGACTTTAAATTTGACTTCAGCCCTCGAGTATTCAAAGTGCCATTTTCCGTTCTGTTCACGATATTTGGTTCTGTATGTGGCAATTTCAGGAGTTACTTTCATTCCAAGAGGTTTTTTCCTGATAAAGATTGACTGTGCTGCCTCTTTGTTTGAGAGGTTGAATCCGAATTCTGCTTCAGTTATGGCATATGAGTCCATTTCGATGTACAGACTACCCATGAACAAGGGCATTTCAACTGATGGTTTTTGAATGAATTCAATTACATAATGTGGTTTGTTAGCTATTTCAACTACTCCACTAATCCTGTAATTGTAATTCTGCATAGCCTCCTTAGTAAGAACTGACTCAGAATTTTTAGCAAGATCAAGTTCCAAAACGCTTACTGGTCCCCCTTGTAGCTTAAATAGTACTGTGTCCATTTTTTCAACGTCGGAACTTTTTCTTCCTTTATAAATCCTTGCACCATCAAACCGTAAATCATTATTATAAGGTGCTTTGAAGATCTCAACAACAGCCTCTCCGATTGATACATATGTACGGTTTTTTCGGATAGTCTCCCTATAAAATGCTGTCATCAGATTAGGAACCGATTCGTAGTTTTTACCTATATTGTTTATAGCTTTCTCCACTATACTTACCGGATCAAGAGGTTTTACAACAATCTCTTTGATAGGAATAGGAGCTGCATCAAGAGCGATAACGTTTTTGGAGCCGTTATCTTTAAGCTCACTTAAAGGGATAGTCTTGCTTTTATATCCCACAAAAGATACCTCAAGAGTTTTTGAGTTTGAAAGGTCGCCGACTTTAAGAATGAATTCTCCATCAATGTTTGTTACAATAGCCACATTGGATTCCTTTATAGCAACTGTTGCAAATACCAGAGGAGCTCTGCTTTCTGCATCAATAACTTTGCCTTTGATTATTACAAGATTCTGTTGGTCACTTTTCTTCTTGCCTGAAAGATTCCCGGCAGATGCATTCTGGGTCATAAAGGCCAGCAGAAGGACCAGTGCAATTAGCGAAATGTGTTTAAAAGTTTTCATGGCTTTGTTTATTAAGTTAAAAAATTGAGTTAATTTATTTTTCGAATACTGTATTCTTCCCATTTCAGCACTATGACCATTGAGTCGTTATTATACCCTATGATTATTGTTAAAATTATTTTCTTACCTTACTTTATTAATCATTAATACTCAATGATAGAAAGGCTTATTAAACCTGTTAATCTTTTCAAGGCAGTATATTCATATCTTAAAAGCTCTGCTACAGCCAAAACAGATATAAAAGGTATGCCTGTATCCATTAGTACAGAACTGACGAATAAATGTAATCTTCACTGTCCTGACTGTTCGTCAGGATCAGGCCTGATGGGAAGAAAGCGCGGTTTTATGGATATTGAGCTTTTTAAAAAAGTTATGAAGGAGCTCAATCCTTACCTTTATAATGTAAATCTTTATTTTCAGGGTGAACCAATGTTGCATCCTTTATTTTTCTCTTTTGTAGGCAATTGTCTGAAACCTAACAGCATTGTTTCAACTAACGGTCATTTTCTGTCAGCGGAAAATTCAGAACAGATTGTCAGGTCGGGATTAAATAAACTGATAATATCTCTTGATGGTATGGATCAGGAAACCTATTCAACATACCGGGTCAATGGGAGTATGAATCGTGTAATTGAAGGACTGAACAATGTGACTCATGCAAAAAACACACACAATTCATCTTTGAAAATTGAGATACAATTTCTGGTGAACAGATTTAACGAGCATCAGATACCAAAGGTAAGACAATTTGCAAAAAGCGTTCATGCATCGCTGCGTTTAAAGTCGATGCAGATCATAAATAAAGAAGATATCCCTTCATGGCTGCCAACAGAAAGGAGATTCAGAAGATACAAGATTAAGGATGGGGAATTTTCAATAAAAAACTCCTTACCTGACAGATGTGCAAGACTTTGGTTTAATCCGGTAATTACATGGGATGGGAAAGTTGTTCCCTGCTGTTTTGATAAAGATGCTGAATATGTAATGGGTGATCTAAACCAGGATTCATTTAGTAAAATCTGGAATGGACTCAAATACAGGATTTTCAGAAAAAGCATTCTGTCGGGTCGCCATATGATAGAAATGTGCAGAAATTGTACATCAGGGTTAAGAGGAGTTAGGTACTAATTTAAAGGACCCCTCTGTTGCTTCGCGACATCTCCCCCAAGGGGGAGAATATACTCATCCGTTTAGTCAGATTACACTTGGGGGCAAGTTTTCTCCCCCCTTGGGGGGAGTGCCCGAAGGGCGAGGGGGTTAAAGAATATCAGACTGTCATAACATCCTTTTCTTTCATGTCCATCACTTTATCAATCTTTGTGTTATAGGAGTGCGTCATCTCCTGTACTATATCGACAGCTTCTTTTTCGAGATCTTCCGGCAACCCGTCTTTAAGTAATTGCTTCAATTCATCGTTTGCCCATTTCCTTGCAGTACGAATACTGATCTTGGCTGTTTCGCCTTCATTCCTGACCTGCTTAACAAGCTGATGTCTTCTTTCTTCTGTCAGAGGAGGTATATTTATACGGATAACTTCACCGTTATTAACGGGTGTGAGTCCGATATTTGCTGCCATTATTGCTTTTTCTATTGTCCCGAGCATATTTTTTTCCCAGGGTTGTATAAGAATCGTTTTGGGGTCGGGAGTATTAATATTAGAAACCTGGGTCAATGGTGAATTAACTCCATAATAGTCAACTGTAATACCATCGAGAAGAGCAGGATTAGATCTTCCGGCGCGAAGGCGGGCAAGTTCATGTTCGATGTGCTCAAGAGCTTTTTCCATTCTTTCCCTGGTCTCTTCAGTTATCAGTTCAATTTCTTCGTTCATAAGGTTCAGGTTAGAGAGTTGTACAACAAAAATAGTAAAATAGGCGGAATATTAATCAATGTAGGGATCAGTCGCGACGGATCCCTACATTACCAGAGTCCCGATCGTGTCTCCATCAATCAATTTACTGAGATTCCCGGGTTTATTAATGTCGAAAACTATTATTGGCATATTGTTTTCCCTGCACATTGTAAATGCAGTGGAATCCATTACTTTAAGCCTTCTGTTAATCACATCTTCAAAAGAAATGCGGTCAAATTTTAATGCAGTAGGATCTTTTTCCGGATCGGAGGTATACACACCATCTACCCTTGTACCCTTAAGAAGGACATTTGCCCCAATTTCCACTGCTCTCAGGGCTGCAGCGGTGTCAGTGGTAAAGAATGGATTACCGGTGCCTCCCGAAAGGATGCATACTGTTTTGTTTTTCATTGCTTCCAGAACTCTGTCCCTGTTATAGAGTTCTCCTACAGGTTCCATCCTTATTGAAGTGAATACCTTAGCTTTGGCGCCTAGTCTGATGATGGCACTCTCAAGAGCAAGGCTGTTAATTATTGTTGCCAGCATACCCATCTGATCACCTTTTAATCGGTCAAATCCTGATTCCGTTCCACTCAGACCACGAAATATGTTTCCACCCCCGACAACTATTGCCACTTCGCAGCCTTTATTTAAGACTTCAATTACCTGTATTGCATATTCATTTAAAACAGTATCACTGATTCCGTAATTCCCAGTCCCTGAAAGTGATTCCCCGCTAAGTTTGAGCAGAATTCTGGAATATTGCATGGCGTATATGGGTTAAGTTAAATAAATCTGTCCGTTCCCGGATCATTTTATATAATAGAAGGAATCGGAGCAACGAATTTAATAAAACTGAGTGGAATTTGTCAAGTTTTTTCGAATTTACAAGGTAGTTAATTTGTTTTGCATTATTTTTAATCCTGTTTCTCCTGAAAATTAGAAACTTAAAAACACTTAAATGGATATTAATAAATATTCAAAATTCATTGACCACAGCCCATTAAAAATGGATGCCTCAGAATTGGAAATAATCAGGTTCTGTAATGAAGCCATTGAACACTCCTTTCATTCTATGGTTGTCTTTCCTTATTATATTAACCTTGCAAAAAAGATAATTAAGGATTCCGGTGTAAAACTTGACACCGTAGTCGGTTTCCCCTTCGGGAATGAAATGATTTCAATAAAATCTCAGCAGGCAAGGACTTATCTGGAAATGGGAGCAGATGAAATAGATATGGTAATGAATCTATCAGCTTTCAAAAGTGGTAAGATTGACGATGTCAAGCATGACATAGACGCTGTTCTGAAAGAGGTCAGACATAAAAATGCGCTTTTGAAAGTAATAATCGAAATTGAACTTTTATCAGAGGAGGAAATTGTCAGAGCATGCAACATAGTGGCTGAAGTTGGTGCTGATTTTGTCAAGACATCCGTTGGCTTATTAAGAGGCAGCAAACCTGCAACTGTTGAGAAAGTAAAACTTATGTATGATACAGTGTCCCCCAAAGGTTTAAAAGTAAAAGCCAGTGGTGGTATCCATTCCACTGAAATATTTCTTGCAATGATTGAAGCAGGAGCTTCACGCGTAGGAACTTCAAAAGGAATTGAACTGCTTAATGGATTAGGAAACCGGAATCAGGAAATAGAATATTAAAGATTGGGTTTGCGAGAGTGAAAAAAATCCCTGGTCAAAAAGGTTTGACCAGGGATGTTCTTTTTAAATATGATCTTCTTTATCTTGAGAAATGATCTACTGTTTGTTTTTCTCGATCTCCTTCCATACGAGAGCACTTGCTCCAAGAATAGCTGCAGAACTCTCTTTCAACTCTGAAGGAAGGATTTTAACTTTATTACGGAAGACAGGCATCAGGTGGCGTTCCATACTCTCTTTTGTAGGTTTAAAGATGTAATCACCTGCTGCTGCTGCACCCCCGAAAAGAAATATTGCTTCCGGGCTCAGATAGTGAACAGTATCGGCTAATGCACGGCCAAGAATTTCACCGGTTATCTGGAAGACCTCTTTAGCAATACGGTCTCCTTTTTCAGCAGCATCAAAAACAACTTTTGATGACATTTCGCTCATTGGGATATTCAAAAGCGGGCTTTCTGAAGGATTATATTTTGCCAGAAGTTCATAAACAGTACGTTTGATACCTGTAGCAGAGCAGTAAGCTTCAAGATGGCCATTTCCACCGCAACCGCACAGACGTCCTTCAGGAACAACTGTTACATGTCCGCATTCGCCTGCGAAACCGTCTGCCCCGTAAACCAGGTCGCCGTTAACAATCAGACCGCTTCCAAGCCCGGTGCCGATAGTCATCATTGCAAAATTTTTCATCCCCTTTGCACCTCCGTAGATCATCTCACCAAGGGCAGCTGCATTGGCATCATTAGTCAGTTTTACAAATTTAAATTCAGGAAAATTACTATGTATAAGTGAAGCAAAATTCACGACACCCACAAAAGGAAGATTCGGAGCGTATTCGATAGTTCCGGTATAGTAATTGGCATTTGGTGCACCAATGCCAATACCTATCACTTCTATCTGGGGATTTATCTGTTTTACAACTTCAATGGCTTTTTTGATTTCTGCAGTCAGATCGCTCACATATTTGCTTACTAATGTATCAGACACAGCCTGAGTCATATGTGGGTTTTCCATTTTCTGTGGAGTTGGCATCTGTGGTTTTCTTTCATACAGCACATTACCTTCGCTGTCAACTACTCCGATTGCGGTATTTGTTCCACCTATATCAATTCCAATTGATACCCTTTTCATTTTATATGTTTTTTAAATATTAATAACGCATTATGACGTTCAATTCAAGCTATCTGATTTTGCTTCCCTTAAATGAGAAGAAGACAATGTAGAGATAAGATACAAGAGGCACCAGCAGAGCAGCACGAACGCTTATACTGTCAGTGAAATAACCCATTAACAACGGAATAACCGATCCGCCTACGATCATGGTATTGATAATACCTGAAGCCATTGGCATCTCAAAATTGTCAAGGTCTTTAACACCTAATGCGAAAATATTCGGGAACATAATTGAGTTAAAGAAACCTATTGAAAGAAGCGCCCAGATACCAACACTGGCACCAAGGACTGTTGCAGAAAATACTAATACTGCCGCGATAATAGCAAAAACACCAAGCATAATATTTGTTTTCCCTTTTGAGAAGGTCATTGCCAGGAAGTTAACAATAGCAATACCAAGGAATATAAGACCGTTAACTGGCTGAGAATTGAAAACAAAAACACCTTCTTTTAT